>NZ_JBVVQQ010000018.1:0-145902 GCF_055811135.1 Mesorhizobium sp. WSM4817 | reverse complement strand
GGCCAAGAGGGGTGGGGATACCGGCCGCGCCGGCTTTAACCATCTGTTCACCATAAGGTTCGATGCTGTTTTTCTCAGGCACCACTCCGCATGACGTTTTCGATCGCAGTTTGCTGCGCAGTACGGGAGAAATGGCTTTGACGGTTGCCGACATCAACAGGCTGGAACAGGCCGCACGCGTTTCGATGAGCGGGTTTCAGGACCCCGAAGCATCCGCAATGCGGTCGCCCCGTGATTCCCTGCCGATTCCCGGCCTCGCCGCAATCGGGCTAGCTGCAGTGGTCGTCCTGGCCGCCGCGTTCCAGTTGGTCTGATGCATTCGCGCAGAAGCAAGCCCCTCGGGCCTGAACCAAGGGTGTGCAGCGGTTTTGCGATAACAATTTAAAGCAAAGCGTCGGACGCAAAGCGGCCGGCGGCTCGTGCTTGCCTGATGTCGGCCTGTTCTCCATGGTCGCGCGGGCCTGTATCGCCGGAACTTTGGCGGATGTGGCCCGTTCTATGGCGGGAGGACCGTCGCCATGGAACATATCGCTGCCGTGCTGCTGGTCATCGGCTGTTCGAACACGATGACCGAGTGCCGCGAACTGCCCGTATCGGTGAGCGTTTTCGAAACCGCTCAGGAGTGCACCGCGGCGCGTCCGTTTGCCATGGGCGATGTGCAGGGTCAGGCTCCGCGCATCATTGCCAAATGCCTTTCCGTCGATCCGGCACTTGAGGATGACTACGACCGGATCGTCTGGAACGTACGCCCGGACGGCACCCTCGACGCTTCCGTGGAGATTTCCGACTTCGAGCTTGCCTCGAGCGGCGCGCGCCCCGAAAAAGATTCTCTTAGCCAACAATAAAATCGAGCAGGGCAAATCGCTTTTTCGCGTGATAAATGACGGGCGGAGTTACAAGTGAGGACAAAGGCGAGGAGTGACCCTATGCGGAAGATGATTATTGCCATGGTTGCCGCAATCGCGGTCAGCGGTTGCAGCACCACCGAGCAGGATGTCGGCGTCGGCGCCGGTGTCGGCGCTCTGGCCGGCGGCCTGATTGACGGCGGCAAGGGTGCGCTGGTGGGCGCAGCCATCGGTGCCGGTACCGGCCTGCTGGTGCGCAACCTGCGCAATGGCTATTGCCAGTACCGCGACAACCGTGGCCGTCTGTTTACGGCGCGCTGCTGATCCGTTTCAAACGCAGGAGGCATTGGACGCGGAGACCGGACGGGCCGGTCTCTCTTTACTTGGTCGCTGTATTGGGACGCTGTATTTGGGGCGCTACATTTGGGCGCCTTCGAAATCGGTCGGTTTGCGGCAGTGTTTCAGTCCGACAGCGGGATCCTGATTTCCACGCTTAGCCCGCTATCGTGAAAATCGCGATTGATCGTACCGCGCAATTCGCGCGTCACGTTCAGATCGATCAGCTTGGTGCCAAAACCTGTTTTGACCGGTGGCTCGAGCTTCTTCTTGCCGGCTTCGCGCCAATTGAGAACCAGCGTTCGGTCGCTCCTGTGGCCTTCGACCGACCAGTCGACCTTGAGCGACCAGTCGCCGTTCCTGGTAATGGCCGAATTGCCGGTTTCGCCATATTTTAGCGCGTTCGTCGCCAGTTCGTGAAAGGTCAGGCCGAGCGCTTGCGTCGTCGTCTCGTCGAGCAACACCTCTGGCCCCGACAATATCCCGTCAGGAAGCTCCTTGCCGAACACCTGGCCAAGCTCGATGCGCAAGAGATCGCCAAGATCGGCCTTCTGCCAGCGCGAGCGCGTCAGCATGTCCTGAGAAGCCGCCATCGCTTGCAGCCGAGCCGAAAAAGAGGACGAGAACTCGTGGACGTCGGTGGCGTGCGACGCCGTCTGGCGCGCAATCGCCAGCACCCGTGTGATCGAGTTCTTGATGCGGTGCTTCATCTCCTGCAGCATCAGGTCTTTTTCGAGCAGGCTTTTTTCCGTCGTCTCATGAAGCAGCGAGACCGCGTCATAGGCCCGCTCCTGATAGCGGGCCACCAGCGCGATGGTTCCCGCGAGCAGCAGGCCGAACAGGCCGAGCATCACCGGAATGGCGCGCGAGGACGGTTGCGAGAAGGCGCTTGTCGGCCTGAACAGGACGGTCCATGGACGCCCGGCGATGGTGAGTTCGCGAGAAACCAGCAACCTGTCGCCGAAGCTCGACGCCGGCGGCGTTTCCGACTGGAACAAAAGATGGTCGGCATCCACCCTGCCGTCATAGATTTCGATGTTGACCGGCAGCAGCGGCGTCCGGCTGAGCGCGGTCTGGAACAGGTCGCGGGCGCGGAACGCCGCATAAAGCAAGCCTGTTGTCGAGGATCTGGACGCATCGATGCCGTCCGCCGCGGTTTCGATGTTGAGCCGCACGAAGACCAGGAAGCCGGTGAAGGTCTGCGCAGCACCTGTTTCCTGGCCTAGCTGCACGCGCCCGCTCGCGTGCTGCTGGTTGTCGGCCATCGCCCTTTCGATCGCCTCGCGCCGCACCGGTTCAGTGAACATGTCGTAGCCGATGCCGGATTGATTGGAAGGGTCCAGCGGCTCGAACAGCGTGATGGGCGCACGCCATGGCAGCGTCGTCGTGGCCGGATAGATCGCATCGCTGACGCCATAGTCGTGCAGGATAGCACGCTCGACCGCTGCCTCGTCGCCGGTTCTCAACAGCCGGAGAAAGCCGATGCCGCGCAGGCCGGCGAAATTGTCGTTGATACCCAGCGCATCGAAGAACGCCTTGAACTCGCCCCGCGAAATGTCACCATTGCGAGCCTCGAACAGCGCATGTGTCGATCGCAGCAGTGACAGATGCAGGTCGATGCGGCTATCGATCCGGTTGAGGGCGTCGTCCGCCGTCGCCTCGAATTTGATGCGCGCCGCTTCCTGGGTGGCGAAATAGGCGAATCCCGCCATTGTCAGGCTGATCAGCGCGACGGCGATGAAAGCGACGATCGGGAAGAACTTCTTCAAGCTGCGGCTGCGACCCATGGTTCCCCATCTTATGGGCAAGTCCCCGTGGCAACACAATGGCGCGGCCAAACCATCATGACGGCTGGCATATCACGTGACAGGTATTTGACGCTTCAGGCGGCGATCTTCAGCGCGCCTGGCCCCGGTATGGCGCCTGGCGGACACTTGCCCAGAATGATCATGCCGAGCACCTCGTCCTGGGTCACGTCGCCGGTGCGCGCCGTGCCAACGACCCGACCATTCTTCATGACGCAGACGCGGTCGGCAAGCTCGAACACATCGTGGATGTCATGGCTGATCAGGAAGATGCCGATGCCGTCGGCCTTGAGCTGCATGACCAGTTCGCCGACCTGCGCCGTTTCCTGCGGTCCCAGCGCCGCCGTCGGCTCATCCATGATCAGGATGCGGGCGTTGAACAGGATGGCGCGCGCGATCGCCACCGACTGCCGCTGGCCGCCCGAAAGCTTGACCACCGGCTCCTTGAATCGCTGGAAGCGGGGATTGAGCCTGCCCATCACGTTGCGCGCCTCGGCCTCCATGGCGCCATCGTCGAGCGTGCCCCAGCCGGTCATCAGCTCGCGGCCGAGGAACAGGTTGGCGGCGGCGTCGACATTGTCGGCGAGCGCCAGCGTCTGGTAGATCGTCTCGATGCCGTATTTCTTGGCGTCGCGCGGATTGGCGATCGAAGCCTCCTCGCCATTGACGAAGATTTGGCCCGAATCGCGCTTGTAGGCGCCGGACAGGATCTTGATCAGCGTCGACTTTCCCGCACCGTTGTGGCCGAGCAGCGCCACGACCTCGCCCGGGAAAAGGTCGATCGACGCATCGTCGACGGCGCGAATGCCGCCGAAGGCAATCGAGATGTTGCGCATGTCGATCAGTGGCGTGGGAGCAGTCGTGTCAGCCATGATCGTTCCTTTCCATGGTTTTGCCGAGCATGATGCTGGACCGAAACGGATGTCCACTTTTCGCTGACGCGGACCTTCGGCTCGGGATCATGCTCAGACCCGCTTGCGGTAGACTGTGTCGAGCCAGACGGCGACGACCAGCACGGCGCCGACGACGACGCTCTGAAGCGGCGAATCGATGCCGAGCAACACCATGCCGGACTGCAGCGACTGCATCAGAAGCGCGCCCAGCATGGCGCCGAGCACCGTGCCGGAGCCGCCGGCCAGCGACGTGCCGCCGATGACGGCTGCTGCGATGACCAAGAGTTCGTCCAGCGTGCCCAGCGCATTGGTCGCCGCATTGAGGCGGGCCGAAGCAATTGCCGCGCTGATCGCGGCCAGAACGCCCATGATCATGAACACTTTCATGGTCACCCAGCGCGTGTTGATGCCGGCGAGTTCCGCCGCTTCCGGGTTGCCGCCGATGGCAAAGACGTAGCGGCCGAAACGGGTGCGCCGGGTGATGAAGGTCATGACGATGCCGACTGCGACCGCGATCAGCACCGGTATGGCGATGCCATGGGCGATGAACAGCCCGCCTTCGGGGATGGTGATGCCGTTCCGCTGGGCGTATTGGCGCACGATGCCGATCGGCCAGGGATAGGAATTGGCGATCCAGACGGCGCCGAGGATGGCGGCGCAGGCGACAACACCAAGCAGGCTCTCCGCCCAGACCGGGCGCAACGGAAACTTGAAGCGCTTGCGCTGCGACCGGCCGTTGAGCAGCATCAAGGCGACGGCCACACAGGCGAGAATGCCGACGATCCAGCTCGCGGTCGCCCCGATCGAGCCACGCGGCCCGCCACCCATGAGTTGGAAGGTGGCATCGAGCGGCGCGACGGTGCGCCCGCTCGTCATCAGCCACGCCATGCCGCGCCAGATCAGCAGGCCGCCCAGCGTCACGATGAAGGCCGGAACCTCGAGATAGGCGATGATGAAGCCCTGAAGCGCGCCGATCATGAGGCCGAGCACCACGCCGGCAGCCAGTGCGATGACCCATATCCAGGGATTTCCAAGCTGGAATCCCATGACGCGGATGAGGAATTCTGCCTGCGCAACGCCCATCACCATGCCGATGACGCCTTCGACGGAGCCGACCGAAAGATCGATGTTGCGCATCACGATGACCAGCACCATGCCGGTCGCCATGATCGCGACCGAGGAAGTCTGCACCGACAGGTTCCAGAGATTGCGCGGCGTGAGGAAAAGCCCACCCGACAGGATGTGGATTCCAACCCAGATGATCAGCAGCGCGCCGACCATGCCGAGCATGCGTATGTCGAGCTCGGTTGCCTTGAGGAAGCGGCCGAAGGGGCTGAGCTCGGATTCACGCGCCCGGTCAGCAACCGGCGTGTTGGAAATCGTGTCGGTCATGATGTCCTCCCACCGTTGCCGTCTGCCGCGGATGCCGGAAGCAGCTTAGAAATTACCCGCGAGACGCGGAAAAACAACTCTTTTGAAAAAACGCCGCGGCGTGAAGCCGCGGCGTTTCAAGTTTTTTGGCGAAGGCGGATCAGTTGCAGACCGGGACGGTGCCCGCCGCCACGCCGGCGCAGACCTCTTCCTGCTTGATCCAGCCGGCGTCGATGACGACGTTGAGATTGTCCCTGGTGATGGCAATCGGCGTCAGGAACAGCGACTTGACGACATTGCCGCCCGGCGTGGTGAAATCCTTGACACCGGCAATGTCTGTCATCGGCTTGCCGTCGGCCAGCTGCGAGGCGATCTCGGCGGCGTTCTTGCCGAGCTCGCGCGCGTCTTTCCACACCGATACGGTCTGTGTGCCGAGCGCGATACGGTTCAGCGCGGCATGGTCGCCGTCCTGGCCCGAAACCGGGACGGATCCGGCCAGGCCTTGCGCCGTCAGCGCCGCGACGACGCCACCGGCGGTGCCGTCATTGGCGGCAACCACCGCATCGACCTTGTTGTCGTTGGCGGTCAGGAACTGTTCCATGTTCTTCTGGGCGTTGGCGGGAAGCCAGCCGTCCGTATAAGCCTCGCCGACATTCTTGATCTTGCCGCTGTCGATGGCATCCTTGAGCACTTCCATGGAGCCGGCGAACAGGAAATCGGCATTAGGGTCGGCGCCCGAGCCCTTGATGAAGACGTAATTGCCTTCCGGCGCCACCTTGAACACTTCGCGGGCCTGCATGCGGCCGACTTCCTGGTTGTCGAAGGTCAGATAGAAGACGTCCTTGTTCTCGATCAGCCGGTCATAGCCGACGACCGGAATGCCTTCGTCCAGCGCCTTCTGCACCGCCGGACCGATGGCCGAGGCATCCTGCGCAAGGATAATCAGCGCGTTGGCGCCCTGCGAGATCAGGCTTTCGACGTCGGTCAGCTGCTTGCCGGGATTGGACTGTGCGTCAGCGGAGATATATTTATCGCCGGCGGCCTCGATCGCCGCCTTCATGGCGGCTTCGTCGGTCTTCCAACGCTCTTCCTGGAAGTTCGACCACGAAACGCCAATGACCTTGTCCTTGGCCTGCGCGGCCGACGCGAGCGTCAGCGACATGGCGACCCCCGCCAGAATGGCGGCTGCGAATCTCTTCATGATATTCCTCCCTGCGCCGCGTAGGGCGCGACCAACTGGCCCGAAGGCCGGCACAAAGGCTCTATTTTTTTCGAGCCTCGAAAAAATACTGGTCCAAGGCCGAAGCACTGTCAACACATTTCTGATGGATTTTGACGTCCTGTCGAGATTTTTTCGAGGCTCGGAATAAATAATGACAGCCCCTTTTGCTTCTGCCAGTATTTGTCCGACATACCGACGGCTTCCGATTCATGAGCGGCCGCGGCAATGAGGAGGAAACAAAAAATGTCGGTGGGAATCCGTCATGACGATCTGCGCCGGCGCAACCGGGCGATGGTGATTTCGGCCGTGCGCCGGGCAGGCCAGCCGTCGCGGACCGAGATCGCCGCGACCACCGGCCTCAGCCATTCGACCATATCGGCGATCTCTGCCGACCTGATCCAGGAAGGCATCCTGGCCGAGAGCAAGGCGAGCGAGACGGTTTCGCTGAAACGCGGCCGGCCGCAGGTCGGCCTCAGCCTCAATCCGCAAGCCGCTGCGGTGTTGGCCGTCGTGTTGTCGCTGAATTTCCTGTCGGTCGCCGTCATCGATTATGCCGGACAAGTGGTCGCCGAGGAACAGCGCCGGCTGGACACGCTGACCATGTCGCGTGACGCGCTGATCGACGAATGTGTCGCCATCGTCCGGCGCCGGCTCGAAGATCCCGACCTCGATGTCCAAAGCGTCGCCCGCATCGCGCTGGCGATCCAGGGCATCACCGATTCCCACGCGCGCGCCATGTTGTGGTCGCCGATCACGCCGCAGACGAACATCGCCTTCGCCGACATTCTGGAACGCGAGTTCGGCATCCCGGCCATCATGGAGAACGACTGCAACATGATGGCCGTGGCGCTGCGCTGGCGCCACCCGGATCGCTACCGCGACGATTTCATCGCCATCCTGCTCTCGCACGGCATCGGTATGGGGCTGGTGCTGAAGGGCGAGCTGTTCACCGGCACCCACTCCTCAGGCGGCGAATTCGGCCACATGATCCATCGGCCGGGCGGCGCGCTTTGCCGCTGCGGGCGGCGCGGCTGCGTCGAGGCTTATGCCGGCAACTACGCCATCTGGCGCAACGCAAGGCTGTTGAGCGAGAACGCCGAGCCGGTCGCCGATGTCAGCGACGCCGACATGCGGGCCTTGGCGGCCCGGGCGCGCGAGATGGACGGACCGGAGCGCGAAGCCTACCGCAAGGCCGGCGAGGCGCTCGGCTTCGGGCTCGGCAGCCTGTTTGCGCTGATCGATCCGGCGCCGGTGGCCATGGTCGGCGCCAGCGCTGCCGCCTTCGACCTGATCGAGCCGGCCCTGCGCGAGGCCATCGCCCAGACCGCCGGCGGCCAGCATTCGGGTTCGATTTCCTTCGACACCGAGCCGAACGAGCTGCCGCTGATACGCGAAGGCTGCGCCATGCGGGCGCTAAGCTTCGTCGATCAGGAGATTTTCGCGCCGAGCATCCAGGCACGAGCCGGCTCGGTCGGAAAGAACGTGGCTTGAAGGATTCCCGGGTCGCGACTTGGGGTGTGTTGAGATTCAGGTCAGGCCGAGTCGAGAATGGTGGGTTCCGAGAACCGGAGCGGAGCGTACTTTTGGGTACGTGAGCCCGCGCATGACCCCGAAATCGAGATCGATTTCGGAAAGGTCGTGCGCAAAATCAAAGTTCTACAGCGTCCTTTGCGTGCCCAACAGGGTGCGCGGCGCTGTAGGTAAGCGCAGGTATCAGCCGTTCGCAGGCCGGCATCACCTGAATATCAGCACATCCCCTAGTCTTCCCTGATCGCATAGCCCGCGCCGCGGATGGTGCGGATGACATCGGGCATGCGACCATTGTTGACCGCCTTGCGCAACCGGCCGACATGGACGTCCACCGTGCGCTCGTCGATGTAGATCGTCTCGCCCCAGACATTGTCGAGCAACTGGCTGCGCGAGAAGACCCGGCCCGGGTGGCGCATCATGAATTCGAGCAGCCGGAATTCGGTCGGCCCGAGCCGGATCTCGCTCTTCTTGCGATAGACCCTGTGCGATTCACGATCGAGCATGATGTCGCCGACCTTGAGCACGCTGGACAGCACTTCGGGCTTGGCGCGGCGCAGCAGCGCCTTGACCCTGGCCATGAATTCCGGTGTCGAGAACGGCTTGACCAGATAGTCGTCGGCTCCGGTCGAAAGGCCGCGCACCCGGTCGCTCTCCTCGCCGCGCGCGGTCAGCATGATGATCGGCAGCCGCTCGGTTTCGGGGCGCACCCGAAGGCGCCGGCAAAGCTCGATGCCGGAAACCGCCGGCACCATCCAGTCGAGCACCAAAAGATCGGGCACGTTTTCCTGCAGCCGGATTTCGGCCTCGTCGCCGCGCGTCACCACCTCGACCTGATAGCCTTCGGATTCAAGATTGTAACGGAGGAGGACGCCCAGCGGCTCTTCATCCTCCACCACCATGATGCGCGGCGCGATCATCGGCCGGTTACTCCTGTCATGTCGCCGGCGCCGACATCGTCGTTTCGTCGAGCTTCGGGCGGTCCGCCGGCAATTGCTGCCCGGTCACGACAAAGTAGGCGTTTTCGGCGATGTTGGTGACGTGATCGCCGATACGCTCGAGATTCTTGGCGCAGAACAGAAGGTGCGTGCACGCGGTGATGTTGCGCGGATCCTCCATCATGTAGGTCAGGAGCTCGCGAAAAACCGCCGTGTATTTCACGTCGATCTTCTGGTCGTCGGCGCGCAGTTCCTTCAACGCGCCGGCATCGCGCGACACATAGTGCTCGACCACGCCGCGCAGCTGCACAAGAACGAGGTCCGCCATCGCGTCGATACCGTGCGACAGATTACGCGGCGTCGCGCTCTGCCCGACTGCGCTGACCCGCTTGGCTATGTTCTTGGCCAGATCGCCGATGCGCTCGAGATCGCCCGCCATGCGGATTGCGCCAACCACGGCGCGCAGATCCTGCGCCATCGGCTGCCGCTTGGCGATCAGCGTGATGGCGCTGTCATCGAGTTCGCGCTGCCGCGCATCCATGATGGCGTCGTCCGAGACGACGCGCTGCGCCATCGCATTGTCCGACGCAAGCAGCGCGCGGATCGAGGCCGCTACCATTGCGGCGGCGAGCTCGTCCATGTCGCGGATCAGCCTGTCGATGTGCTCCAGTTCCTCGTCGAAAGATGCGACGGTGTGTTCACCCATGGTGCTGTCCTCGTGTTCGAAATTCGCCGGACCGCTCAGCCGAACCGGCCGGTGATGTAGTCCTGGGTGCGCTTGTCGTCGGGGTTGGTGAACATCTTGTCGGTCGCGCCCTCCTCGACCAGATACCCGAGATGGAACATCGCCGTGCGTTGCGACACGCGCGCCGCCTGCTGCATCGAATGGGTGACGATGACGATCGTATAATTCTGGCGCAGTTCGTCGATCAGTTCCTCGACGCGGGCGGTGGCGATTGGATCGAGCGCCGAACAGGGCTCGTCCATCAGGATCACTTCCGGCGACACGGCGATGGCGCGCGCAATGCACAGACGCTGCTGCTGTCCGCCGGACAGACCGGTTCCCGACTCGAGTAGGCGATCCTTGACCTCGTTAAACAGGCCGGCCTTCTTCAGGCTCGATTCGACGATGCCGTCCAACTCGGCCTTGGTCCTGGCCAGGCCGTGAATGCGCGGACCATAGGCGACGTTTTCGTAGATCGACTTCGGAAACGGGTTCGGCTTCTGGAATACCATGCCGACGCGAGCTCGCAGCTCGACGACATCGATTTTCGGATCGTAGACGTCCTCGCCGTCGAGCGTGATCTTGCCGCTCACCCGCGCGATATCGATGGTGTCGTTCATTCGGTTCAGGCAACGCAGGAACGTCGACTTGCCGCAGCCCGATGGCCCGATCAACGCCGTCACCTGATGCTCGCGGACATCGAGATCGACGTCGAACAGAGCTCGCTTCTCGCCGTAGTGAACAGAGACCTTTTCGCCCTTCATCTTGATCGAAGGGGCGTTGGTTGCGCTGCTCAGTTTCTGCTCGACGCCGGCTTCCGTCATGATGTTCATATCCTCTACTCCTTACCAGCGCCGCTCGAAGCGCCTGCGCAGTATCACCGCGATGGCATTCATGATGACCAAAAACACCAGCAAAATCAAAATCGCCGCCGAAGTCTTCTGCTGGAACCCCGCTTCCGGGAAATCCGCCCACATGAAAATCTGCACCGGCAGGATCGTCGCGGGATCGGTGAAGCCGCCGGGAATGTCGACGATGAAGGCGACCATGCCGATCATCAGCAACGGCGCGGTTTCGCCGAGCGCATGCGCCATTCCGAGGATGGTGCCGGTCATGATGCCCGGCATCGCCAGTGGCAGGACGTGATGGAATACGGTCTGGACCTTGGACGCTCCGATGCCAAGCGCCGCCTCGCGGATCGAAGGCGGCACGGCGCGCAGCGAAGCGCGCGAGGCGATAATGATGATCGGCAGGGTCATCAGCGCCAGCACCATGCCGCCGACCACCGGGGCTGAGCGCGGCATGCCGAAGAAATTCAGGAATACGGCAAGTCCAAGCAGGCCGAAGACGATCGAAGGCACCGCCGCCAGATTGTTGATATTCACTTCGATCATCGTCGTCAGCCGGTTCTTGGGCGCAAATTCCTCAAGATAGATCGCCGCTGAAACGCCGATCGGGAAGGCGATTGCGAGGGTTACGATCATGGTCAGGAACGATCCGACGACCGCGCCCCAGACACCAGCCAATTCCGGCTCGCGGCTTGCGCCGGTGAAGAAGAAGATCGAGTTGAACCGGCTTTCGATCAGGCCGGCGCTCTTCAGCGTGTCGAGCCAGACGATCACCTTGTCCGAAATCTTTCGCGATGCTTCCGGCGTCTCGATGACGCGCAGGAATGCCTGGCCGCTCGCGGCGGGCGCCGTGCTGTCCAGCGCCTCGATCACCGTGCCTTTTGCGATCACCGTGCCGTTGGCCGCAGACGACAGCGAGGTCAGCTTGACCGTGCCGCCATTGAACGCGACCAGCAGCGACGACGCGCCGCTCGTCAGCGTAAACATGCCGTTTTCGCCCTCGGTCGCACCATGGCCGCGCGCCAGCGCCAGCATGGCATCGTCGCCGAAGGTCAGATCGATGTCGCCGCTGGTTTCCGAAGGCGTGACGCTTGTCGAAATCGCTTCGTCCGAACCGACGTCGGCAAGCAAACCCTTGAGATAGAGGTCGGCAAAATCGTCAAGTGGAACCGCATAGTCCACCGTTCCTCCGAGCATCCCCGGATCAGCCGCAATATCCTTGCGCAGGAACACGCCTGTGCCGGTGGAAATCAGCCCGCGCAGAAGGCGCTTGTCCTGGCGGCTCTTCACATCCGGAAATTTTGCCGTAAGCGCTTCCTGAGCGATGGCGTCGTAGTTCACTTCGTCGAGTTTCGCCGGGTCGACCTTGGCCGCTGAAAGATCGATCGGCAGCGTCACATAGTTCTGCCGCAGCGCCGGAATCGCCTGCGTGACGATCGTCGACAGGAGCAGCACAAGGAACAAGCCGGCCAACGCGACAGCTGCAGCGCCAAGCCATTTGAACCATTTTTCCGTGCGGTAGCGGCCCTTCAGCCGCGCCTTCGCGGCATCGTCGGTATGAACGCTGACCGGCCGTCCGACGGCGCCGAATGACGAGATCGCATCAGTCATATTGCTCTCGGTATTTCTGGACGACGCGCAAAGCCACGATGTTGAGGGTAAGCGTGATGCAGAACAGCACCAGGCCGAGTGCGAAGGCTGCAAGCGTCTTGGCGCTGTCGAACTCCTGATCGCCCACAAGCAGTGTCACGATCTGCACGGTCACGGTGGTGACCGCTTCGAGCGGGTTTGCCGTGAGGTTTGCCGCCAGCCCCGCCGCCATGACCACGATCATCGTTTCGCCGATTGCGCGGCTGACGGCAAGCAGCATCGCCGAAACGATGCCCGGAAGGGCAGCGGGAAGGACCACCTTGCGGATGGTTTCCGACTTGGTCGCGCCGAGGCCGGCAGAACCGTCTCTCAGGGATTGCGGAACGGCGTTGATCACATCGTCGGAAAGCGAGGAAACGAAGGGAATGATCATGATACCCATGACCACGCCTGCGGCGAGCGCGGATTCAGACGCGACGTTGAGGCCCAGGCTTTCGCCGATACCGCGGAAGTAGGGCGCAACCGTCAGCGCGGCGAAGAAGCCGTAGACGACGGTCGGAATGCCGGCGAGGATTTCCAGAACCGGCTTTGCGACCGCGCGGACGCTTTTGGAGGCGTAATCCGAAAGGTAGATCGCAGCCATCAGCCCGATAGGCGCAGCCACCAGCATGGCGATGAAGGTGATGAGCAACGTGCCGGCAAAGAGCGGCACCATGCCAAAAATGTCCTCGTTGACCGCCCCGGCCTCCGCTCCCGCGCCGGTGAAGGCGCTCTGCGGCGACCAATGCGTGCCGAACAGGAACTTGTAGAACGGCACCTGTTGGAAGAACCGCAGCGACTCGAAGATCAGCGACAGGACGATGCCGATCGTCGTCAGGATCGCGACCACCGAACAGGCGATCAAGAAAGCGCGAAGAACGCGCTCGACCACGTGGCGCGCCCGGTAGGCCTGTGCGATGCGTGAATAGGCCCAGTAAAATCCGGACGCGGAAAGCACGAGTGCGACGGTCCAGATGATCCAGGTGCTGGTCGCATGGACCGATTTGTAGAGGGCGGCGGCCGCCTCTTTCGTCGGATCGGCAAAGCCGACAAGCCCGCCAAAGGCCATCGCGCGAGCGTCGCGGATGAAAGCTTCGACCTGCGGGACGCCCATTCCCGACAACTCGGAGGAGAAGCGGTCGGTAACGATCGACGATTCAATTCCTGGCGTTACCAGCGACCACAACACGATCGCAAGCAGCGCGGGACCGGCGGCAAAAAGCGCCAGAAACATGCCATGCTGGCCAGGCAGCGAATGCAGTCGCGCGACGTCGCCATTGACACTGGCAATGGCGCGGGTCCGGCCGATCCAATAGGCCGCCGCGGCCAGAACCACCAGAAGAACAACGAGATAACCGACCATGATTCGGGACGTCCCCTCGACCGCCGGTCATTCACCGGCTCAAAGCACGGGACCTATGGTCCCGCGCTTTGTGCTTTAGGATATGAGGGGTCAGAGCGGTAGGCTCGGACCCCGAAACATCAGGAGCCCATGCCCTTCAGGGCCTTGGCGTTTTCGGCCGACTTGGCGCGCTCGGCGTCCGGCAGCGGGATCAGGCCCTTGTCGGCCAGATAACCATCAGGACCCCATGCAGCATCCGAGGTGTACTCGGCGATGAACTCCTGCATGCCGGGGATGACACCGACATGCTCTTTTTTGGCATAGACAAAGAGCGAGCGGGAAACGCCGTAATCGCCGGATGCGATGTTCTCGAAAGTCGGCTCGACGCCATCGACCTTGTGGCCCTGCAGCTTGTCGGCGTTCTGGTCAAGGAACGAGAAGCCAAAGACGCCGAAGGCATTGGGGTTGGCTTCCAGCTTCTGGACGATCAGATTGTCGTTTTCGCCGGCCTCGACAAAAGCGCCGTCTTCGCGGATCTCGCCGCAGCCCTTTTCATTAGCCGCCTTCACTTCTTCCTGGCAGGCCGCATCCATGACGAGCTCGACGAATGCATCGCGCGTGCCGGAAGTCGGCGGCGGGCCAAGCACCTCGATCTTTGTCGCGGGAAGCGATGCATCGACATCCGACCAGTTCTTGTAGGGGTTGGGGACGACCTTGCCGTCAACAGCGACGTTCTTGGCGAGCGCCTTGAAAACCTGTTCCTTGGTCAGATCGACGACAGTCCCTGCCTTCGAGTTGGCCAGTACGATGCCGTCGAAGCCGACCTTGATCTCGACCGGCGTCACGCCGTTTGCCTTGCAGGTTTTAAGCTCGCTATCCTTGATGGCGCGCGAGGCATTGGTGAAGTCGGCGGTATTTTCGCCGACGCCCTGGCAAAACAGCTTCATGCCGCCGCCGGTGCCAGTCGACTCGACGACCGGGGTCTTGATCTTTCCGCTCTGGCCGAGCTTTTCAGCGACAGCCGTCGTGAAGGGGAACACTGTGGACGAACCGACGATTTGAATCTGGTCGCGCGCGGCGGCATAACCAGCCGACGCGGCGAGCGCAAGCGCCGCGGCCGACGCCGTAAGGAGGAATTTCTTCATGTGGCCTGCTCCTGTTCGGAAAAATGGTCTCTGGGCGCCATTCCTTCGGCGCCCGCTGAGGCCATAGCCCCCGATTATTACAGTCACATGACAGTTTGATGTCAGCCCGGTAACCGCCGCACAGCCCTGTCAAAAGGAAGGGCCGCGGGTCTTGCCGGTACAGCCGTGGTTTGCCGCTGGAATCAGCAGCTTGCGCGAATTGCGGCCGGCATTTGCCTGGACGGGCGAACAATTGGCGCCGAAAAAGAAAATCCGGGCGGGAGCGCGTTGCATGCGGCCAAGGAGGTCACGGCCGTGCCATCGCCGAAGCAGGTCCGTTGGGGTAAATCTGACCCTGCTTCTTGCCGGCGGTCGCTGCTCCCGCCCGTAACTGGAGGAGCGGAACTCGAATGCGCTTATTGTTCCAACCGGACGCATGCTTTGGTATGGTGCGATCGCACCATAGTCTTGTCGCAAAGCGTCGCCGAATCGGCTGGACCCGATAGGCCGACGTGGCTATCCCGCGCTGGATTTCCCCGTCCGCGGACCTTTTCGAGCAAGGCGCCCCTTGGCTAATGGGCTTAGGGCTGATGGGCTTGGGCAGGCAATCGTCCATGCCCGACCCCCAATCGCGCCAAAGTCGCGCCAGGGACGCTGCGGCACTTTGATTTTTGCGCATGATCCCCAGCGAAATCGATTCCGATTCTCCGGGTCATGCGCTAGCCTTGCCCGCAGTGTATTCCGACGGTTGTCGGTAGAACCGAAGCCGCGTTATAGATCCCGCAAGGGTGTTGCCGATGTTGCGACGGATCCTGCCTTTTTTCGTGTGCCCGATGCTGCTGCTAGGGGGCGGCTGCTCGCGCAGCTACGACGGCACCGTCGTCATTCCAAGGCCGCTCGATGTCCGGCGGTTCTGGGACCGGCCGCCGCAGCAGGCGCAAGCCGAACGGCCTCAGTTGCTGCAGACCGATATCTTTCCTGCGGCGCCCGAAACGCCTGAAACAGCGGCGGCCCGCAAAATCGACACCTCCGCGGCGCCGAGAAGGAAAATCGCCAGGATTGCCAAACAGCCGCCGACGCCGTCATCCGAGCCGGCGAAACCGCTCACCTGCAGGAACGTCAGCCAACCCGGAAAACGGGTCCGCATGGTCTGCGAATAGCCAGCCGGCCGCCTTGAAAACGTTGCTGCGCAGCTGCCGCAGCGGTTCGGTCAGACGCGCAGGCCGAGAGCATGAGCCGACCTGGTGGGTTTCGGCTGCCTGATCGGCGTTACCGCCAGCCGCGTTGAACCTTATCCGGCCTTCGACGTTAAACAGCCATTGCAGCGCCGCGCGTCGCTTTGGACGCACAACACACGCTGTAGCGTTTTGATTTGGCGCATGGTCCTTTCCGAACCGAAGGCAGCGGAGCGGAGATCGATCCCGATCCCTGGGCGCTGGATGGTCAAAGGAGACCGAACACATGTCGATCCACTTCACTGTCTCGGACGTGACCAGAAATCTGTTTCACTTGCCCGGAAATCTGCTTCACTCGCCCAGAAGTCTGTTTCACTCGCTGAGAATGGACCATGAGCGCGCGCCGAGACCTCTCAGTCCTGAGCAACGTCTTTTGCTGGAATGCTATCTGGCCGGTCAGATTCCGGAATCGGCCTGGAGCGACTACGTCTTCGAGACGCCGGAATTGGCACGCCATGTCAATGCGAGACGCGGGCAATACTGATATCTGGTGAACCGGTCTGATCGCTCGAGGTGACGCCACCGAACAACGCTTGGCTGAATCGGCGGCCCGATCAGCGTGCCGCTGCGCTTGAAGCCGCGGCTTCCCGACGACAATAGCCCTCGAGACAAAAAGGCCGGCACATGGCTGACCTTTCCTTCCACCTCGACCGCGCCAGTACATCCGTGGTCACGGGTTGGAGGTGAATTGCCGACCAGTAGATAGGGATTTGGTTAACGAATCCTTAACCGACGGGAACCGCTCGTCGACGCGTCGTGGCCAATCTGATTTGCGTCTTCGTGATCAGTGCAGAAAGTCGTCTTTAAATGCGGCACATATTATTAATCGTTGTACACCAACGTGTTAGCGTATGAGGCATATCGAAGATGCATATCGCGCAAAAGCATGCCCTCGGGCCTGACCCGAGGCTGCGCAGCGTTTTTGCGATAACGACATGCATAAAAACAAGAACTTAAAGCGCGTCGCATTGGATCCGTTCAGCCGCAACGCGCTTTAGCCTATTCTGGAAGTCGACTTATGGCCGTGCTTGGCGCTCTCCCTCCTGGCGTTCACTGTCGACCAATTCGCGAAGCAGATTGGCAAGGAGTGGTCGACTGCCTGCGCCGGGGGTTTCCGAAGCGTGACCGGAGTTACTGGATACAGGCGCTGACCCGTTTGTCGCAGCGGCCTCCCGTCGCCGAGTTCCCACAATACGGCTTGGCCTTGGAGAAGGCCGATCGGATCGTCGGCGTTGTGCTGACCCTTTATACCCGTTATCCCGGGCAGGAAGGCGACGAAGTCCGCTGCAACCTTTCAAGCTGGTCCGTCGATGCAGAATTCCGTCCCTATGGCGCCAAATTGGTCACGACGATTCTCAAGCGAAGGGACGTGACCTACACCAATATTTCGCCGGCGCCAGCAACGTTGAAAGCCAACTGGGCGCTCGGTTTTCGGCCCTTCACCACCGGACAATTTGCCTTCTTGCCGGCTTTTAGTTCGGCGCAGCGGTCATGTCGCGTGCTTGAAGCTCGTCCCGATCTTGCGGAAATGGCGATGCTGTCCGACAGCGAGAGATACATACTCTCGGAACACTCAGCACTTGGCTGCCGGTCATTGATTTGCATTTGCGACGGAGCAGCGTTTCCTTTCGTATTGATGCCGCGCCGGATATTGCGCGGTCTTATCCCATCCTATCAGATCGTCTATTGCCGCTCCCTCGCGGATTTGAGCCGGTGCGCCGGTGCCATCGGGCGCTTTCTCTTGCGAAGCGGCATCCTGCTTTGCGTCGTCGACGCCAGGGAGCCGATTGGAGGTCTGTTCGGGTGGTACCGCGCCAACAGCGGGCTGAAATATTTTAGGGGTCCCAGACCACCCTCGCTTGGAGATCTGTCGTTCACCGAGCTTGTAATGTTCGGTCCCTGAACGACAAGCGCAGCATCAGTCATGCCGCACCGCTTTGCAGCTGAAATGGCAAAAGCGAACCCCCGCCTCTCGGGGCGAGGGTTCCTTTTTGAAAACGACGATCTGCTACTGAACAGGGGCTGTCTGAGCTGGCGGGGTTGCGGGTGCCGGCGTCATCGTGTCGGCTGGAGGTGGCGGCAATTGGCCAGCGGTCGTCGCCTGCGTTCCCCCCGATTGAGTTTGGTCACACGCCGCCAGGGCAGCAAGCGCCAGGCCGAACGCGGCGAATAAGGGTAGTTTGCGGGTCATATATAGTCCTTCCATGGACGCCACCCGCGCTGGCCCCATCATCGGGATCGATGCCCGCAGGTCAACCGTCGCTCCTTCGTCGACGCTTCAAACATTCTTACGTCCGGTAAAAGGCGGCGGGCCCTCGGGCTCGGTTTAGATCGGCCTGGGCAAGCAAAACCGTGAGAGTGAAAGCCTCACGCCCCGGCCTGCGACTTCACATGGGCGATATAGCCGCGCACGTCGGCCGCCGGCTCGGCATAGGCCTTGCCGAGCTTCTTTTCGATCGCCGTCATGTACTCCTTCGCCCATTGGGGCAGCGCGTAGTCGATGGCGGCCAGGAATTCGAGCGTCGCCGCCAGGCGGATGTCGGCGATCGACGGGTTCTTGCCGCCGATGAACGGCTTGCCGTTCCTGAAGAAGCTGTGAAAGACCTCCAGCGGCTCGGCTATCGCTGCTATAGCGGCCTTCTGGGCTTCCGCCTTCTTGTCGGGATGAGCGTCGCTGTGGCCGACCTCGCCGGCATATTGCGGGAAATTCAGCGCAGGATAGGTGGCGCGCGCCACATAGGGGTAGAGCGTGCCGATCAGATAGAACATGGCGCTGTCGATCATCGCCCGCTTGGCCGGCGCCTTGGGATATAATTTCTCCAGCCCGTGCTTGTTGGCGAGATACTGCATGATGGCGCAGCTTTCCCACAACACGCCCCTGGGCAGGCCCTTGTCCTCGATCATCGGCGTCAGATGGGCCGGGTTTCGCGCCATATACTCGGGCGAGCGCGTGTGGCCCCATACGTCGGTCTCGGAATGGTCGAGCCCGGCCGCGCGCGCAAACACCCGTACGCTCATATTGTTGACGCTCGGCTTCAGCATGCTGAGCATCAGTGCAGACTTCTTTCCTGATTTCGCCTTGGTCTTCCGCGCCGATTTCGCGGACGCCTTGTCTGCAGGTTTTGCGGCGGCTTTCGTTGCCGACTTGGCGGAAGCGCCTGACGCCTTGGCCGCAGGCTTTGTCGCCTTGGCAGCTGGTTTCGTAGCGGCCTTGGCGGCCGGCTTCTTCGCACTTTTCGTGGTCGTCTTTGCCATTGTGTTCCTCCCTTTTTTGGCCTGTCGTCAGTATGGATTTTTCGGCGCGCGGTCTTCCGATAAGGTCGCACGGGAGCGCTCGACCAGCGCCTGGATCGCGTCGGCGAGATGCACTTCGGCGATTGCGTAGTCGCCGCGCGCGACGCGAAGCTTGTGCGCCTGCATCAGCACGTCGGCATGGGTGAAGCCCGCCGGCGGCTCGAAACGGTAGGAAGCGAGCTCGATCAGCAGGCCGAGCGGATCCTCGAAATAGATCGAATCCATAAAACCGCGATCCTTGACGCCGCTGTGCTTGATGGCGCGCTCGTCGAGCCGGGCGACCGCCTGCAGGAAGGTGACCCGCGACACCGCAAACGCGATGTGATGGACGCAGCCCAGATCGGTCGGCGTACGCCGTTTGACCGGCGTGCGGCTCTCGTCGGTGAAGATGGTGATCAGCCGGCCGTCGCCCGGATCGAAATAGAGGTGGCTTTCGCTGGCCTTGTCGAGATTGGGCTGCTCGAAGATGAAAGGCATGCCAAGCACGCCTTCCCAGAAATCGATCGAGGTCTGGCGCCCGGCGCCGACCAGCGTGATGTGATGGACGCCTTGCGATTGCAGTTTTTGCATTTGGCCCTCCTCCCATGATCTCCGCGTCCCCGGGAAGAGCGTCGATCTATTCGCTGGGCGACAGATTCGTCCCCGGCGGCGTTCTGCGCAGCGCCCTAGACCCTCGGCCCATGGTTACATGACGCGATGCTAATTCAATTGAGGGCGCCGCGCCAGAAGCGGCGACGCCGGCCGTGACCGACTTCGATACCCGTATACGCAAATGTTTTCGAGACTTGGTACGCCCAAGGCGAATCGAACCCTGTCCCGCCGTGAGAGGGGCCGACACTCTTTCCGAGTTTTTCCCGGTATCCAAAAGCCATGCAATATCACATACTTGGTGATAATCGAACCAAAGCGAACTACGGCAAACTCGGACGGATATTTGGTTCATATTTGTTCCGAGTTGTGTTGGAGGGCGAAGTGCCGAAAACCGTAAAAGATGCGAAACTGGACAATCCAACCGCGCGAAAAGCTCTCGCAGTAGGCAAGCGGCCTCACTGGAAGACACCGTTCCCGAAAGGCTCCATTTAGGCTACCGCCGTAAGTCTAGGGACGCAGCCGGCGTCTGGAAGACCTTCGCCATGCCTCGCTGGTACGAACTTCTTGCACAAATGGCTGAGCAGCGGCCTGCCTGAGAGAACATCTGCCTGCACAAAAGGTAGCATCGTCAGCTCCAGATGAACGTGAGGAAGAAGAAACCGGCAATAGCAATTACCGAAATGACATTGGGCCACCATACGGCATCGTGGGCCGGTTTGGCTGGCTTGTACCTGTGCCCCGTGCGGGGCAGCAGGTCCGGATCGTAGCGCATGTGGCGCTTAGGGTCGTATTTGATTAGCCGTTTCATCTTCCTGCACCCCATATTGCGACACATAGGATGGCGGCGGGTGCTCGGGATCGGCATGATATAGCACCTCGCCAAAGAGGATGCCGCTGGTGTGGTTGTTGGTCCTAATCCGGGTCATGAAGTCCGCGCCATCCGTTGAGCAAGTTCTAGCGGCCCGGCAGCCCTTTAGGGGTGACCATCAGCCGGCCGCCGGGCCTTGACCACCAGCGAGCTGAAGAGGAGGCGCTGTGCTGGCTGACCAAAAACTTGCGCTCAAAGGCAACGGAAAAGCATCATTCGAACGAACACTGCCCCCGGAAGCTTCTTCCAGCCGATGGAGGCACCATGAAACGCAAGCCCAGCAAAACCAGATTCACCAAACTGCTCTCCGCCGACACCACATGGATGTCGGCCGATCCGCTGATCGGACTGCTCGAACTGGAGACCGACAGCGGCACGATTGAGCTGGCCATGAATAGGATCGTGGCCGAGCGACTTCTTTCTGCTGTCGTTGAATTTCTCTAGGCCGGCGAGGGAGATGACGCGCCAACGTTTGCTGTCGAGCGTTCGCAGTGACGGCAAAGCACTCGGCAGCCGGTCATTCTTGAGCCAGCTTCAAACGACTATATCAGCGGAGGCTTTCTTCGATGACCATAGCGGTTGAGATAGCGACGCCCCTGGGTCCGAACTTCCTTGTGGCTTCCAAGATGCCGAGCGTAGCTCCAGCAAACAATCTGCCGTCGTTTGATGTTGATGGATCGTTTGCCGCCGACAGCAGATATTCATCAACGTCGTTGTAAAGCTCATTGGGAGCCGGCATTTCAGTTGAACAAGCTGATCAACCGTTGCCCTAGTTCGGCTCTCCCTCTCAAAAAAACCAGAAGTATGCCATGTAGCGAGCGAAGCCGTAGAGGGCCAGCACCATTTGAGCCAACCAAATTGCGATGGTGGCTGCCGCGGCTACCACCAATGCGGCCGGCCAATCGTTCCACATCGACGCTATAGCCAGGACGATCGCAAAATCCAAAATTGACCACAGGATAATGCCTGCCCAAAAGCTGCGGCTCTCAGATGACTGAAACCTTGTGGCCATGATTGCTGTGCCCCTCGCATGATGGTCATCGTGGAGCAACGTCTAGTGACTCGCAAGCTTCGCCCCGCAAGGGCGCGAAAGCCCTAAGCGGTGCTGCCGCGTCCAGACGCGCCGGCAATGGCGGATGACCTCATTCCAAAGCTGAAATGCGCCAAGTGCGGCGGCAAGAAAGTCGGGCTGATCTACACGCCCGACACCATCCCGAATGCGTACGGCAAGGCAAAGGACGGGCGATGACCGGCAGCAAGACACGATCTCAATTTGGTGCACCGCGCGAGCGCTTGGCGTGTGGGTCCTTGGAACGGAGTCGCATCATCGGCGTTACCGGCCAGCCAAACGCTGCCAACGATATGGAGGAACGGGCGTGATCGAGTTGACCGAGAGGGAAAAGCGCTTTCTCAAGCGCGTTGACACCATCACTCACGTTCCCTGGTCGAACAAAGTCACAGCCGCAGATGCCAAAGGCAAGCCCATGCGTATCGCAAGGGCAACGTTTGCCCGATTAAGAGACGACGGTATCATCATCCGATCTACAAGCGACCTGACCTCGAACACCTACGTCATTAATCCTGCACCCGTGACGCCACAAGTCGAGGAAGTGCAGGAAGCGTCCTGATCGGGCGGGATTAACAAACCCGCAAAGCCGGAGGCCTTGCAGGATCGCCCTGATCTTAGCGCCCGATGATCGCGATGTCGTTGTCGCGCATCGCGTCCAGGATCCGCTTGTGCCGGTGCTCTCGCGCCTTCTCGCACCCTCGCTAAGGCATCGCGCGGCCCGCTGCCTCCGGTGGTGGCGGGCTTTTTTTGCTGGGGCGGTCAGTTCGGCGCGATTAACGTTCTCTGCGATTTCCAAAACTGAGTGTCGATCGCGTCTTTAGTAGCCGCCACCGCCAGTACCGCCGGCACTGCCACTACTGCTCCCGCTCGATGTAGACGCGGTTGGGGGTGGAGCGTCGCCGCGTGGTGCTGTCATGCAGGCAGTCAAAAGTAATACCGAAAACAGGATGAAAAGGCGCATATCGATAACCTCCTTTGGTAGGGTGTTCTCTATCGACAACGTCTCAGGTCCATCATTATTCCGCGAAGTCTGATCGGAATGCCCGCTGCCTCACGGTGGCGGGCTTTTCACCAGGCAGGAAATTCTTTTTAAACCCATTGCCACGGGTCAGCAGCATTCGAGTTCCGAGAGGCCGGGGCCCGAAGAAGCCTTACTGAACGAGTTAATTTTTGACTATGGTCATCAAGCAGACCAGTGAAATAATTCCAGCGATCGCGGCTTGAGCGCGCCCAACCTGGATGATCATCTCCTCCGTCCAGCCTGCCTCTTTGAAACCCCTGAAATGGTCCTCGAATTTGGCCCGACCGTAGCGGGTAAAAAAGACCATGATGACCAGGAGTATCGTGCAAACCACGCTTGAGTCAGAAGGCTCGTCATGATTCCGGAGGACAAAGGTAAACACCACGCCGGCCGAAAAGCAGGCTATCGAAAAGAAAAAACCGATATCCTGTGGCCATCTTCTGTTGGCGGGTCGGGTTGTCATCGGCGCGCTCGCGCTTCCTCATCCATGTCGCGTGGACCTGCCGATAGTCGCAGGAAACCTTTGGAAAGCAACGAATCCGTTCAGGGAAATTTGCGGGGGTTTTATTCGTTGGATATTCGATGAAATCAGGCCGGAGAGGTTTAAGTGCTTGATATTGCTGGTACGCCCAAGGGGAATCGAACCCCTGTTACCGCCGTGAAAGGGCAGAAAACCACTACCGTTCATGCCTAATGCCGAACGCTCGCAAGGCGCTGCAGCAGTCTGCAATTTCTTTGAACGGCATTTGCGGATTTGAAGGCGGATTTGCTTTAGCCTCGCAGGAGCGGTCTCAAAGGAACCGTCCATATGCAACGTACTTTCCGGGGAACCTTGGCGACAATGTTGATTGCCTGTGGTGTCGCAGACGCTGCCGGCTACGCGCAGGCGCAAAATCTGCTCACCATCACCGCACCAGTCTCCGGTCAGACTGTTGATGGGACGCTCTCCTTTTCCGGGACGGCTTTCGTCAACAGTATTACACGGCGCGGTACTATTCGCGGACAGACCAACACTGGGGTCGAATGCCGAGGCACGACCACTGCCAATCTTACCTTCTCGCGTGGAGAAGGAACGATGGTTTGCGGGCAACTCTCAACCCGATTCGTGTTCTCGCTGACCAGCAGACAACCCCCGGTTGGCACAGGAACGGGAACCCTTTCCGACGGGCGCAAAGTGGTGTTGAGAATAGGACAATGACCGCAAAACGACTGGCACGAATTGATGTCCTACTCGCGGCGCACGTGGCTTTCACACCGTTTGGCCCAGTTGCCAGAACCGGTCTTGTCGCGCCATTTCCGGTTATTGGCGGGACGGACCATCAGCAGACATTTAGCACCAGGATTGGTGCTGTTGTCGAGGACGGGACCTGCAGAGCCCCGAGCCTTGAGCGAATCGTGAAAACCTGGACGAGAACTGGTCGCCGCATGGTCGTATTGCGACTTTGCCGGCAGCTTGTCGGGCGAATGCTGGTGCCGCTTGCAGTGAGTTTCGTTCACCATAGGTCATCAATACGCAGCGGGTACGAAAGCCGTTGGGCTGCGAGGTCGAGTTCGACGCTCATGCAGACGCACTGAGTTTTCGACGCTGCATTGATGGAGAGCTGCATGGAGGCCTTAGCGGTTCGCACGCCTCCGCCTCCCCATCCACAGCCGGATTGATGTGAGAGGATTTTGCACCCCCCGGCAATGGGGCGAGGATCCGCCTTCGACTCCTGCACCAAACATTGGGCTCGTCTGGGCCGGACTAGGCACATCAATAGCCTGCGGCAGCGGTGCATTTCGGGTCACTTATCGGGACCGCAGATCTCGAATTATCATTAAGTCGTTGAAATCCTTGGTACGCCCAAGGGGAATCGAACCCCTGTTCCCGCCGTGAGAGGGCGGTGTCCTGACCGCTAGACGATGGGCGCGTTCAAGAACCGGCGATATAGGCTGACGGCCGGGAAAAAGCAACTGGGCTTCTGGCAGCAATGATGTCGGGGAAATATCCGTTGCAGACCTATCGTTTTGGCTCGATCAAGTCCCAGAGATTTCCATGGAGATCGGCGAAAACCGCCACAGTGCCATAGGGCTCAACGCGGGGCGCCTCACGGAATTCAACGCCCTTTGCGAGCATTGCCGCGTGGTCGCGGACAAAATCGTCGGTCTCGAGGAACAGAAAGACGCGGCCGCCGGTCTGGTTGCCGATGCGGCTTGCTTGCATATCGTCCGACGCTTCGGCCAGCAGCAGTCGCGCGCCTTGTCCGTTCGCCGGCGCCACCGTGACCCAGCGCTTGCCGCCGCCGAGATCGACGTCCTCGGTGAGCAAAAAGCCCAGCTTGTCGACATACCAGGCGATCGCCTCATCGTAATTTGCGACGACAAGCGCGACGGTGGCGACGCGGCGATTTTCGGCGAAACCAATCATTTGTTGCGGATCGAAAAGCGGCCGATGACGCGGCGCTCAGTGATGTCGTAGACAAAAATGGCGCGGCTGCCGTCGGCAAGCTCCGCATCGATGGAGACGCGGTCGCCGGAAAGCGACTGGCTGATGACCTTGGCGCCGACCGGCAGCACGATGTCGCCGGTCAGCGGCTCGCCTGATGGCACGTGGATGTCGCCGGCAAGGGACGGGTCTGCCGGTGGCGCGCTGCGCGTTTTGTAGACAAGGGCTGCAATCACCACCATAAGGGCGAGGAACAGCAAGCCGAGATTGATAGCGACGAAGCGGACGAGCTTCTTGCGCACCTTTTCGACTTCGGGGTCGAGCGGCTTTTCCTCGTCTTCATCGGCAGCAGCCATGGCAAACCATTCCGGAACGATTTTCGATGAGCGCTCATAACGAAGAGACCCCGATATTGATAGAGGATGGATTGACGGGCGGATCGCCAAATGGGGGATCGCCAGACGGGGGATCAGTCGTGCTGGAAGCAGGCCCCGATGCGGCCGGCCAGCGGCTCGACCAATGGCTGGCGGGCAAGCTCGGCCCGGACATGTCGCGCAGCCGGGTGCAGATGCTGATCAGACAGGGCGCCGTCAAGGTCGGCGGCCAGCCGGTCAATGAGACCAAACGCAAGATGGCAGCCGGTGACCGCGTATCGGTCGACATGCCGGAGCCGGAGCCGGCGGAGCCGCAAGGCGAGAACATCCCGCTCGACGTCCTATATGAAGACAATGAATTGATCGTCATCGACAAGCCGCCGGGGCTGGTCGTCCATCCCGGCGCCGGCAACTGGACCGGCACGCTGGTCAACGCGCTGATCCACCATTGCGGCGACAGTCTTTCCGGCATCGGCGGCGTGCGGCGGCCGGGCATCGTCCACCGACTGGACAAGGAGACCAGCGGCGTCATGGTCGTGGCCAAGACCGACCGCGCCCACAAATCATTGTCGGAGGCCTTTGCCGACCATGGCCTGACCGGCGATCTCAAACGCGCCTATCTGGCGCTGGTCTGGGGCATTCCGATGAGACCGACAGGCACGGTCGACGAGCCACTCGGTCGCGCTGCCGACCGCGTGCGCCGTGCCGTGGTGCCGGAGGGCCGCGACGATGCCCGCCACGCCGTCACCCATTTCACGGTGGTCGAGCGCTTTGGCGAGCAGCAAAAGGAGTTTGCCACGGCGAGCCTGGTCGAATGCCGGCTCGAGACCGGCCGCACCCATCAGATCCGCGTCCACATGGCTCATATCGGCCATCCGGTCGTCGGCGATCCCGATTACGGCCAGGCCTTTCGCACCAAGGCGAACCGGCTGCCCGAGCCGCTGAAAGGCCAGGTGAAGGCCTTTCCGCGACAGGCATTGCATGCCCGCCTGCTTGAATTTCGGCATCCGACTACCCATTTACCGATGAGGTTCGAGGCGCCGCTACCGAGCGACATGGAGGAACTCGTGGACGGCTTCCGCAGACTCTGAACCGGCTTCATCCATTCAAAACCAGATCGGCAAAAACCTGACCCGCGTTGTTCACTTTGGCGTGACACACTGTTTCGTGTTGAACCAAATGCTATCCTTTCTGGTTTTGTTCCTGTATACATCCGCTGTCGCGAACGAGCCTTTTGGCGTTCGTGACATATGCCCGCCGCGTTAGGGGGCACCACTCCAAGAGAGAGGGGCGCTATCATGGCCCAGTCACTACCCAGTATCGTTTCCGGCGAAGGCGGCCTCAGCCGCTACCTGGAAGAAATCCGTCGCTTTCCGATGCTTCAGCCGCAGGAAGAGTACATGCTCGCCAAGCGTTACGCTGAGCACGAGGACACCACGGCTGCGCACAAGCTCGTCACCAGCCACCTTCGGCTCGTCGCCAAGATCGCCATGGGCTATCGCGGCTACGGCCTGCCGATCGGCGAAGTGATCTCGGAAGGCAATGTCGGCCTGATGCAGGCCGTCAAGAAATTCGAACCGGAGCGCGGCTTCCGGCTCGCCACCTACGCCATGTGGTGGATCAAGGCCTCGATCCAGGAATACATTCTGCGCTCGTGGAGCCTGGTCAAGATGGGCACCACCGCCAACCAGAAGCGCCTGTTCTTCAACCTGCGCAAGGTGAAGGGCAAGATCCAGGCGCTCGACGACGGCGACTTGAAGCCCGAGCAGATCGCCGAGATCGCCACCCGCCTCAACGTGTCGGAAGCGGAAGTGGTGTCGATGAACCGCCGCCTGTCGGGCGACGCCTCGCTCAACGCGCCGATCCGGGCGAGCGAAGGCGAGTCCGGTGAGTGGCAGGACTGGCTGGTCGATGACCACGAAAGCCAGGAAGAGGCGCTGATCGAGCAGGACGAACTGGAAAACCGGCGCGGCATGCTGTCCGGCGCTCTTGCCGTGCTCAACGAGCGCGAGCGGCGCATCTTCGAGGCGCGCCGCCTGGCCGAGGAGCCGCTGACGCTGGAAGAGCTGTCGGCCGAGTTCGACATCAGCCGCGAGCGCGTGCGCCAGATCGAGGTGCGCGCCTTCGAGAAGGTGCAGGACGCGGTCAAGGCCGCAGCCAAGCGCCAGATGCAGGCGCTGCGCACCATCGAGGCGCAGCCGGCGGCGTAAAACTCCGGCAAAAACAAATAGCGGCGGCGTCAGGTAACTGGCGTCGCCTTTTTTATGGTCCACTGACTGCGGGGGAACTGTCCCTTGGTGTCATAGTCTAGCTGGATTGCCGGTTCCGCCGCGCCTTTGCGAACGCCCGATCCGTCGTCAGCTCAACCTTCGGTGTGATCAGCCTGGCTGGCTCATAGCGGCAATATAGCAATTTTCCCCAAGCCCTGGAAACCGCAACGCTGCAAATTGTGGCGGCAATGTTCCGGCGTCGACACCGGCTTCCGTCGTGAAATTTCACAAGGTGGCGTTTGCGGCAAGCGGGCGCGACAATGGGCCGTCCGGAGCCTGCGCTGGGCAGTTGAGCTCGCCTATTTGGAAACCAAAGGCAGTATGACGATGACGATTTCTCCGTTTCTCACCGCTCTCGGGTCCGCAGGTCCCTCAGCCGACCGAGCGAAAGACATGAACCTGTATGGATGGCTAATTGGAAGCTGGGAAATGGACACGGTCCACTACCGCGATGACGGCACAATCCAGAAATGGGATGGAGAATGCCATTTTGGCTGGGTGCTCGAAGGCCGCGCGATTCAGGACGTCTGGATCAGGCCCAAGCGCCCTGCGCCATCCACGATGTATGGCACGACTTTGCGCATCTTCGATCCTGGGATCGATGGCTGGCACGTCATATGGAATGACCCGCTCAACCGAGATCACTCGCGCCAGATCGGGCGGGCCGAGGGTAAGGACATTGTCCAACTCGGCATTGATTCGCGAGGTCTGAAAACTCGATGGCGTTTCACCGAGATCACTGCCAACAGCTTCCATTGGATCGGCGAGGAAAGATCTTCCGAGAGCGACCCTTGGCAAATCACGTATGAACATTTAGTCCGCCGAACAAAACCCTGAAGCTAGAATAGCTGGCGTCTGCGCTGCCCCTCATCCGGCTGCCGCCACCTTCTCCCCGTATAGTGACGGGGAGAAGAGGCAGCGTCAGCCAAAGCGTCCTTCTCCCCGTCACTATACGGGGAGAAGTGCCCGGCAGGGCGATGAGGGGCAGCGCCGAGATTGCAAAAGTTGGACCGCGCCCCTCAAAGGCAATCCAACGGAAATTTCAAATAGCGGCGGCCGTTGGATTCCGGTTCCGGCAGGCGCCCGCCATTCATGTTGACCTGCAGCGCGTGCAGGATCAGCCTCGGCATCGGCAGCGTCCTGTCGCGCGCCTCGCGCAACGCAACGAAATCGGCCTCGGTCCTGCAAGCGGCAACATGGGTGTTCTTGGATTTTTGTTCCGCGACCGTGCTCTCCCACAAGGGCTCGCGCCCCTCCGCCTGGTAGTCATGACCGACGAACAGACGTGTCTCGTCCGGCAGCGCGAGGATATTTTGGATCGAGCGCCAGAGTTGCGCGGCACTGCCGCCGGGAAAGTCCGCTCTCGCCGTGCCGCTGTCCGGCATGAACAGCGTATCATGGATGAAAGCGGCGTCGCCGATCACATAGGTGATCGAGGCCAGCGTGTGGCCCGGCGAAAAAAGCACCTTTGCCGGAACGCCGCCGACCGAAAAGGTCTCGCCGTCGGCAAACAGCCTGTTCCACTGGGATCCGTCGGCAGGAAACCCCGGCCAGTTGTAGATTGCCTTCCACAGTTTCTGGACGTCGACGACCTTCTCGCCGATCGCCGTCGGCGCTCCTGTCTTTGTGCTGAGATAGTGTGCCGCCGAGAAATGGTCGGCATGCGGGTGGGTGTCGAGGATCCATTCGACAACCAGCCGTTGATCTCTGATGAAGTCGAGCAGGGCGTCGGCATTTTTCGTGGCAGTGGCGCCGGACTTCTCGTCGAAATCCAGGACCGGATCAATAATTGCGCATCGTCGCGTCTGCGGGTCGGCAACGACATACTGGATGGACCCGCTCGGCTTGTCGTAAAAGCCTGCCACCTGCAGCCTGGCCGATGTCGCGTCCAATCCCGGCTCCCTCAACTCTCACCCGGCAGGAATGGTTTTCCCTGCCGGGGTAAAAGAAGAGCATGGTCATTCGCCAGCGCCACGCCGTCAAGCACCGCATGCTTCGCCGAGGCAAAAAAGCCGAAAATCCTTCCGTGCCGCCTTCTCAGGCGGAGGGCTGCTTGGTCTTCCGGAGATACGGCAGGATCGTCTCGAAGGCGCCGAAACGCTTGACCGCATCCTCGTTGGAAACAGCGGCGGTGATGATGACGTCCTCGCCCTGCTTCCAGTTCGCCGGCGTCGCCACCTGGTGCTTGGCGGTCAACTGTATGGAATCGATCGCACGCAGGATCTCATCGAAGTTACGGCCGGTCGTCATCGGATAGGTGAGAACCAGCTTGATCTTCTTGTCGGGGCCGATGACATAAACTGAACGCACCGTAGCGTTGTCGGCGGGCGTGCGGCCTTCCGAGGTTTCGCCGGCGCCCGCCGGCAGCATCTCGTAAAGCTTGGCGACCTTGAGGTCCTTGTCGCCGATCAGCGGGTAGTTCACCGATTGGCCGGTCGCCTTTTTGATATCATCCTGCCATTTGCCATGGCTTTCGACCGGATCAACGGAAATGCCGATGATCTTGACGTTGCGCTTCTTGAACTCGCCTTCCAGCCCGGCCATCGTGCCGAGCTCGGTCGTGCAGACCGGCGTGAAATTCTTCGGATGGCTGAAAAGCACCGCCCAGCCGTCACCGATCCATTCGTGGAAGTTGATCGTCCCTTGCGTGGTTTCGGCCGTGAAATCCGGCGCGGTGTCGTTGATACGAAGGCTCATGATGCGTCCCTACCCTGTGATTGCAGCCGGCATGGACCATCCACCGGCCCTGCTTCCGCCTTTTTACCACTGCGGCGTCATCCTTCATACGCCTGTTGCACCGGTACCGGGGCCGGCGACGACAACTTTTTCGCCTTTTGTCGTAAACAGCAGCATTTCCCGCCCATTGATGCCGGCGCAATAGGGCGTTGGGCGCGACAGTAGTGGAAATCTAGGCCTTGTTCACCGCCAGCGTCGTGGCCAGATCTTCCATGCGCTGGGCGAGCGCGCCAAGCGCTTGGGTCAGCACGGAATCGTTCTTGTCGGCCTTGGTCAGCGCATCGTCACGCGTCTTGCGCAGCGTCAGCACTTCGCTTTCCATGCCCTTGACGCGTTTTTGCAGTTCCGAAAGCTCGTCCATGACCATGATGCCGGCCATCACGGTCAGCCGTTGGTCGCCGATTTCGCCGAATGAGTCTTTCAGATGCGAGACATAGCGGTCGAAGCGCTCGGCAAGGTCGATCAGATGCTCTTCCTGGCCTTCGTCGCAAGCCATGCGATACTGCTTGCCATCGATGGAAACCGTGACTTGTGCCATTGGGCCAGCCCCTATCTATCCAACACGGCGCGGATGGTTTCCATGGCGGTCACCAGCCGACGCGACACTTCCTTGTTGGCGTCTTCCAGCCGTTCGGCGCGCGCTTCGGAATTGTCGAGTTCCTGCGCCAGCCGCGAGCGGTCGGCGTTCATGCGCTGCACCTCCGCCTCGGCTTCCGTATAGTCGCGCTCGTGCTCGAGCTTGGCCGCGACGGCGTTTTCCAGCCCCTCGATGGCCTTACCCAGCCTGGCGATGACTTCCTTGAGTGTCGTTTCCCCGGTCATGGCTTTCGTCCTGCGCCCTGCCCATCACCGAATCATCCACGTTCAGAACGCGTTATGTCTGAAACATTACGCGCCGTGTGAAGCCAACGTCAATAAAGCTCTCGCGACTGTCCCCTGCTAACGCTAATTTAGGCCACCAAAGCCCTCCTGGCGCCATCGCAAGACCGGCAAAAGCGCCGGTTTACTGACCAACAAGATTGGCAAATTCGCGCCGGTTTGTTGACTAAAAAGCCGCGCCTGCTATGTGTCGCGCACCCCTTTCCAGGGCTCTCCCAAGGCCCCGAACCCCGACACTGGAGGAAGCATGACCTCGCGTGAACAACATGACCGGATGGCCAATGCGATCCGTTTTCTTTCCATGGACGCCGTCGAGAAGGCCCAGTCCGGCCACCCCGGCCTGCCCATGGGCTGCGCCGACATCGCCACGGTGGTGTTCACGCGTTTCCTGAAATACGATGCGAAGAACCCGCATTGGCCCGATCGCGACCGTTTCATCCTGTCGGCCGGCCACGGTTCGATGCTGCTTTATTCGCTGCTTTATCTGACCGGCTACGACGACATCACCCTCGACCAGATCAAGCATTTCCGCCAGGTGGGGTCGAGGACGGCAGGCCATCCCGAATATGGCCATGCCGCCGGCATCGAGACGACGACCGGCCCGCTCGGCCAGGGCCTTGCCAATTCGGTCGGTTTCGCGCTCGGCGAGCGCATCATGAATGCCGCCTTCGGCAACGACCTCGTCGACCACTACACCTATGTGCTGGCCGGTGACGGCTGCCTGATGGAGGGCGTTTCCCAGGAAGCCATCGCGCTTGCCGGACATCTCAAGCTGAACAAGCTGATCGTCTTTTGGGACAACAACAACATCTCGATCGACGGCCCGGTTTCGCTGGCCGACAACACCGATCAGGTCGCCCGCTTCCAGGCGTCCGGCTGGAATGCCAGCCACATCGACGGCCAGGATCCGGAAGCGATCGCCTATGCCATCGAGGCGGCGCGCCATTCCGACAAACCGACGATGATCGCCTGCAAGACGACGATCGGCTTCGGCGCGCCGACCAAGGCCGGCACCAACAAGGCGCACGGCTCGCCGCTCGGCGCCGAGGAAATCGCCGGCGCGAGAAAATTCTTCGGCTGGGATTATCCGCCCTTCGAAGTTCCTGCCGATATCCTCGATGCCTGGCGCGACGCCGGCAAGACCGGCGTCAAGGCACGCGCCGACTGGGAAGGCCGCCTTGCCAGGGCCGACGCCCAGTTGCGCAGCGAATTCGAGCGCCGCATCAGTGGCACGCTGCCGGCGAATTTTGACGCCGTCATCACCGACTACAAGAAGAAGCTCGCCACGGACAAACCGAAGGTCGCCACCCGAAAATCGTCGGAAATGGCGCTCGAAGTCATCAACGGCGCCGTGCCGGAAACCATCGGCGGCTCGGCCGACCTGACCGGCTCCAACAACACCAAGACCAGCCAGACCAAGAACATCACCTCAGACGACTACGGCCAGCGCTACGTTCACTACGGCATCCGCGAGCACGGCATGGCCGCCGCGCTCAACGGACTGACGCTGCATGGCGGCCTCATCGCCTATGGCGGCACGTTCATGTGCTTTTCCGACTATGCCCGTCCGTCGATGCGGCTCGCCTCGCTGATGGGCATCCGCTCGATCTTCGTCATGACCCACGATTCCATCGGTCTCGGCGAAGACGGCCCGACCCATCAGCCGGTCGAGCATCTGGCCGCATTGCGCGCCATCCCGAACCACAATGTCTTCCGCCCGGCCGACGCGGTCGAGACCGCCGAGTGCTGGCAGCTGGCCATCGAGCAGGAAAAGACGCCTTCGACGCTGGCGCTGACCCGGCAGAACCTGCCGGCGGTGCGCAACGACTTCGTTGCGGAAAATCTTTGTCGCCAGGGCGCCTATGAGCTGGCCGCCGCCAGTGGCGACGCCGCGGTGACGATCTTCGCTTCGGGTTCCGAGGTCGAGATTGCGTTGGCGGCGCGCGAGGCATTGGAGAAGCACGGCCATCCGACCCGCGTCGTCTCTGTGCCCTGCTTCGAATTGTTCGACAAGCAGAGCGCCGACTATCGCAACAAGACGATCGGCAACGCGCCGGTCAAGATCGCCATCGAAGCCGGCATCCGCCAGGGCTGGGATCATTTCATCGGCACCGACGGCATCTTCATCGGCATGACCGGCTTCGGCGCCTCTGGCACGATCGAGCAACTCTATCCGCATTTCGGCATCACCGCCGAAGCGACGGTGAAGGCGGCGGAAGCCCGCCTGCACGGCGAGTGAATGTGCTGGTCTCCGGCGAAGTCGCACATGGCGGTTTCGCCGGCAGCCGCGACCTAATGGACTTAAATCCAACCCATCGACGGCTGGATTCTTTGCCAGCCCGCCGTTATGAAGCTGCGGACTTGATCTTCGGCCTCCAACTCCCAGGGAGAGAAAAATGACCGTCAGAGTTGCCATCAACGGATTCGGCCGCATCGGCCGCAACATCCTGCGCGCCATCCACGAATCCGGCCGCAGGGACATCGATGTCGTCGCCGTCAACGACCTCGGCCCGGTCGAGACCAATGCGCATCTGCTGCGCTACGACAGCGTGCATGGCCGCTTCCCGCATGAAGTGACGGTCGACGGTGACCAGATCACCGTCGGCAGCGAAAAATTCAAGGTAACCGCGATCAAGGACCCGACGCAGCTGCCGTGGAAGGAACTCGGCATCGATGTTGCGCTCGAATGCACCGGCATCTTCACCGCCCGCGACAAGGCCGCCGCACATCTGACCGCCGGCGCCAAGCGGGTCCTCGTCTCGGCGCCGGCCGAGGGCGCCGACCTCACCGTCGTCTATGGCATCAACCATGACAAGCTGACCACGGACCACATTGTCATCTCGAATGCCTCCTGCACCACCAACTGCTTGGCACCGCTGGCAGCCGTGCTGCATGAGGCCGTCGGCATCGAGAAGGGCATGATGACGACGATCCACTCCTACACCGGTGACCAGCCGACATTGGACACCATGCACAAGGATCTCTACCGCGCCCGCGCCGCGGCGCTGTCGCAGATCCCGACCTCGACCGGTGCGGCCAAGGCGATCGGCCTGGTGCTGCCCGATCTCAAGGGCAAGCTCGATGGGATCTCCATTCGCGTGCCGACCCCGAACGTCTCGGTTGTCGACTTCAAGTTCATCGCCAAGCGTTCGACCACGGTGCAGGAAATCAACGAGGCGGTGATCGCCGCCTCCAACGGCAAGTTGAAGGGCGTTCTCGCCGTCACCAGTCACCCGAACGTGTCGATCGACTTCAACCACGATCCGCATTCCTCGATCATGGCGCTCGACCAGACCAAGGTCATGGACGGCAACTTCGTTTCGGTGCTGTCCTGGTACGACAATGAATGGGGTTTTTCCAACCGCATGGCCGACACCGCCGTCGCCTTCGGCAAGACCATCGCCTGATCGCGGAACCATCCTCTCGCGACATGAAAACGCCCGGCCTGTCCGGGCGTTTTTATGAGAGCGCCCAGCGCCCTTTTGAATGCGCAACGACGCTCTAAGGGTTTGTCTGGCAAGACCCGCGCCTTGAGCGCCAAAACACTCGAAAATCAGCGGCATAGGGCAAAAAACCACCCTCACGCCTTGCACCGGTCATGTCTTCGCCTCACTCTCCCGTAAAGCGAGAGGGACACGAATTCGAGGGGCAATTGGCGGATGGAGCATGCGATCTATCTCATGACGCTGGTCGGCGCCGCGCTCGTCGTCGCCGCCGCGTTTTCGAGCCTGATCGCCTTCCGCTTCGGCGCCCCTCTGTTGCTGCTGTTTCTCTGCATTGGCCTGGCCACGGGAACCGACGGCCTCGGCATCCAGTTCGACAACGCGCGGCTGGCTTATTTTGCCGGCTCACTGGCGCTGGCGGTCATCCTGTTCGATTCCGGTTTCGGCACACCGCTCAACGCCCTGCGGCAGGCGGCCGGACCGGCGCTGTCGCTGGCGACCGTCGGCGTCCTTCTGACCACCGGCCTGTTCGGCGCCGTCGCCCACTATCTGCTCGATCTCAGCTGGCTGGAATCCTTCTTGCTCGGCGCCGCTGTCGCCTCGACCGACGCCGCAGCGGTGTTCTTCCTGCTGCGCGCCGGCGAGATCAATTTGCGCGAACGCGTGCGTTCCACGCTCGAGGTGGAATCCGGCACCAACGACCCGATCGCCATCTTCCTGACCATAAGCCTGGTCGAGATCATCGCCGCCAACGCCAGCCCCGAGGCCAGGGTGCTGGTTACCGACCTCGTCCTCGGCTTCCTTATCAACATGGGGCTTGGCGCCATCGTCGGCATTTTCGGCGGCCTCGCCATCGTTCGCCTCGTCGACCGGCTCAATCTCGACCACGGGCTGCTGCCGATCTTCGTGCTGACGCTGTCGCTGATGGTGTTCGCCGCCGCCGGCGCCATTGGCGGGTCCGGCTTTCTGGCGGTCTATCTCGCCGGCCTCATTGCCGGCAATTCCGACATCCGCGCCGTCACCATCCTCAAGCGCTTCCAGGACGGCATGTCGTGGCTGGCGCAGATCATCATGTTCCTGATCCTCGGCCTGTTCGCGACGCCCTCGCAATTTCCGGCGATCCTGCTGCCGGCGGTGCTGCTGGGCCTGTTCCTGATATTCGTGGCGCGGCCGATCGCCGTCTGGCTTTGCCTGATGCCGTTTCGTCTGCCGCGCCCGGAAGTCGCCTTCGTCTCATGGGTGGGTCTGCGTGGCGCCGTGTCGATCCTGCTCGCCATCACGCCGCTGCTTGGCGGTCTTGAGAATGGCCGCTTCATCTTCAACACCGCCTTCATCGTGGTGCTGGTATCGCTGGTCATCCAGGGATGGACCGTCGGACCGCTGGCGCGCCGCCTCGGCCTGATCGTGCCCGCCCGCCTGGGTCCGTTGGACAAGGTCGAGCTCGAACTGCCTGGCTCCGCCCATCACGAGCTGCTCGCCTACCGCGTGGCACCAGGCAGCCCGGTGGCGCGCGGCGAGCGCATTCCGCGCTGGGCGCGGCCGTCGCTGGTGCTGCGCGACGGCCGCTCGATGCGCTTCCAGGACATGGGCAGGCTCGCCGCCGGCGACCATGTCTACATCTTCGTGCCGGATCGCTATCCGGCCCTGCTCGACAAGCTGTTCGCCAGCCGCGCCGTGGTCGATCCCGAGGATGCCGACTTCTTCGGCGCCTTCGCCGTCGATCCGGCGCGCTCCGCCGCGGAACTGGAAGCCGCTTACGCGCCAGGCCTGACCGAGGAGGAACGCAAGCTGACCGTCGGCGACCTGGTGACGGCGCGGCTCGGCGGCCATGCCGAATATGCCGACCGCGTGCTGATTGGTCCGATCGAGCTGATCGTCCGCGACGTCGACGACAAGGGCAGGATCACCGGTCTCGGTCTTTCCCTGGAGCCGACCGCGCCGGTGGCGCGGGTGCCAGTGTTCCTGAGTGCCGGCGAGATCGCCGACCGCATCGTTGGCTTTGTTCGCAATTGGCGCAAGCGGACCAAAAAGCAGGATGCCGAGGCGCCGGACGACGCGGAACCGGCTCCACAGCCAGTGATGGAAAAAACAACCGGCGAGGGCTGACTGCTTGCGACCCGAGGCGCGGATCATATTTTCCGTGAACTCCCACGCAGGTCTTGCATCGTCGTTGATGCGGGGTAAGGTCCCCGCGATTTTTCGCGAAAGGGAACAGCATGGCCGGCTTTAAGACACTGGACGACATCGGCAATATCGACGGCAAGCGTGTGCTGGTGCGCGTCGACCTCAACGTTCCCGTCGCCGACGGCAAGGTCACCGACGCCACCCGCATCGAGCGCATCGCGCCGACCATCGCCGAGCTTTCCGGCAAGGGCGCCAAGGTCATCCTGCTTGCCCATTTCGGCCGGCCCAAGGATGGACCTTCGCCCGAATTCTCGCTTGAGCCGATCGCCAGGGCGGCCGCGGAGGTGCTTGGCCGCCCTGTCGGCTTCGCGGCCGATTGCATCGGCGACAAGGCCGCGAGCGCCGTCGCCGCCATGAACAACGGCGACGTGCTGCTGCTCGAAAACACCCGCTTCTACAAGGCCGAGGAGAAGAACGACCCGGCCTTCACCGAAAAGCTCGCCGCCAATGGCGACATCTTCGTCAACGACGCCTTTTCCGCCGCCCACCGCGCCCATTCGTCGACGGAAGGGCTTGCGCACCTGCTGCCGGCCTTCGCCGGCCGTACCATGCAAGCCGAACTCGACGCGCTGGAAAAGGGCCTCGGCAATCCCGTCCGCCCTGTCGTAGCCATCGTCGGCGGCGCCAAGGTCTCGAGCAAGATCGACCTCCTGATGAACCTGGTGAAGAAGGTCGACGCGCTGGTCATCGGCGGCGGCATGGCCAACACCTTCCTCGCCGCGCGCGGCACCGCCGTCGGAAAATCGCTGTGCGAGCATGATCTCGCCAGCACCGCCAAGCAGATCATGATCGAGGCGGCCGAAGCCGGCTGCGCCGTCATCCTGCCGGTCGACGGTGTCGTCGCCAGGGAATTCAAGGCGGGCGCCGCCAGCGAAACCGTCGCCATAGCAGAGGTGCCGGCCGACGCCATGATCCTCGATGTCGGCGAAAACACCGTGAAGACCGTTGCCGACTGGATCGACCGCGCCGCGACGCTGGTCTGGAACGGCCCGCTCGGCGCGTTCGAGATCAAGCCGTTCGACCGGGCGACGGTGGCGGCGGCCAGGCACGCCGCGGCCCGCACCAAGGCCGGCAAATTGATCTCGGTGGCAGGTGGCGGCGACACGGTGGCCGCCCTCAACCATGCCGGCGTCGCCGAGGACTTCACTTATGTCTCGACTGCCGGCGGCGCCTTCCTGGAATGGATGGAGGGCAAGCCGCTTCCCGGTGTCGATGTCCTGAAGCGATAGAATGCCCTGGGCAACAGGCGGACGACGGCGTTTGCGCGTTTCAATCGATTCGAGTTTTCCACTCGGAATGGTTCGACTTGAACCCGCCTTGCTCTGGTGGTCTGCTAGCCCGGATATTTCACTGTTGGAACAACCGGTTCAGGAGGATGCACAATGAGCGAACGTCTCGAGGACATTGCCGCTGCGATGGTGGCCGACGGCAAGGGTCTATTGGCCGCCGACGAGAGTTCCGGCACCATCAAGAAGCGCTTCGACGTCATCGGCGTCGAATCGACCGCCGACAGCCGCCGCGACTATCGCGAGATGATGTTCCGCGCCAAGGAGGCGATGACCCGATACATCTCCGGCGTCATCCTTTTTGACGAAACCATTCGTCAGAAAGCCGCGGACGGCACGCCGCTGGTCGACATCATCAAGGCGACCGGCGCGATTCCGGGCATCAAGGTCGATGCAGGCGCCAAGCCTCTGGCCGGGTATCCCGGCGACACCATCACCGAAGGCCTCGACGGCCTGCGCGAGCGGCTCGCCGACTACTATAAGCTCGGCGCCCGTTTCGCCAAATGGCGCGCGGTGATCGACATCGACGTCGCCAAAGGCGTGCCTTCCGCCACGTCGATCGGCTCGAACGCTCATGCGCTCGCCCGCTATGCGGCGCTCTGCCAGGAGGCCGGCATCGTGCCGATCGTCGAGCCGGAGGTGCTGATGGACGGCGCCCACGACATCGGCACCTGCTACGAGATCAGCAAGGCAACGCTGACGAAACTCTACACCGAGCTCTACGCCGCCCGCGTCGTCCTCGAAGGCACCATTCTGAAGCCGAACATGGTTCTCGCCGGCAAGAAGTCTGGCAACACCAGCAGCCCCGAAGAGGTCGCAGAAAAGACCATAAAACTGTTCCGCGAGACGGTGCCGGCAGCGATTGGCGGCATCGCCTTTCTCTCCGGCGGACAATCGGACGAGGAGGCGACCGCCAACCTCAACGCCATCAACGCCATCGGCCCGCATCCATGGAAGCTGACCTTCTCCTATGGCCGCGCCTTGCAGGCGGCGCCACAGAAGGCCTGGGCCGGCAAGGCGGCCAACGTCGCCGCGGCCCAGGCCGCTTTCGCCCACCGCGCCCACATGAACCACCTGGCAGCGCTAGGCAAATGGCAGCCGGAACTGGAACAGGCCGCCTGACCGGTTTTTTTTTCCTCGTCCGAACCCGGGCCATGGCCCGGGTTCCATCCGCTCCAAAATGCTCCAAAAAAATGCGGCGCGCTGTCGGCTTGCGTTGAGCCCGAAAGTCGTTTGCCATTAAACGGTTTGCGATGCAGCGCTTTCTTGCCCTCCTCACCTGGCTCGCCTTTCCGGTCTATGTCTGGCAGGGGCTTGGCGTGCGCCGCCGCACCAGCCGCATGCTGCCGGCGCAAGGTCCGGTCATGCACGAGATTTCGGGCCAGGCGCCGGCGATCTCGCTGCTGATGCTTGGCGATTCTTCCGCCGCCTCGGTCGGCATCGGCAATTCCGAATACGGGCTGGCCGCGCAACTGGCCGAGCTGATCTCAAAACGCACCGGCCGCGCCGTGCGCTGGCGGGCAGCCGGGTTCAACTCGGCGACCTCAGGCCAGATCCGCGACCATGTGCTGCCCAATCTGTCGGCCGATCCCTGGACGCATATCGTGCTCGCCATCGGCACCAACGACACCAAGAACTTTCACTCGGTGCCACGCTTCAAAAGCGATTTTGGCGGCCTGCTCTACGCGCTGCGCGCCAAATGGCCGGAGGCGCGCGTGGTGTGGTCGCCGGTGCTGGAATTCACCCGCGCACCGGCAATGCCGCCGCTGCTCGGAAAGATCCTGGAGATCCGCGCCGCCGAGATGAACCGGATGGGCGAGCGCCTTTGCCTCGAACGCGGCGCTGTGCCGGCGCCGCGCCTGCCGATCACCGATGCCGAAGCCGGTTTTGCCTCCGACGGATTTCATGCCTCGGAAGCCGGCTACCGGGCCTGGGCGGAACATCTGGTCGACTTGGTGCTGGCCAACGAACCACGCCTCGCGTAGCGGCCCGCCAGCCCTAATGCATGTCGCGCAAAAGCATGCCCTCGGGCTTGAACCGAGGGTGTGCAGCGGTTTTGCGATAAAACAACAACCTAAAGCGCGTCGCGTGAGGTCGGTCGAACGCGACGCGTTTTAGGCCCAATGGCCCAGCGCCGCTGTAATCGAAATTGCCGCCATCGCCAGCACCGCCAGCTTCCAAAAATCGCTGCGCCGCTTCAGCCCCGGCCAGCCGAGCGGCTTGATCAACTGGATGACCATCATGGCAATGATAACGAGCGCGAGGAGTTTCGACATGGCCGCTTTTGACTAGCGCATCGGCCCGCAAATCGAAATCGATTTCGGAAAGCACGATCCGTAGAAGGTGCTGTAGCGTCCTTTGCGCGTCAAAAAGGACGCGGCGCTCCGGCATCGCGCTCAGCTGTCGAAGCGCTCCTTTCGCTCCCTCACGGGAGCACTATGCCAGCGGCTTGAGATTGGCCTCGATCGCAGCCCGTTTCGGTTCGAGGAACGGTGGCAAGGCCAGCCTTTCGCCCAGCGTTTCCAGCGGCTCGTCGGCCGTGAATCCCGGGCCGTCTGTCGCAATCTCGAATAGTATGCCGTTTGGCTCGCGGAAATAGAGCGAGCGGAAGTAGTATCGCTCGACCTCACCGCTTGACGGAAGGCGGAACTCGGCCAGCCGCGCCGTCCATTGATGCAAAATCTCCTGGTCCGGCGCCCTGAATGCCACGTGGTGGACTGCACCGGCGCCCTGCCGTGCCGGCGCAAGGCCCGGCTGCACGGCGACATGAAGCTCCGCCGCCGGGCCGCCTTCTCCCATCTCGAAGACGTAAACCTGGCCCTGACCATCCGGCGAGGCATAGTCCCGCGCCTTGCGCATGTTCATCACCCTGGTCAGCACGGTTTCAGTGTTGGTGATGTCGGGAACGCTGACGACGATAGGCCCGAGCCCGCGTATCTGGTGCTCGACTGGGACCGGGCTTTGCACCCAGGGGTGACTGTCGCCCTTGCCGCCATCGCTGACGAGACGCAGGCGCTGGCCTTCCGGGTCTTCGAAGTCCAGCGACGGGTAGCCGCCGATATCGCCGGTCTCTCCCGTCGCGACGGTCTCGCCGGACAAGTGTTGCTTCCACCAGGCAAGGCTTTCAGGGCTGGCGACCCTCAGGCTGGTCCGCACGATGCTGTTGGTGCCGCGCCGCTCGCGTCCTACCGGCCAATCGAAGAAGGTAAGATCGGTGCCAGGCGTCGCCTCGGCGTCGGCATAGAAAAGGTGATAGGCCGACGTGTCGTCCTGATTGACCGTCTTCTTGACCAGTCGCAGGCCCAGGGTCCTGGTGTAGAAACGAAGGTTTCCGGGTGCATTGGCCGTGATTGCGGTCAGATGGTGAATTCCTGTCAGTTGCAGGCTCATTGTCATCTCCCTGATTTCTGGAAATTTTTCTCCTTAGATATCAGAACCCCGGCCCTGTCGCTGCTGCGGATTCCGACGGTCCGTCGTTGGCAGATGAAAGACTTGATCCCGGCGACGAGAAAGCCTGCTTCACTCGGGCAAACGGATCAGAACCGGCAAAACCTGGCACGCTCACTAAAGACCGCTCAGCCTCCTGACAGACTGCTGTCAGGAGGGCTGTGCGATAGTGTCTCCATCGAAAGAGAGGAGACCAGCCATGAACGGTTTTACCATTCTGCGTAGCGTTCAGCACTATGTCGGCAAGATCCGGACGATGCGCAACGAGATCCGCACCCGGCGTTTGATGAACGGGTTGCCGCAGAGCATCCGCAAGGACATCGGTTGGCCGGATAATTATGAAGGCCGCCACGGCCGCGGCCATTGAGGCGATTTTTTGCGGCAGCGGTTGCATGCCGACGCCACGCGCCCAGATAAACAGGTCAGCCGGACCGAAAGACGGAGCAGCAAATGTCGGAACAGAAAACTATCGGCGTTCTTTTCATCGATCGCTTCGCCGACTGGGAATACGGGCTGCTGGCGGCTTCGGCGGTCGAATGGTTCGGCGCACGCGCGGTTTCGCTGGCGCCGAACGGCAAACCGGTGACTTCGGCCAGCGGATTTATGCTGACGCCCGACCGCTCCACCGCAGTTGATGAAAACACCGATCTTGACGCCGTCGCGGTCATCGGCTCCGACCAGTGGGTCGATGCTCCGCCTGACGTCTCCGCACTGCTGACAGCGGTCGCAGCGCGCGGCGGTGTGGTCGGCGGCATCTGTGCGGGCACGCTGGCACTGGCGCGTGCCGGCCTGTTCGGCAACGCCAAACACACCAGCAATGGTCGTGACTGGATCAACGAAAAGGAACCGGGCTATCCGGGCGCCCAGAACTATCAGGACGTGCCCTATGCCGTCGCCGACGGTGGCATCGTGTCCGCGCCGGGTTCGGCTCCCGGCACCTTCGCTCTTGCCTATTTGAAGACGCTCTATCCCCAGAGAAGCAGCGATCTCGCTGAGATGCGCACGCTGTTCGCCAAGGAGTATGCAGAAGGGGAATATGCTGAAGCCTCCTGACAGTATGATGTCAGGAGCGGCGTGCAATAATTCGAAAGTACAAGGAGACAGACATGGCCTTCATCCCTGCAACAGCTTCGGGCTCTTCGTCTAGGTGACGCATGGTAAAGAGCTGGAGCGACAGGCTGAACACGCCGGGCATCAATGGCATCAAGCCGACGCCGCGCACTGTTGGCGACGTCGTCGAGGGCCAGCCGATGCTGGTGCCGACGGAACGGCAGGTCGATGATTTCATCCGCTCCATTCCAAAGGGCGTGGCCATGGATGTCGGCGCCTTGCGCACCGTGCTCGCCATTGAGCACGGCGCCGAAGTGACATGTCCGGTCACCATCGGCTATCATCTGCGCACTGTCGCCGAGGCCGCCAACGAGGATCTGGAACGCGGCATGACGCTGAGCGACATCGCGCCGTTCTGGCGGGTGCTGGATGCAAAGACGCCGACAACAGGGAAGTTGTCCTTCGGCGCGGCATTCGTCGCCGCGCAGCGCAAGCGCGAAGGGCTTGAGCCATAATGCATCGCCCGAAAGCTGGAACCGGTTTGGGGACAACGACAGGCTAAAAACAACATCGAGGGACCGTACGATGCGCCGCGCCGACAGGCTCTTCCAGATCGTGCAGCATCTGCGCGGTGGCCGTCTGGTCACCGCCCAGAAGCTGGGCACGTGGCTCGAGGTTTCCGAGCGAACCATCTACCGCGACATCGCCGACCTGCAGTCGACGGGCGTGCCGATCGACGGCGAGGCCGGCGTCGGCTACATGATGAGGGAGGGTTTCGACCTTCCGCCGCTGATGTTCACGCGTGACGAGATCGTCGCGCTGGTCGCCGGCGCCCGCATGGTGCGCGCATTTGGCGGCGCTGCCATGGCGCGGGCCGCCGACGAGGCGCTGGTCAAGATCGGCGCCGTGCTGCCCGATGCCGAGAAGGACCGCATCGCCCGCACCGAGATCCACACGCCGATGTGGGTGGTGAGCGACGCCGCCCGCGAAGCCATCGACCTGATCGAGCGCGCGGTGGAAAAACGCCAGGTGCTGACCATTGACTACTCCGACGAAGCAGGCCGCAGCACGGTGCGCGACATCAGGCCATTGGGCCTGTGGTTCTGGGGCAAGGTGTGGACGCTGGTCGCCTGGTGCGAGATGCGCGACGACTTTCGCGCTTTCCGCATCGACCGCATTGCTTCAGTGGTCATAGCCGGCCGCGTCTTCAAGCCGGAGCGCGGCAAGCAGCTCGCCGATTTTTACCGTGCGGTGGAGCGCAGCGAGGACTACGGCATGGCGCCGGACCGGGCCGCGCGAACCTAGCCGCGGCGCTTCTTGCCTTCTCCCCTTGTGGGAGAAGGTGGCCGCGAAGCGGCCGGATGTTCCAGGGAACGCCGACGCCTCATTTCTTCCAACACCCCTCTTCCGTCTCGGCGCTGCGCGCCGATCCACCTTCTCCCACAAGGGGAGAAGGAAGAGGCGCCTCACTCCTCGTCGTCCTTGTCCTCGTCCTTCGACTTCAGCGCCGAGAGCTTGGCGAAGACGGCGTTGGCGTCGAGTTCCGCATCCTCGTCCCTTGGCTTCTCCGGCGCCGGCACGAGGCGCTCGGTCAATGCCGCCGGCAGCAGCGTGTCGCCGGCCGGCTGTGCCTGTTCGCGGCCACGCGAGGCGCGGTTGACTTCCATGTCGAGGTCGATCTGCGAGGCGAGCCCCAGCGTCACCGGATCCATCGGCTGCAGGTTGGCTGAGTTCCAGTGCTTTCTGTCGCGGATCTGGTCGATCGTCGACTTGGTGGTGCCGACGAGGCGCGCGATCTGCGCGTCCTTCAACTCGGGATGGTTGCGCACCAGCCAGAGGATGGCATTGGGCCGGTCCTGGCGCTTCGACAGCGGCGTGTAGCGCGGACCCTTGCGCTTGGATTCCGGCACCCGCACCTTGGGGTCTGACAGCTTCAGCCGATGGTTCGGATCCTTCTCGGCGCGTGCGATCTCGTCGCGGCTCAGCTGGCCGGTCATGATCGGGTCCATGCCCTTGATGCCTTGCGCCGATTCGCCGTCGGCGATCGCCTTGACCTCGAGCGGATGCAGTCCGCAGAACTGCGCGATCTGCTCGAAGGACAGCGCGGTGTTGTCGACCAGCCAGACGGCGGTCGCCTTGGGCATCAGCAGCGTATTGGCCATTGCAAATATCCTTCTCGTTCGCCCGCGTTCCCGCGCGGGCGGTGGTTTTAGAGCCACCAAAATGGGAAAATCGCCGTTTATATAGCCGCTCCGTTGCCGTTCCGCAACGTTTTTGGAAGGTAGTCGCGAGATGGCGGGAGATATCGAACCTGTCAAGGCAGCCTTGTCGGCTTCAGCATCGCGCCTTCGGTGAGCCGCTCAGCGGCCGCAGCCGCTAGCCCGGCAACAAAACGTCCTTCTGTCGGCATTTGCCGACTGTTAGTGGGAACATGTTTCATCCACATTTCGCTTCGGTAGCGGCGACCTGCTTTGGGAGAGCAAGCCGCCGCCGATGTGGGCTGATCGATGTTGGAAACCGGGCACGCTGTCGCGGCGGGGTTGTTTCCGTTCGCCATTTCCTATTCGGTTCTGGCAATGCTGCCGGGCGCCAATTTTGCTGTCGTCGCGCAGGCCGGGCTAATCGCTTCGCGTACTACAGCGCTTTCGGCAGCCGCCGGCATTGCCTTGGGCGCGAGTTCGCTGGCGATGGTCGTCGCGGCGGGCGCCGCTGCGCTGCCGCCGGGGGGCATTGCGCACCAGATAGCCGCCAGCCTTTACGGCGCAATGCTGGTCTTCATCGGCTGGAATTCGATGCGGCGGGCGCTGTCGATCACGATCGGCGCCGACGAGCCGAAGCCGGTTCCAATCGTTCGGTACTTCCGGCTGGGGTTTGTCACGGCGGCGGCAAATCCGGCCACCGCATTGTTTTTTGCATCCTCTACTCTAGGCTTGAATACGCGCGGGGCAATTCAGATATCCGTGGTCGCGCTGGTTTTTGCCATTGCAATCGCCTGGTTTGGCCTTGTCGGCCTGGCTATTTCCCAGCCAGCCATGCGCGAATTCTACAACCGTTTCCGCAAGCACGTGGACATCGTGCTGGGAGGCGCCTTGATAGCGATTGGTTTTGCCACGCTTAGCCATTGAAGCGACAAATAGGCGGCGTTCCACCGATTTAATGCATGTCGCGCAAAAGTGTGCAGCGGTTTTGCGATAACGACATGCATAAAACAACAACCTTAAGCGCGTCGCATGAGGCCGGTCGAACGCGACGCGCTTTAGGCCGATCGTCATCTGCGATTGAGCGGTTCTGTGCTCTTGAGCAAGGCGACCAGCTGACTTTGCTGGCGTGTCCCGGTCTTGGCGAAAATCCGCTCAAGATAGGTCCGGCTGGTCTTTACGGTGATCTTCAAGTCGGATGCCGCATCTTTCAAGGGTCGTCCCTGCGAAAGCGCGGCGGCCAGACGAGCCTCGGAGGGCGTCAGGTCGAACAGGCCCGCGAGGAGGGTTGGTGAAGGCACGACGGAACTGGCGCTTACCGCCGTCGCCGCAACCAGGATGTCCGCGCCGGAGAAAATATCATGTGCGGCGCGGCGCAGCGGCAAAAGATGGATGACCAGAGCCGGCCGGCTTTCGTTCGCAGCAACAGGAATGGATCGGATCGCGAAATCGTTTCGGTTCTCGAGAATGGCCCGCTGGAAAAGCGCATTGGCGGAGGCATTGGCGATCGCCATGCCGCCATAGGCGGTTGGCAGAAACATCTCGGTCATTTCTTCCAGCAGGCTGTTGGCCGTCAGCACGCGTCCCGATGCAGCCATGACCGCGGCCGGCAGCCCGATGGTCTCGAGTGCCGAGACGGTCGCCCTGGCCTGTTCCAACCCCAATCGCGCCGAGACCATGCCGGCCCGCGCGAAATGCGGGCGAAGCTGGTCCAGCCGATCGACCGACGCCCGATCGTAGGTGCCATCCTTCATCCACCGTTGAAAGACGAAAGTGACGAGCTCGCCACTCGGCATCGCGACTGCCGAACAAACATGTGCGCCGATACCGGCCGCTCTCAGCTGTATCGTACCGGATCACGCTCGACCTCTTCGGCTGTCAGGAAATCTTCGACCTGAACGAAGCTCGCCGGCTGCATGCTGCACATACGCTGAACGGCGTCAGAGAATTTCCAGCCGTCGCTGGCGACAAATTCATCAAACACGGATCGCAGCGAGTTGCCGTGAACCGGAGAAACGTCGCTCAATCTGCCGCGAACCGGAGAATCGGCACTGAACAGGAAGATGGCGCCGGTGGCCGAACCTGAAAGACTGCCGGCAGCTTCGAGCGCATCGCCCCAAAGTTCCGGCACGAAAGCCGCCTCGTAGATCTTGTCCGTCAGATCGTCGAACATGGGCGCAAGCCTGTTTCAGAGTCAGCACGCTACTGGCCCGGATCAGCGCTCCCACCCTCTGACCTAGTCCCGCGCGATCAAAATGCCCACGCTGAAACTGGAGTCAACCGCAGATTGCGGTCGAGTTGTATTCGGATCTGGATAGCGGCCATCATAGCAGCCGCCGCTGTAGCCTCGGACTTAAAAACGACAAAACCCGCCGGACTAGCGGGCTCGGAACCGGCGGCGGGAAATCCGCCTGCCTCGGCTCTTGCTTGGCGGATCAAAGCGTCTTGCGGGCGATCCACTCGATGTCACCACGGTTGATGCCGAGGTCGTTGAGCTCGCGGGCGTTCAAGCGGTTCAGTTCGCGCACGGTTTCATTGTACATGCGCCAGTTACGGAAAGCACGGATCGGGTTCATGGTAGTCCTCCATCGTTTCGATGCCGCTCAAATAGGCACCGTTGATGAAAAGTTGAACAGACGCTTTTGCATGGCGGCAATGCGTTTGTTGCATTGCGCAATTAAGGTTTTGTTCAGCTTGCTTGCCGACCGTCAGCCGACATCGAGCACGATCTTGCCGATGTGGTCGCCGTCCTCCATCCGCTCATGCGCCCGCCACGCTTCCCTGAGCGGAAAGATCATGTCCATGACCGGTGCTACCTTGCGGGTGCCGAGCAGCGGCCACACCTGCGCCTCCAGCGCTGCGGCGATCGCCGCCTTGAATTCGACGGTGCGCGGCCGCAGCATCGAGCCGGTGTGGGTGAGCCGCTTGGCCATCATCTTCGAGAAGTCGGTGCTTGCCACCGTCCCGCTCTGCGTGGCGATCTGGATGATGCGGCCTTCCACCGCCGCGGCCTCGTAGTTTCGCGCCACATAGTCGCCGCCGACCATGTCGAGGATGACGTTGGCGCCCTTGCCGCCGGTCGCGTCCTTGACCGCCGCGACGAAGTCCTCCTCGCGGTAGTTGATCGCCCGGTCGGCGCCGAGCTTCAGACAGGCGTCACACTTCTCCTGGCTGCCGGCAGTGGTAATGACATGGGCGCCGAAGGCCGAGGCGAGCTGGATCGCCGTGGTGCCGATCCCGGACGAGCCGCCATGCACGAGCAGCGTCTCGCCGCTCTTTAGGGCGCCGCGTTCGAAGACATTATGCCAGACGGTGAAGTAGTTTTCCGGTACCGCCGCCGCTTCGGTGTGGGTAAAGCCGGCGGGCAGCGGCAGCACGCTGCCGGCATGCACCTTGACGTATTCGGCATAGCCGCCGCCGGGCGTCAGCGCGCAGACCCGGTCGCCGACGCGCCAGCGCGATATCTCGTCGCCAAGAGCGGCAACTTCGCCTGACGCTTCGAGGCCCGGCAGGTCCGACGCACCAGGCGGCGGCGGGTAGACCCCCTTGCGTTGCTGCACATCCGGCCGGTTGATACCGGCGGCGCGCACCCGGATCAGGATTTCGCCGGGACCGGGCACCGGCACGTCACGCGTTTCCGGTTTTAGCACCCGCGGTCCGCCGGGTTCCGAGATCGCGATGGCCGTCATCTTCGCCGGAATTCTGTCCTGTCCGCTCGCCATGAATTTTTTCCCGTCTCGCTTCGCCAGTTTCTTGCCAGCTCTCGGTTTTCTTGCCGACTGTTTGCATCCATGCCCTTGCCCTATGTATGCTGATTGCCAAATCAGGCAAATGGCCACTGCAGCGCTGGGCGTGCGATGGACGCGCCAAGGACGCTGTAGCCGTTTAATTTTGACGCATGAGCGAGGAGCGACGATGGCGATCTTCGACGACGAACCCAAAAAGAAAGCGCGCCCGCATGAGATCGGGCAGGATCTGTCGCTGCTTTCCGTCGATGAACTGTCCGAGCGGATCGGCATCTTGCGCGACGAGATCGCCCGGCTCGAAGCCGAGCTCGAGACCAAGAGCACCACCAAATCAGCGGCCGAGGCGCTGTTTCGCCGCGGATAGTTTCCAGAGCCGAAGCGCCCGCCGCCGAAAAGCTCGAATGCGACTGTCTTCAGACCCTCCCCAAATTCCAGCCGGATCAGCTAAATGTTTGCAAGCTACCGACCGATCCTTTCGCTGCTTCGCGGCACCGCTTTCCTGCTTGCGGCAACCGGACTGCACGGGCTGTTGTTGCCGCTGCGCGGCCAGTTGGAGGGTTTCTCGACCGCATCGCTCGGCCTGATGGGCACGGCCTGGGCCGGCGGCTTCGTCACCGGCTGCTTCTTTGCGCCGCGCCTGGTGCGCCGCGCCGGTCACGTACGCGCTTTTGGCGCCTTTGCGGCATCGGGAGCCATCGTCGCACTGCTCACCGGCCTGATCATCGACGAATATATCTGGATCCTGCTGCGCGCCTTCACCGGCTTCACCATGGCCGGCGCCTTCATGATCATCGAAAGCTGGCTCAACGAGAAGTCCACCAACGAGAACCGCGGCGCCGTCTTCGGCCTTTACATGATGGTCACCTATGCCTCGATCATGGGCGGCCAGATGATCGTTGCCGGCGGTGATGTGAAGTCGGCCTCGCTGTTCATGATCACCGGTATCCTGTTCTGCCTGTCGCTCATTCCGACCGCAGTGTCGACGGCTTCGCATCCCAAGCCGCTGCAGGACGTCTCGCTCGACGTCAAGGGGCTCTATGTCAATTCGCCGGTGTCGGCGATCGCCTGCGTTCTGATCGGCGTCGCCAACGGCGCCTGGGGCACGCTTGGCGCCGTCTATGGCGCCCGCATCGGCATTTCCACGGCGGAGATCGCGCTGATGATGAGCCTGGTGGTCGTCGCCGGCGCCGCCATGCAACTTCCGGCCGGGCGTCTCTCCGACAAGACCGACCGCCGCTTCGTGCTGGCGGGCCTGGCCTTCGGCGCGGCGCTGTTCGCCATCGCGCTGTTCCTGTTCGAGCCGCGCTCCGGCGTCTTCGTCATCGTCTGCACCGCCGCCTACGGGGCCTTTGCCTACACGCTCTATTCGATCGCCGTGGCCCATGCCAACGACCACGCCCGGGCGGAGGATTTCGTCAAAGTGTCCGGCGGCCTGCTGCTGCTCTATGGTTTCGGCACGATGATCGGGCCGCTGCTGGCCGCCGGCCTGATGGGCTGGATGCGTCCGGAAAGCCTGTTCCTTGCAACGGCCCTCGCGCATCTCTGCCTGGCAGGCTATACGCTGCTGCGCATCAGCCGGCGCGCACCGGTGCCAATCGAAGACCGCGACGCCTTCAAGACGCAACCGGCCGAGCGTTCGATCACCCCGGAAGCCTTGCGGCTCGATCCACGCAGAAAGCCTGAAACCAACGGTTGAGATTTGGAAAGCTTTGCCTCACAAATAAGGCATGATGTTTTCCGACGCCTTCATGGCGATTGCCGATCCCAACCGGCGCTATCTCTTGGAAGAGCTTCGGCGCGGCCCGAAGACTGTCAACGAACTGGCCGCCGGGTTGCCGGTCTCGCGCCCGGCGGTTTCGCAGCATCTGAAAGTGCTGCTCGACGCCGGGCTGGTCAACGCCAAGCCGGAAGGGACAAGGCGCGTCTATACGGTCAGCAGTGCCGGCTTCCTGAAGCTCAACATCTGGCTCGACCAGTTCTGGGAAGCCGAGCAGCTTGGCTCGCCCGGAAGCTGAGCTGCGCCGTCCCGGCCAGCGACGCACCAGGCGCGACCCGCAGCTTACCTGGCTTGGCTATGGGCGACGATGGCATCAACGATCGTGGCCCAATCGTCGGGATGGAGTTCGTGGCCGCCGCCTTCAATGCGGACAAGCCTCGCGCCGGCAACTGCTTCGGCCAGAGCGGCGCCATGCTCGACCGGAAAGATCGGATCCGCGGTGCCGTGGATGACGAGGAGCGGAACCTTCAAATCGTGCAGTCGACCCTTCCGATCCTCGCTGCCCCGATCCTCGCCGCCCTGATCTTCACCGGTCTTGAGCATGAAATGATTGGTCGCGCTTAGAAAACCGCCGGACCGGTCGTAGTCCTGTTCGACGAAGGCCCTCGTCCGCTTCCCGTCGAAGGGATGCGCGGTGCCGGCGATCGCGTGCGCGTCCTTGACGATGTAGTCGACCACCTGGGCTCGGTCCGACCAGTCGACCTTGGCGCCTTCGGCCGAATGCTCCATATAGGCTTCTATCGTCCCTGGCAGATGCGAGGTGTCGATCCCGACTGGTGAAGTGCTGATCGCCGTTAGCGAGATGATCCGCGACGGATATTTCAACGCCACGAGCTGCGCGATCATGCCGCCCATCGACATGCCGACGACATGCGCTTTCGCGATGCCATGATTGTCGAGGACGCGAATGGCGTCGTCCACCATGTCGTCGAAAGTGTAAGGCGGTTCGCCCGGCGCATATTTGGTCGAACGGCCGGTATCGCGATTGTCATAGCGGATCACGAACAGGCCGTTGCCGGCCAGTTTCCGGCAGAACGCCTCAGGCCACCAGAGCATCGAAGCCATCGCGCCCATGATCAGCAGCATCGGCGGATGCGCGGGATCGCCAAACGTCTGCGACACGATTTCCGGTTCCGCTGCCTTGGTCATGGTCGCCGTCTCCTCTCTGCAAAACCGATTGCATTTCGCAATCAGTTGCACGATAATAGAACTGATATCATAATGCAACCGGTTTCTATCGGAGAATCGCATGAGCATCGATCATCGGTCTGGGTGCCCGATCAACCTGTCGCTTGAAGTGTTCGGCGATCGGTGGAGCCTGATCATCCTCCGCGACATGATTTTCGGCGGCAAACGCCACTTTCGCGACTTGCTCAACGGGTCATTGGAACGCATCGCTTCCAACATCCTCGCCGATCGGCTGAAGCGGCTGATGGAACTCGGCATGCTGACCAGGGCTGACGATCCCACCCACAAGCAGAAGGCGATCTACAGCCTGACCGAAATGGCGATAACGCTGGTGCCGATCCTGGCGCATCTCGGCGCCTGGGGTCGCGTCTGGCTGCCGGTCAGCGAGGAGCTCTCGATCCGCGCCGAGCTTCTGGAAAAGGGCGGCCCGCCGATGTGGGAAAAGTTCATGGACGAACTGCGCCACGAACATCTGGGCACGCCTTCCGACACGCCGCCGGATGCCACCGTGCGTGCGACGTTGCAGGCCGGATACGAGGCGGTTGTCGCCCGAAAGGCGCCGGGCGCCGGGTGCGATGCCGGCGCCTGACCAACTTATTTCCCCCATCACAGGGCGGCTCTGCTATTAAAGCCATGGAAAACTATAATTTACGGGATTGGAAAAGCCCTTGGTTGAGAACTCTAAGGATACTGCCCGCGCGCGGGCCGATTTGCGTTTCAAGAAGCAGGAAGAGGCAGCCACGGTTCGTCAGAAGGCGATGGCGGAATATGTCGCTGAGAGCGATGCCCGCCAGATAAAGACCAACAAGCTGAGGGCGCTCCGCCTTGCCAAGGAAGCGGAAGACCTCGCCAATGCGCCGGCTGCTCCGGTGAAGAAGCCGACACGCGCCAAGAAAAAATAGCGGTCCGGCGTGTCGGGCGGGCCTGTCCTGCCGTCGGCAGGTGCTGACAACGAGGCGGCTGCTTCACCGCCTTTATGCATGTCGTTACACCAAAACCGCTTCGCACCCTCGTTCAAGCCCGAGGCATGCTTTGCGCGACATGCATTAGCTCATGGTTATGTCGCGGCTGGCTGCTCGCATCGATACTGAGAAGCCGGCCAGGACGTCGACCAGTGCGATGACCATCAAAATGAAGAAAACCGAGTGCGCCGCGCCCTTCACCAGCAGGAACTCGACCAGGAAGGCCACGAAGACGAAGGTCGACAACAGGTGGTCCATGATCGAGGCGCTCGTCGTGCGCGTCGATTTCAAGATTTCGACGAAGAAGAGAAGCAGCCCGATCAGCACGATCAGATCGCCGAGCGTCATCGAGAACACTCCGCCCGACATCATGCGGATCGAGAACATTTGGATTGCCCAAGGATCGTCGCCGCCGCCGAATATTCCCAGAAGCCCAAGATTATAGAGGACGAAGGGTACGATCAGCAGCGGGATGGCACCGAACATCAGAAGGCTCCGGTTGGACAGCCTTCTCTAGTATGCGCTCGGCGTTCGCCGTCAAGAATTTTCGCATGCGACCGCGAACACGGACAAAGACCGTGCGAAATAACAGTACCAGCCGGTACGGCTGCCATAGGCATGGCTGCTGGCGTATTTGACAACAATTCGAGGGGCGATCATCTGCGCAAAACGCAGAAAGACCGGCGCGATGGCCGGTCCTTCGATAGTCCCAAACCGTCGAAAGCGTTCTCAGCTTTCCTTCGGCTCCAGAACCTGGCGACCGCGATACATGCCGGTCTTCAGGTCGATATGGTGCGGGCGGCGCATCTCGCCGGAATTCTTGTCCTCGACATAGGTCGGGGCCTTCAGCGCATCGGCCGAGCGGCGCATGCCGCGCTTCGACGGGGAGGTTTTTCGTTTCGGTACGGCCATGGATATGCTCCACTACATGGTCAAAATGCCCCGGCTGCCCTCGTGAAAGGGCCGCGTCAGGGCCGGAATCTGAGAAAGTCGGGTGCCTATACACGCCCTGCGCCGTTTTGGCCAGCGCCGCCGCGAATTTTTTTAAGCTATCGCAGACAGCCGACATAGGCGCCGGACCGACCCGCGCGCCGCTCGATCAGCGAGGCCAGCCGTCTCAGCCCCGGCCCGGGCTTCGCCGGGTTGCGGGCGATCGGGTTCGGCAGGGTGACGGCAAGCAGCGCCGCCTGGCGACGCGACAATCGTTTTGCCGAAACCCCGAAATGGTGCTGGGCGGCGGCCTCGATGCCATAGATGCCCGGCCCCCATTCGGCGATATTGAGATAGATTTCCATGATGCGCCGTTTCGACATCACCATGTCGAGATAGACAGCCAGCGGCAGCTCGACGACTTTCCGGACCGAGCCCAGCGGCCGCGACCACAGATAGAGGTTCTTGACGCTCTGCATGGTGATGGTCGAGGCGCCGCGCGTCATCTCGCCGGCCAGCGCGTCGTCGACGACGCCCCTCAACTCGCCGAGGTCGATGCCGCGATGGAAACAGAACTGCCCGTCCTCCGACATAATGACCGAATGCGCCAGCGCCGGCGCGACATCGTCGATCGAGACCCAGCGCCGGTCATAGCCGGAAAACGTCGCCAGATCCTTCAGCATCAGTGTCGATACCGGATGCACGACCGGCGGCAGGTACAGAAAGGTCAGCACCACCGGCATCAGCGCCAGCACCACGGCGACGGAGATAGCGCGCCGGACCCAGTGCCGAGGCCAGCGTTTGAGACCGATGCGGTTGCCGCGTTTCGGCCTCACCATGTCCAGCCCTTCGGTTTCGTGATCGACGATCGGTTCCGCCAAGCCGCTCAATCCATGCTGCTCCCTGCCCCCGGCATAATGGCGCTTGGCTTCTTGCGCAACGTCTGAGTGTCGGCTACCCGTCCCCGGCATGGCGAAAGATGATCACATACCGTTCGAGGCAGCGCTTCTCGCACGCACCGGGCCGATTGAGGCGCTGCTCAGGCGGCTGCTCGACGACCGCCCGCTTTCAGGCGAGATCGCGCGGCCGCAGCGTCTGATGGAGGCGATGCGCCACGGCGTGCTGAATGGCGGCAAGCGCCTGCGCCCTTTCCTGGTCATGGAAAGCGCCGCGCTGTTTTCCGCCGACGGCGAGCCGGCGCTGCGCGTGGCGGCGGCGCTCGAATGCGTGCATTGCTATTCGCTGATCCATGACGATCTGCCGGCCATGGACGACGACGATCTGCGCCGAGGCCAGCCGACCGTTCACAAGGCCTTCGACGAGGCGACCGCCATCCTCGCCGGCGACGCCTTGCTGGCGCTCGCCTTCGACATCATTGCCGACGAAGCGACGATGCTGCCGGCCGAACGTCGGGCGGCGCTGGTGCTGGCGCTGGCCCGCGCCGCCGGAGCCGGCGGCATGGTCGGCGGCCAGATGCTCGATCTCGAAGCCGAGCGTATACGGCCGGAGGAAGCCGGCATAATCCGACTTCAGGCGATGAAGACCGGCGCGCTGATCCGCTTCGCCTGCGAGGCGGGCGCAATTGTTGCCGGCGCGCCGGCGGCCGACCGTGAAAGACTGGCGGAATTCGGCTCGGCGATCGGGCTTGCCTTTCAACTTGCCGACGACCTGCTCGATCTGACGGCGGATGCGCGCCAGATGGGCAAAGCGACCGGCAAGGACGCAGCCGCCGGCAAGGCGACGCTGGTGGCGCTGCACGGCGCCAACTGGGCGCGGGACCAGCTTCAAGGCCTCGTCGACCAGGCCCACGCCTTGCTTTGTCCCTATGGCGAAGACGCCGTGCTTCTGAAGCAGGCAGCGGAATTCGTGGCGGCCCGCAACAGCTGACGCTGTTCCAAGCTGTACTCCCGTCCTATGCCGCGCCGTGTAGCCAAGGAGGGTTGGCGAACTGTTCGGCCAGGAAATCCACGAACACGCGCACGCGCGGCGACAGAATTCGGCCAGGCGGATAGACAGCGCAGATTGGCGCTCCGTCAGGATGATTGTATCCGGTGAGCAGCGCGGTCAGTCTGCCTGCCTCGATATCCGGCCCGACCAAGATCTCGGACATGCGGATGATGCCTATACCGGCGAGCGCCAGCCGGCGTAGCGCTTCGGTGCTGTTGGCCTCTATCGGGCTGCGGATACGCATGCTTTGCAGACCGTCCGGGCCATCGAACTCCCAGATATTGAGACCGCCGCGTGCTGTGACGCCAAGACAGATATGACCTTGAAGGTCGTCTGGCGTTGTCGGCATGCCATGTCTTTCGAGATATCGAGGTGATGCGCAAATGACACGGCGATTGGGCGCCAGCCGCCGCACCACCAGCCTGGAATCGCTGTGTGCGGCAACGCGCACGGCGACGTCGGTTTCCTCAGCCAACAGGTCGACAATCGCATCTGTGAACATCAGCTCGAGCTCGACGGCCGGGTAGCGATCGATGAAGGCCGGCAACATCGGCACGATCAAGCGATGGCCGAAGGCGCTCGGAAGACTGACGCGCAGCCGGCCGCGCGGTTCTGCTCCGGGTTGAACCGCGATTTCAGCCTCTTTGATGTCGTTCAGGATGCGGCGAGCGCTCTCGGCATAGGTGCTGCCTTCCGCCGTCAAGCTGATGCGCCGCGTCGAGCGCTGCAGCAAGCGCACGCCAAGGCGGGACTCAAGCCGACCGATGATTTTGCTGACGGCCGAAGGTGTCATCCGCAGCCGGCGTGCCGCTGCCGAGAAGTCGCCTTCCTCGACAATTGCCAGGTACACACCCATCGTCTCTTGCCGGTCGATGATATCTATTCCAATTCGTCACAGATGAACGGAAACTATCACCGATTATCAGCAGATGCGAACCATAATATGTTTTCCTCTTCAGCATGCAAAGGCTGGCGAGGAGGTGCCATGGGTTCAGAACACGTAAACCTGCGAGATGCTCACGACGTGCATCGGTGGGCACGTCGTCAGCGCAGCGCCGCAATTGGGCGGTGGTGTCTTTGGCTTATCCGTACGCTCAATCGGTCACGTCAAGGAATGGGAAAACGGTCAAGGCGAAGCAACGTCCGGGCTAGCGCAACCGGCCGATCGGAATGATTTCTGGCGATGTTGGAGCGTATGGCTCGCCACGCCAGTTGCCGAGCCATTCTTCGACGACCAGCCCGGTCTGGTCCAGCATCTGCGCAAGGCTTTCCTTTGTCGGCACGGCGATTTTCGATTCGGCGCTGAGCACGCGTCCGCAGCCGGGCATTTCGTAACGGGTGGAGTAAGTGACGACACCGGTAGCGGGATTGTGGCGGAAATCGTTCGAAGTCCACGCCGCCTTCGTTCCCATATCATAGAACTGGACGAGGCCGGGATCGTTGTAGAGACGGTCGGTCATGGTAAGCCTGTAGCTGAAGCCGTGGACCAGCAGAATTCGTGGAATAAAAGCGCAGCTTCGATGGTTTGTCGGGAAAATCAGTCGGCAGCCATCACCGATTCCGCACCACAATGCATGCACCGCCGACGCTTTGCAGTTTCCGGCAGATGTTGTCGGCCTTGGCTTTGGAGTCGGCGCCGATGCGGACAGCATAGATCCCGCGCCTGCCGATCGGCGAGCGCACCCGGCTGACCACCGGATCATGGCCCTTAAGCAAGGCCGGAAACCGGCGCTTCACGCCAGTCCATTGATTGAGCGCCGCGGCGCGGCGGAAATTGCCGGCCACCTGCACGCCCCACGGCTTGACGTTGATCGACGCCATGGCCACGGTTTGGGACTTGATGACCGGCAGCCTGCGGCAGGCGACCGCGAAGCTCGCTTTCTTGTCGAGCGGCTGGATGCTGCCGGCATAGGCGGTGTCGGTGAACCTGTCGGCCGGCTCGCCCATGATGTCCAGGACGTAGTTTTCGGTCTCCATCGGCAGGAAGCCGCCGGAACTCAGCCAGCGCGACACCCGGCTTTCGCCGGCATTGTAGGCGGCGGCGGCCAGGCCCAGATTGCCAAAGCCGGTTTTCATCTCGGCGAGATATTTTGCCGAGGCCGGAATGGCCTGCTCGATATCGAAGGAATTGGCGAGGCCGCGTATCTTGGCGGTGCCCGGCATGAACTGGGCAATGCCTTCGGCGCCGACCGGACTGACCGCATTGGGGTCGAAGCGGCTTTCCTTCCAGATCAGCCGGGCAAAGAAATCTTTGGGCAGGCCGTTTTGATCGGCATGCGCCTCGATCAGGTTGCAAACCCGGTCGAGCAGCCGCTGCTTGGCAGGGCGCGGCGGATCGGCGTGGACGGCTGTCGCCCAGCCCAGCCCACCAAGTAAAACACCAAGCAAAATCGGCGTCGCCCAAGGGAAGCGCCGCATCGACCTACTCCGCCGCAGCCTTGCCAGGTTGCCCAAACCGCTGCTCGATATAGTCGGCGACCATTTTCTCGAAGTCGGCGGCGATCGAAGGGCCGCGCAGCGTCGCCGCCTTCCTGCCGTCGACGAATACCGGCGCCGTCGGCGTCTCGCCGGTGCCGGGCAGCGAAATGCCGATATCGGCATGCTTGGATTCACCCGGACCGTTGACGATGCAGCCCATCACCGCGACTTTGAGGTTTTCGACGCCGGGGTATTTTTCACGCCACACCGGCATGTTCTTGCGCAGATCCGCCTGGATATCCTGCGCGAGTTCCTGGAACACGGTAGAGGTGGTGCGGCCGCAACCGGGGCAGGCGGCGACGATCGGTACGAACTGCCGAAACCCCATGGTCTGGAGGAGTTCCTGCGACACTTGCACCTCGCGGGTGCGGTCGCCGTTCGGCTCCGGCGTCAGCGAGATGCGGATCGTGTCGCCAATGCCTTGCTGGAGAAGAATGCCCATCGCTGCGGATGAGGCGACGATGCCTTTCGAACCCATGCCGGCCTCTGTGAGGCCGAGATGCAGCGCGTGGTTGGAGCGGGTGGCAAGCTCGGTGTAGACCGCGATCAGATCCTGCACGCCGCTGACCTTGGCCGACAGGATGATCTTCTCGCGGCCAAGGCCGATCTCCTCGGCCATTTCGGCCGACAGAATCGCCGACTGCACGATCGCCTCGCGCGTTACCTCCTGCGCGGTCAGCGGAAAGCCCTGGCGCTGGTTGTCGTCCATCAGCCTGGTCAAAAGCTCTTGGTCGAGCGACCCCCAGTTGACGCCGATTCGCACCGGCTTGTCGTACCGGATCGCCATCTCGACGATCGCCGCGAACTGCCGGTCCTTCTTGTCCTTGAAGCCGACATTGCCGGGATTGATGCGGTATTTGGCCAGCGCCTCGGCGCAAGCCGGGTGGTCGGCGAGCAGCTTGTGGCCGATATAATGAAAATCGCCGACCAGCGGCACATTTATGCCGAGCCGTTCGAGCCGCTCGCGGATGGCGGGCACGGCGGCGGCACTCTCGTCGCGGTCGACGGTGATGCGCACGATCTCGGAGCCGGCGCGATGCAGCGCGGCAACTTGAGCGACTGTCTGGTCGACATCGGCGGTGTCGGTGTTGGTCATCGACTGAACGACGACAGGGGCGCCCCCGCCGACCATCACGCCGCCGACGTCGACACCGACGGACGTGCGGCGCGAGAAGGGTGAAGAAAAATATCCGGTCATGGCCGGCTGCCCTTTGTTAGCGCCGAATTCCGGAATCGGTTTCCGGAAACAATCTGCGCAAAAATCAAAATACGGCGTCCATTGCGCGTCCGAAAGGAGGCGCGGCGCTATAGAAGGTCCCGGCATGAGGTGCAGGAGCAAAGGTGGCTTGTCAATGGCGATAGGCAGGCAAACCTGTCAAATCGAACCGCCGGACAACAGGGAAACGCTCCGGCGGCATTGGTTGCCACCGGAGAAGATGGTCGGGCAAAGCGCGCACTGTTCCCTGCATGACCCCGAAACCGAAAGGATTTTCGGAAAGGACCATGCGCCGAAATCAGAAGCACGACAGCGCCCTTTGCGCGTCCAAAGGACGCGCAGCGCCGTAGATGAGCGTCAGTGCGTGGTGGGTTTCGGCTTCGCCTTCAATTTCTCAATCTCGTCCTTGAGCGCCAGCTTGCGCCGCTTGAGATTCACGATTTCGAGGTCGTCGACCGATGGATGGTTCATCGCATCATCGATTTCGCGTTCGATGTCGCCGTGTTTCCGCTGCAGCTCATCAAGATGGGATGCAAGAGACATGATTGGTTCTCCCTTTCATGGTTTCCTCGATTGCAGCCGTCAAGGCGCGTCCCACCGCAATTTCGCTTCTGTGACGGCATAATGACAGTGTGCCACTATCGGGCACCGATGTCGAATGCTGCGTGGTAGCATTCCACGACAATACGAAATGTGGTATTGGCTGCGCGCCGGTGCAAGATACCTCCGGCCTCGCCCAATCAGGCCCATTTTTGGGCGCCGCAGACGTGCAGACGGTAAATAATGTCCGAACAGGAACAGGCCGATATCCGCCTCGAATATTCTCGGCTGAAGCAGGAACACGCCGATTTCGACGCGGCGATCAACGCGATGATCGCCATGGGCTGCGACCCTCTGCAGATCCAGCGCATGAAGAAGAAAAAGCTCTTCCTGAAAGACCGGCTGATGGCGCTGGAAGACCGGATCATCCCCGACATCATCGCGTGAGCGAATCCCACTTACGGTCGCGACAAATCCTGCTCATCCCGTGATCGAAAGCCTCGCGGCGCGTTCGCGCAGCAGGGCGATGAGATCGCCGGTCTTTTCCTCGGAAGTGTCGATGGGAACCACCAGGCATATCGTCGCCTCGACCTTGCCGGCAGCTGAAAAGACCGGCGCGGCAAGGCACTTTGTATAGGCGTCGACAAGACCGGAAGTCACACAGTAGCCGGCAGCCCCGGCCGTAGCGATATCTTCTATGAAGTCGTACAGCAGCAATCTGCGGCCATCCGGCAGGACGAGATCGTCTTCGGACACCATGTCTTCGATCACAGCCCGTTCGAAACCGGCGAGAAGCAACCGCCCGGAAGCGGTCCAGGGAAGCGGTATCTGCAGACCCGTGGCCGAACTGATCCGGAACGGCCTGGTGCCCGGGCTTGAATGGACAATCGTGTAGCGGCCGCTTTGCAGCATGCACAATTCGGAGGTCTCGCCTGTCTCGCGCGAAAGATCGTCGACTTCCTGACGCCCTCTCCTGAGCAGGTCGTTGCCGCGCACATAGTCCATTCCGTAGAGATAAAGCTTCTTCCCGAAATAGACGCGATTGCCGTCGCCGGCCATTTCCAGCAGGCCCGCATCCACGAGCGAGCGCACAAGCGTGTAGATCGTCGAGCGCGGCGCATTCACTCCCTTGGCGAGATCGCCAATCCCGATCGCTCGCTGGTTCGCATGAAGAAACTCCAGGATATGGAGCACGCGGTTGAGACCCTTCTCGCGGGAGCCCGCAATCCTGTCTTCGTCCGGACCAGCGTCCGGCCGAACTGCCAAGCCATTGCCATCTTGCATTGCTGATTCCTGGTGTTAGTATCTGTCTCGTACAGGATACATGTGTCTTTTGTAAGAGACAATCCAGCAGATTACCGATGCATGTATCGGCAAAGGGGAACACAACACGAAAAGGAGGTCGCCGTGAACGACACATCCAAAAGACGTGATTTTCTGAAACTGGCCGGGCTTGCAACGGCCGGAGTGGTGGGCGCAGCGACAACAGTCGATGTTCAGAAGGCGGCGGCGCAGGCGGCACCGGACAGCCTGCTGCGCACCGTTCTCGATCGCGGCAAGGTGATCGTCGGCACCGGCAGCACCAACGCGCCCTGGCACTTTGAAAACGATGCCGGCGAACTGGTCGGCATGGACATCACCATGGGGCGCATTCTTGCCAAGGGACTTTTCGACGATACGACCAAGGTCGAGTTCGTCATGCAGGATCCGGCCCAGCGCATTCCGAACGTGACCACCAACAAGGTCGACATTTCGATCCAGTTCATGACCATGACCGCCCAGCGCTCGCAGTTGATCCACTTCTCCCGGCCCTATTACGTCGAAGGCATCGCCTTGCTGACCCTTCCGAACGCCGAAAACAAGACCTTCGACAAGCTGCTTGCCGGCGGTTCGGCGACGCGGGTTTCCATCCTGCAGAATGTCGATGCCGAGGCAAATGTGCACATCGTCCTGCCGGAGTCGCAGGTGATGCAGATAGACACGCAGGCCAACGTGCTGCAGGCACTGGAATCGAAACGCGTCGACGCCGCCGCCGTCGATCTGTCGACGGTTCGCTGGCTCGCCTCGCGTAATCCGGACAAATACTTCGATGCCGGCAAGAGCTGGTTCTCGATGCTTTACGGCGCCGCACTTCGGCAAGGCGACCTCGACTGGCTGACCTTCGTCAACACGACCTTCACCACCGCCATGTTCGGCCATGAGACGGCGCTCTACGACGCTGCATTCAAGGACTATTTTGGACAGGAGCCGCCGGCGCGCCATCCCGGCTTCCCGGTCATCTGATGCAAGCAAGCGGAAGGGCTTGCGCCCTTCCGCGGCTTATCGTCGACAGCCCTCGATAATGACAGGGACACATGGGCTATACCCTGAACTTCAACCTGATCTGGCGGCATTTCGACAAGCTTTGGGGCGGGCTGCTGCTCAGCCTCGAGCTGGCCGTGATCTCCATCGCGATCGGCATCCTCATCGGACTGCTTCTGGCGGTCTGGTACGTGTCGGCCGGGCGTGCGGTGCGGACCGTCATCGCCGCCTATGTCGAGTTCATCCGCAACGTGCCGCTGATCCTGCTCGTCTATCTCGTCTTCTACGGCCTGCCGACGGTGGTCGACATCGCCTACAGCGCGCAGACCTCGTTCATTGCCACGCTGTCGCTCTATAGCGGCGCTTATCTGGTCGAGGTGTTCCGCTCGGGGCTCGAAGCGGTTCCGCGCGGACAGCTCGACGCCGGCAAGGCGATCGGCCTGACGCCATGGCAAAGGCTGGTTCATGTGCGCCTGCCGACGATGCTGCGCATAACGCTGCCCGCGCTTTCAAACACGTTCCTGTCGCTGTTCAAGGACACGTCCGTTGCTTCGGTCATTTCGGTGCCCGAGCTCACCTACGGCGCCCAGTGGATCAACTTCAACACCTTCCGCATCGTCGAGGTCTACCTTGTGGTGACGGCGATGTATCTCTTGACGGGCTACGCGCTTCTTTTTGCACTTCGGCTTGTCGAGCGCCGGTTCAGGGCAGCGCACTAGGATGCTTGGCCAGATCGCCTATGCCTTGCCCTTCCTGGCCCAGGGTTTTGCCGTGACGCTATGGGTGTCGCTGCTGGTCGTGGTGTTGTCGCTGGTCGCTGGCGTGATGATGGGCGTCGGCCTTGTCTATGGCCCGGCTCCGCTGCGCTGGGCAGTGCGCATTTTCAGCGATACCATTCGCGGCATTCCGATCCTGGTGCTCATCTTCTTCGTCTATTACGGCCTGCCTGCCGTCGGCCTCCATCTGGAATCCTTCTGGGCAGCCGTGCTGGCGCTCACCCTGTTCAAGACGGCGCAGGTCATCGAGTATCTGCGCGGTGCGGTCGGTTCCATACCGAAGGGGCAGTCCGAAGCGGCGATGGCGATCGGGCTGACCTTTCGCCAGCGACTGGCCTACGTCATCTTCCCGCAGGCGTTCAGGCGTTTCCTGCCGCCATGGATCAATGGCGTCACCGATGCGGTGAAGGGCAGCGCGCTGGTCTCGCTGCTCGGCATCACCGACCTGATGCACGCCATCAACCAGGTCATCGGCCGCACCTACGAAGCGATGCCGCTCTACATCCTCGGCGCGGTCATCTATTTCGCCGTCAATTACGCGCTCTCCCTGGCCAGCCGACGGTTGGAGCGGCGTTTCTCCTTCATCCGGGAATAGCAAGATGCCCATCGCCACGCCCGCCAATCCGGCGCTTCTCGATGTCTCCGAGGTTTCCAAATCCTTTGGATCCGTCGCGGTCCTGCGCTCCGTCAGCCTGCAGGTGACGCGCGGCGAGGTGGTGACTGTCATCGGGCCTTCCGGCAGCGGCAAGACCACGCTGCTGCGCTGCGTCAACTTCCTGGAGAGCTACGACAGCGGCTCCATCCGCATCGACGGCAAGGAGGTCGGCTTCCGCGACACGGGACCACGCCAGCGCCGCAGCGAGCGTGACCTGGCGAAGATGCGGGCCGAAACCGGGATGGTGTTCCAGAGTTTCAATCTGTTTCCGCATCTGACGGCGGCCGGCAACATCATGCTTGGCCTGCGCAAGGTGCGCGGCAAGAGCAGTACCGAGGCCCGCGCCATTGCCGAGCACTGGCTCGGCCGGGTCGGCCTTGCCCACAAGGCCGACAGCCTGCCGGCCGAGCTTTCCGGCGGCCAGCAGCAGCGTGTCGGCATCGCCCGCGCGGTGGCGATGGAGCCAAAAATCCTGCTTCTTGACGAGATAACCTCCGCGCTCGACCCGGAACTCGTCGGCGAGGTGCTCGAGGTCGTGCGCAGCCTGGCCGAGGACGGCATGACGATGGTGATGGTCACGCACGAGATGGCCTTTGCCCGCGATGCCTCGAGCCGAATCATCTTCATGGCAGATGGCGGCGTCAGCGCCGCAGGGCCGCCCGCCGAGATTCTGGGCGCGGAGATCGACAATGAGCGTCTCCGCAGTTTCCTGGCGCGGTTCCGTGCCTCGCATTTCTGACATCGGACGGCGAAAGCTGTCGCAAAGGAGCCTTTTCATGACGCCTTACATCCGGCTCGCCGAATTGGGCCTGACACTGCCCGAGCCGCCGATGCCGATCGCCAACTTCGTCACGCACGCCGAAAGCGGACGGCTGATCTTCCTCTCCGGCCAAGGGCCGTTGCGCGCCGACGGCACGCTTTGCACCGGCAAGGTCGGCGAGGACGTCACGGTTGAAGAGGCCTATAAGCATGCCCGTCTCACCGGTCTGAACCTGCTCGCCGTCATGCACGCTGCGGCAGGCGACCTCAGCCGTATCGTGCGCGTCGTCAAGCTGCTTGGCTTCGTCAACGCGATCCCGACCTTCGGCGACCATCCGAAGGTGGTGAATGGCTGTTCCGATCTTTTCGCCGCTGTTTTTGATAGTATCGGCGGGCACGCCCGTTCGGCGATTGGTGTCGGCTCCCTGCCGGGCAACATCACCGTGGAAATCGAGGCGGTCGTCGAGATCGCCGCCTGAAGTCTACCAATGGGACCTCCAGAGATGAAAACCTATTCCGCAAACGGCTCCAACACGACAATCCGCGAACGGCTCGGCCTTCGCCCGATCATCAATGTCTCCGGCACGATGACGGCGCTCGGCGCCTCGATCATCGTCCCGGAAGCGATCGCCGCCATGTCGGAGATCGCCTCGCAGTGGGTGGAGATGGACGATCTGCAGCGCGCTGCAAGCACGGTCATCGCGCGCCTCACCGGCGGCGAGGCCGGCTTCATCACCGCGTGCTGCGCCAGCGGCATCACCATGGCCATTGCCGGCACGATGACCGGCACCAACCTTCTGGCGATCGAGCGGCTGCCGGACGACACCGAGGGCCTCAAGTCCGAGGTCATCGTTCAACTCGGCCACATCGTCAATTACGGCGCGCCGATCGACCAGTCGATCCGGCTCGCCGGGGCAAGAACCGTACCGGCCGGTACGGTCAGCGTGACTCAGGATTATCATGTGCGCGAGGCGATCCGCGACCGCACCGCAGCAGGCCTCTATGTCGTTGCCCATCACACGGTGCAATACGGCATGCTCTCGCTCGAGGAGTTCTGCGAGATCTGCCACGCCAAGGGCGTCCCGGTGATCGTTGACGCCGCCTCCGAATACGATTTACGCGGCTTTCTCGCGCGCGGCGCCGACATCGTCGTCTATAGCGGGCACAAATTCCTCTCGGGACCGACAAGCGGCATCGTCACCGGGCGCAAGGATCTGGTGCGCGCCGCCTATCTGCAGGTCCGTGGCGTTGCGCGGGCGATGAAGGTCGGCAAGGAAAGCATCGCCGGCACCATGGCCGCACTGGAGGCCTGGGAGCGGCGCGATCACGCCGGCATCCGCAAGCGGGAAGAAGCGGCGCTCGATCTGTGGAAGGGCGCATTGCAGGGCCTGCCGGGCATCGCCGCGCATGTCATTCCCGATCCGACCGGCAATCCGCTCGACCGCCTGCAGGTGTTCGTTACCGCTGAGAGCAGGTTCACCGCCGCCGGCCTTGCGTCGACGCTGGCGGCAGGCGTGCCTCCCATTATCGTGCGCAACCACGAGGTCGAGCGCGGGCATTTCTTCCTCGATCCGTGCAATCTCCATCCCGGCGAGGCGGAAATCGTCGCCGAACGCCTGCGGGCCGTGTTGAGCGTGGCCGAGCGTCCGGCGGATGCGATGAAGTCGGCCCGCAAGGATAGCGCCGGCGCCTTGCGCTGGCCGGATTAGGCGCCTCGTGCCAGAACGCTTGCGCAGAGGCAGCGCATCCTTGCCGTCGATCCCGAATTCCGCTAAGGCGCGCCTTTGCCGCCGGGAGCACAAGCTTGGACGATCACCGCGCCGACGTCGCCATCATCATGGGCAGCCAGTCCGACTGGGCGACGATGCGCCATGCCGCCGAAACGCTGGAGGCGCTGGGCATCCCGCACAAGCGGCTGATCGTCTCGGCTCATCGCACCCCCGACCGGCTCTATGACTTCGCCAAGGGCGCCAAGGCGGCCGGCTTTCGGGTGATTATCGCCGGCGCCGGCGGTGCGGCACACCTGCCCGGCATGACGGCGGCGATGACGCCGCTCCCGGTTTTTGGCGTGCCGGTGGAATCGAAGGCGCTTTCCGGGCAGGATTCGCTGTTCTCCATCGTGCAGATGCCGGCCGGCATTCCGGTCGGCACGCTGGCCATCGGCAAGGCGGGCGCCACCAATGCCGCCCTTCTGGCTGCGGCCGTGCTGGCGCTGACCGACGAAAAGCTCGCCGCCCGGCTCGATGCCTGGCGCGCCGCCCAGACCGCCAAGGTCGCCGCCGAGCCCACGGACACGCCATGAGCCTGGCCGCCGGATCGACCATCGGCATCATCGGCGGCGGCCAGCTCGGCCGCATGCTGGCGATGGCCGCGGCGCGCCTCGGCTACCGCACGGTCGTGCTGGAGCCGCAGCCGGATTGTCCGGCGGCACAGGTCGCCAACCGGCAGATCACTGCCGCTTATGACGACACGGCCGCGCTCGCCGAACTGGCTGCAGTCAGCGCCGTCGTCACCTACGAGTTCGAGAACGTTCCGGTCATGGCCGCCAGCGCGCTTGCCATCACGGTCCCCGTCTACCCGCCGGCGCGCGCGCTGGAAGTAGCGCAGGACCGGGTGGCGGAGAAAAAATTCCTCAACGGCATCGGCATTCCCACCGCGGATTTCTGCCCCGTCGACAATGACGACGAATTGACGGCGGCGCTGAAAAAGTTCGACGGCAGCGGCATATTGAAGACGCGACGCATGGGCTATGACGGCAAGGGCCAGCGCGTGTTCCGCAATATGGAAACAGGGGGCTGTGCCGGCACCTGCGAGGCAATGGGCAACGTGCCGCTGGTCCTCGAATCCTTCGTCGCCTTCGAACGCGAGATTTCGGTGATCGCGGCGCGCGGCATGGACGGTTCGCTCGCCGCCTACGATCCGGCAGAAAACATCCACGGCAGCGGCATCCTGCACAGCTCGACCCTGCCGGCCAGGATAGGGTCCGAAACCGCCGCTGCAGCGCAGGCGGCGGCAGCAGAGATACTTGCCGCGCTCGACTATGTCGGCGTCATCGGCATCGAGTTCTTTGTCCTTGCCGACGGCGCGCTGCTGGCCAATGAGATCGCGCCGCGTGTTCACAATTCCGGCCACTGGACGGAAGCCGCCTGCCTCGTCTCGCAGTTCGAGCAGCACATTCGCGCCGTCGCCGGCCTGCCGTTGGGAAACACCGGCCGCCATTTTGACTGCGTCATGGAAAACCTGATCGGCGACGATATCCTGCGCGTCCCGGCCCTGCTCGTGGAGCCCGATCTGATGCTGCATCTCTATGGCAAGGCCGAGGCACGTCCCGGCCGCAAGATGGGCCATTTTACGCGAATGAGCCGCCACCGTTGAGGCTATTGGACGGCGCCGCTCCAATGCCGTCGATAGGGCAGAAACTCAAACTCCGCCACATGCTTGGTTGACACGGGCAAGGCTCCTCGTTTATGAGCCACGCACAAGTTGAGAGGCGCGCTTTCCGAGCGCGCCTTAATAATTCGGCCCAAGCGGGCCCAGACCGACGGGCAAGACCATGAAGATCAAGAATTCGCTCAAGGCGCTCAAGGCGCGTCACCGCGACAACCAGCTGGTTCGCCGCAAGGGCCGCGTGTACATCATCAACAAGACCGCTCCGCGCTACAAGGCGCGCCAGGGCTGAGCCTTTTCGCGTTGGGGGCGCCTGCCTCCGCGCCTGCATGATGTACCGCATCGATCCAAAAATCGGAATCGATTTTCGGAAAGCACGATGCCAGGAATTCAAAATGCTGGAACGGCCTTTACGCGTCCAAAAGGACGCGTGGCGCTCTAATACCGGCCTGCCGGCCCTTTCACGCTAAATTCAGTTTGACGATCCGCTGTCCGGGGTTAGATTCCGGTCATGCGGATTCATTTTGCATTCTTCGCGGCGCTTTTTCTTTTCGGTGTCGCCCCGCTTCCGGCTCAAGCGGAAGACCCGGTCACCCCTCCGGTTGCCACGACCAGGGAGGAAAGGCTCGACCAGCTGTTTGTCGACCTGAAGCGCGAGCTCAATGAAAAAGCCGCCGAGCGCATCGCGGCGCGCATCTCGCACGAGTGGTCGCAATCCGGCAGCGCCTCGATCGACCTGATGATGCAATGGTCGCAAAAGGCGGCCGAAGACAAGAAGTTCGACGTGGCGCTCGACTTCCTCGACCAGGTGGTGACGTTGCAACCGGCCTATGCCGAAGGCTGGAACCGGCGCGCCACCGTGCATTTCATGATGAATAACTTTGGGAAATCGATGGCGGACATCGACCGCACGCTGCAGCTCGAGCCGCGCCATTTCGGCGCGCTGTCCGGCCTGGCGCAGATCATGGCGGTAACCGGCCACAAGCAGTCGGCGCTGGAAGCCTGGCAGCGCGTGCTCAGCATCTATCCGATGATGCGCAGCGCCCAGGATCAGGTCGGCACGCTTTCGGAAGAACTTGCCGGCGAAGGGATCTGAATTCCCAGTTGGCGGACAATTCCACTTAAGTGAAAGCCTTTTTAGCTAGACTGTGAACTAATTTCGCTCCGGTCCGTACCTCTCTCCATGAACCCGATCTACGCCGCGCTCGCCTTCCTCCTGGCGCTTGTGTTCACCCTTGCAGGTGTCACCCGCGCCGGTTCATGGCTGATCGAGCGCCGCAATCCGCCGAGCGGCGACTTCGCGGATATAAACGGTGCCCACATCCACTATGTTCACGTTCCGGCGCGGGAAAACGCCGAACTGCCGCCGATTGTCTTTATCCACGGCGCCAGCGCCAATCTCAGGGATCAGATGCTGCCGTTGGAGGCCCTTGCTGGAAGGCCGTGCCGAGATGCTGTTCTTCGACCGCCCGGGTGCAGGCTGGTCGGCGCGCGGCCCCGGCAACAACGAGACCCCATCGGCGCAGGCCAGCACCATCGCAGCGCTGATGGACCATCTCGGCATCAGGAAAGCCATCATCGCCGGCCATTCCTTCGGCGGCTCGGTGACCACCGCCTTCGGCCGCGAGCATCCCGACAAGACGCTCGGCCTGGTGTTCATGGCGCCTGCCACCCATCCCTGGTCGGGCGGCGCGACCGCCTGGTACTACAATTTGACGACCATTCCGATCGTCGGCCGGCTTTTTTCCGAAACGCTGACCTATCCGTCGGGAACGCTGCAGATGAATGCCGCCACCGCCTGCGTCTTTGCCCCCAACAAGGTGCCGGACTTCTATGTCGCCGAGGTCGCGATCCCGCTGGTGCTTCGGCCGAACGCCTTTCGTGCCAACGCCACCGATGTCGCCGGGCTTTATCGCTACACGCTCGATGCCGCACCGCACTACCGCGATATCAAGGCGCCGACTGTGGTCATCTCGGGCGACCGCGACAAGGTGGTCTATGCAACGATCCATTCGGTCGGCCTCGTCCGCGACATCGCCGGGGCCGAACTGGTCTGGGTCCGCAATCTCGGCCACAAGCCGGACTGGATAGCACCCGATCTCGTTGTCGGCGCGATCGAAAAGGTCGCCGGCAGGGACGTGGACCTCCAGGCAATGGCGAAGGCCGTGGAAATCAGGATTGCCGGCGACACCTACGGCGCCGGCAAATGCGCCGACATCACAGCGCCGGAAGCCGAACTCGCGCCAATTTAGAGCAACCGAAATCATTCGAAGCGACGGCTAAGCCTAGCGGCGGGCCTGCACGTCCGATCCGACATAGGCGATGCGCAGCATGTTGGTGGAGCCGGGCGTCCTCAACGGCACGCCGGCGGTGATGATGACCCGGTCGCCGGGCTTGCCGAACCCCTCGTCCAAAGCGATGCGGCAGGCGCGGTCGACCATGTCGTCGAGGTCGATGGCGTCGGGCGAGACGACGCAATGCGTGCCCCACAAAAGCGACAGCCGCCGCGCCGTGTTGACGATCGGCGACAGGGCGACGATCGGCACCTGCGGCCGCTCGCGCGCGGCGCGCAGGCCGGTCGTGCCGGACGCCGTATAGCTGATGATCGCCGACAGTTTCAGCGTCTCGGCGATTTCGCGGGCGGCAAGCGAAATGGCGTCGGCGCCGGTCGCTTCCGGCTCCGAGCGCTGCGCATTGATGATGCCGGCATAGGTCGGGTCGGTTTCGACCTTGCTGGCTATGCGGTTCATCATCGCCACCGCCTCGACCGGGTAGGCGCCGGCCGCGGATTCGGCCGAGAGCATGATGGCGTCGGCGCCTTCGAACACGGCGATCGAGACGTCCGACACCTCGGCGCGGGTCGGCACCGGCGCGGTGATCATCGATTCCAGCATCTGCGTGGCGATCACCACCGGCTTGCCGGCGCGGCGCGCGGCGCGGGTGATCTGCTTCTGGATGCCGGGCACGGCTTCGAGCGGCATTTCGACGCCGAGATCGCCGCGGGCAACCATCAGTGCATCCGAAAGTTCGATGATCTCGGCCAGCCTGGCGACGGCTTGCGGCTTTTCGATCTTGGCCATGATCAGCGCCCGGCCGCGCGCGATCTTGCGCGCTTCCGCCAGATCCTCCGGCCGCTGCACGAACGACAGCGCCACCCAGTCGACGCCGGTGGCCAGCACAGCATCGAGATCGCTGCGGTCCTTTTCGGTCAGCGCGCCGACCGGCAGGTCGGTGTCGGGCAGGCTGACGCCCTTCTTGTCGGAGATGCTGGTGCCGGCGACGACGGTGCAGGCGATCGCCTGTCCGTCGCTCTCCACCGCCTTCAGCTCGAGCTTGCCGTCGTCGATCAAAAGACGGTGACCGGCCTCGACCGATCTCAGGATTTCCGGATGGGGCAGATAGACCCTGGTCGAGTTGCCGGGCTCGGGATTGTCGTCGAGCGTGAAGGTCTGGCCGAGTGTCAGCGTCTCCTTGCCGTTGGCAAACTTGCCGACCCGAAGCTTGGGTCCCTGCAGGTCGGCGAGAATGCCGATCGGCCGGCCGACCGCTTTCTCGACGGTGCGGATGCGACCGACAAGTGTGCGCATCAATTCATGATCGGTGTGGCTCATATTGATGCGAAACACGTCGGCGCCGGCTTCGAAAAGCTTCTTCAGCATGTCCTCGGAGGAGGAGGCCGGACCGATGGTGGCGAGTATCTTGACCTTGCGGCTGCGTCTCATTGACTGTTTGTTCCCGGGGCGGCTGGAACGCCCCCCGTTGCGGGGTCATCGGTCAGCTGGACCATCCAGCTTGCCTGCTCGCCCGTGTCATATTCCTGGAATCCGGCGCGCTGGAAGCCCCGGGCGACGCAATCGCTAACGCCGGCGATCTTGAACTCTTTTTCGGCCACGCACATGTTGATCGGACCATCCCAGCGCCCGCCGCGCTCGGCGTCTTCTGCATAAAGATAGTAAAATCTTGATGACAGCGGCCCTTCGATCAGCGTCTTGCAGCTCGATCCCTCGATGTGCCACCAGCCTTCGGTGATCCAGCCGGCCTTGGCGCGATAGCCGATGCCGACGCCTACCAGGTTCTGCGTGGCGTTGCAAACACGGAAATCGGCGCGCGCCGGCGAGGCAGCAACCATCGCGGCGAGGCCCACAGCGAAGGTCAGGAACGGCATGGCGAAGGCATGGCGCACACGCGGCCTGCCGGCGGAACCCATCCTGAAACCTCTCAAGAACCACATTTGCATCTCTCAACGCCCCTTTTCGGAAAAGTCCGGGCGCATGTCAACGCGCCCTTCTGCTCAATTCCAATCGATTTAGAAAGGCCTCTAGCGCACGGTCAGTCGCCTTCTGCCAGATTTCCGCAGAAACCGTGGCCAAACGACGGCATTGCGTAATCGTCCCCTTCGTGGAAAGACGATACCATCCTCCCCCGAAGCCAGCGAACCGACCATTTCCCGCCGATGACCCGATCCACAGTTTTCGCGCCTTTCGACGTCGTCGAAGGCGATCGCAAGCGAGGCATCGTGCTCCTGGCCGATCACGCCCGTCGCGACCTGCCGGAAGAGTATGGCAGCCTCGGCCTGCCGGCGGCGGAATTCGACCGCCATATCGCTTACGACATCGGTGTCGAGACGGTGACGCGCGAACTGGCCGCTTTGCTCGGCGTGCCGGCGGTACTCGCCAATTTTTCGCGGCTTCTGATCGATCCCAATCGCGGCGAAGACGATCCGACATTGATCCGCCAACTCTATGACGGCACCGTCATTTCGGGGAATTATCCACTTACCTTGAAAGAACGTGAAAGGCGGCTCGACCGCTTCTATCGACCGTATCACGATGCGGTCGGAGCCATGATCGCCTCGGTGACGCAGGCTTGCGCAAACGCCCCCTTTATCCTTTCGGTGCATTCCTTCACCCCGTTCATGCAGGGATTCGTGCGCCCTTGGCATGTTGGCATCTTGTGGGATCGCGACGACCGGGTGGCGCGACCGCTGATCGACATGCTCGCCGAGGACAAAAGCCTTGTCGTCGGCGACAATGAGCCCTACGACGGCGCGCTGCGCGGCGACACCATGTTCAGACATGCCATCGTCAACGGCTTTGCCCATGCGCTGATCGAAATCCGTCAGGACCTGATCGCCGATCGGCAGGATGCGGTCGCCTGGGCCGAACGGCTGGCGCCGATCGTTGACGCGATCAATCGCCGTCCCGATATACATTGGGTCAAACGATTCGGCTCGCGCACCGGGCCGCTCTAAGGAGGCCCAAGGAGGCCCAGAACACATGACCGAACTCAGCGACGAGCAGAAACGCGATTTCGAAGCCGCCGCCTTCCGCCGACTGGTCGCGCATCTGCGCGAACGCACGGACGTACAGAACATCGACCTGATGAACCTCGCCGGCTTCTGCCGCAATTGCCTCTCCAACTGGTATCGCGATGCCGCGGAGGCCGAGGGTGTCGATCTCAGCAAGGACCAGTCGCGCGAGATCATCTACGGCATGCCCTATGCCGAATGGCAGGCGCTCAACCAGACCGACGCCTCCAATGCCAAGAAGGCCGAGTTCGAGGCAAGACGCCCCAGGGATCACTGAGACCACGATCCCGAAAGTGGAAACCGGTTTTCGGATAAGATCGTGGTCGAACAAAGCCCGACCAGATCGGCTTCATCAACCTGGGTGCAAGCGAGCCGTTTGGCCCAAGCACTTTTCAAGAACGAGCGCTTGACTGAGGATTGAATCGATCTAATTTGCGGCGCGAAACTATTTTTCGCATCGGATTCTACACGATGGACACGCTAAACCGCATGCAGGCTGCCATTCGTGGACGATGGGCGGTGGCTGCCATCTTCCTGGCCAATGGCTTTCTGACCGGCGCCTGGGCGCCGCAGATCCCGGTGGTGCTGACCCGGCTGGATATCAGCAAGTTCACGCTTGGCCTGCTGATCCTGCTGTTCGGCGCCGGCGCGGTCACAGCGATGACCTGGTGCGGCCACCTGATCTCCAGGCATGGGTCGCGCACCGTGCTGCGCTGGTTCGGTCTCATCGGCAGCTCCGGCCTGCTGGTTGTGGCGCTGGCTCCCAACGTGCCGCTGGCGGCCATCGCCATGTTCATCTTTGGCGGTTCGATCGGCGGCATGGATGTCGCCATGAACGCCAATGCGGTGACGGTGGAACGGCGCTTGTCCCGGGCCATCATGTCGTCCTCGCACGGCTTCTGGAGTCTAGGCGGTTTCGCCGGCGGCGCTCTCGGTGGCCTCGCCATACAGAATTACGGTCATCTCGCCCATGCGGCGGTGGTGACGGCGCTCGCTTTTGCCGTGATTGCAGTGGCAGTCCGCTACCTGATCGCCGAGGACAAGCCAGTCCAAGCATCCTCGGGGGTAATCGGGCATCGCAAGTTCGCGCTGCCTGGAAATCCGCTGGTCTATCTGGTCGGGCTGATGGCGCTGATGACGATGATCTCCGAGGGTGCGGTGCTCGACTGGGCAGCGCTTTACCTGCAACAGGAACTCGGCACCGACCTCGCCGTAGCTGGTTTGGCCTACGCCGCTTTTTCCGGCGTCATGGCAGTCATGCGCTTCGTTGGCGACGGCGTCCGCAACCGTTTCGGCGCCGTGACGACGCTGCGCGTTTCGGCGCTTGTCGCCGCTGCCGGCATGCTGGTGGCGGGACTGGCGCCCTCGCCCTGGCTCGCCATCTCAGCTTTTGCCTTTTGCGGCTTCGGCATCGCCAATATGGTGCCGATTCTGTTTTCGGCCGGCGGCAACCAGGAAGGCATGTCGTCCGGCACCGGCATGAGCGTCGTCACCACAATGGGCTATTCCGGCATTCTGGTGGCGCCGTCGGCAATCGGCTTCATCGCCGAGCATTCAAGCTTCGGTCCGATCTTTGTCGCTTTGTCGGGACTGCTGGTCGTCGTATTCTTGATGGCCGGGCTCGCTCACCGCGCCGAATTCGCGCCTGACGCGGCCCCGGCCGAATAGCGCTTCAACGCCTCGTAGAGGAAATTCGCAGCACGGCGAATGCGCACGCTGGTGCGCACGTTGCGATGCATGGCGAGCAAATCAAACGCTACAGCGCTGCGAGTCCTGGAGGACGAGCAGCGCTGCAGGTTCCGCGCGCACCAATCTCCGGGGTTAAATCCTGCCCATCAGCAGCAAAATCAGCAGCACGACCAGGATGACCCCGACGATGCCGGAGGGGCCATAACCCCAGGAACGCGAATGAGGCCATGCCGGTATCGCGCCGATCAGGATGAGGATCAGAATGATGACGAGAATGGTGCTGAGCGTCATGAGAAACTCCCCGCTTTGAGGCATTCCATGACAGGACAATGCAAAAGGCCGCTGGGTTGTTCCCGGCGGCCTTTTCTACCCTGGGGCTGAAATGTGAAGCGAGCGACCTATTCGGCGGCCCTCGGGAAGTCGATCGCCGGCTCGTTGAGCAAGCCGGGCCTGGCGGAGGCCTCCATAGTCGCATCGGCTGGCGTTCCGCGCCGGAACAGCCGACGGAAGAATGCATAGAAGCGGCTGTTCTTGCTGCGCGTGAACACCATCAGCATCGACGGCGTCACCACCAGCGTCAGCAAGGTGGCGAAGGACAGGCCAAAGACGATTGCCGACGACAGAGAAATCCACCATTGCGTCGACGGCGCGTTGATCGTCGTCTCGTGATGGAAGATTTCAAGACCGAGGCCGAAGGCGATCGGCAGCACGCCGAGGATCGCCGACACCGCCGTCAGCACGACCGGGCGGGCACGTTCGCGGCAGGTCTGCAAAACCGCGTCCATCTTGTCCCAGCCTTCTTCGCGCAGCCGGTCATAGGTGTCGATCAGCACGATGTTGTTGTTCACCACCACGCCGGCCAGCGCGATGACGCCGATGCCCGACATGACGATGCCGAACGCCTCTCCGGTCAACAGCAATCCCAGGAACACGCCGACCGTCGCCATGACCACGCAGGACAGCACCAGCCAAACGCTGGTGAACTTGTTGAACTGCATCAGCAGCACCAGGAAGATCAGGAAGATCGCGGCGCCGAAGGCTTTGCTGAGGAAAGCGCTGGCCTCGGCGCTGTCCTCGTTCGAGCCGGCAAGCTTCCAGCGTATGCCGCTGCCGAGATCCATCTCGGCGACCGCCTGGGTGACCTGCTGCTGGACGGAAGCGACCTGCTCGCCGGCGGCGACATTGGCCTGGACGACCACGGTGCGCGCGCCGTCGATGCGGTTGAGGATGCCGACGGTCGGCTCGGGCTTGCGCGCGACGAAATTCGAGAGCGGCACCGACCCTTGCGACGTCTGCACCCTGAGGTCGTCGAGCGTCGACAGCGTGCGCCGGTCCTCGGGCAGGCGCAGCCTGATGTCGACGGCGTCGTCAGCACCGGCCGGCCGGTATTCGCTGAGCTTCAGCCCGTTCGTCACCAGTTGCACCACCGTTCCGACCGAGGTCGGGCTGATGCCGTATTGTGCCGCCTTGGCGCGGTCGACGTCGAGCGCCCAGTCGACGCCCGGCGGCGGCAGGCCGTCGGAAATATCGATGACACCAGGGACCTTGGCAATGCGCGCGGCGACGGCGCGCGCCTTGTCGTCGAGGCCTTGCGGGTCGACGGCCGAAAGCCTGATCTGGATCGGCTTGCCGGTGGGCGGGCCGGCCTCGGGCACGCGAACCTCGACGTCGACACCGGGAATGCCGGCCATGACGCCGCGCAGTTCGTCCAGGATGGCGTTCGCCGATTTGCGCTCGCGCCAGTCGACGAACTCGTACTGGATGACGCCGACCACGTCTTCAGGAATGTCCTGGCCGCCGCCTTGCGTCTTGCCGACTCGGGTATAGACCGATTTCACCCCTGGCCAGCCGAGAAGCCGGTTTTCCGCGGTCGTCGTGGCGGCATCCATTTCGGCGAGCGAAAGATTGCCGCGGGCGTGCACATAAAGCAGGCCGTAGTCGGGCTCGACATTCGGGAAGAACTCGACGCCGGCGCCGTATTTCGAATAGGCAAAGCCAACACCGAACAAAAGCACGACGGTGAGCAGAATGACGGTGATGGGAAAGCGAACCGCCTGCTTGACCACCGCCATGTACCAGCCGTCGCGGTTGTCGTTCTCGTGATGCGGCGGCGCCTTGGCGAACAAGGCGCCCAGCGCCGGTGCAAAGACCAGTGCGTAAAGCATCGAGGCCGAGAGTGTGACGATCAGCGTGATCGGCATGTATTTCATGAAGTCGCCGATGATGCCCGGCCAGAACAGCAGCGGCGAGAAGGCGGCGATGCGCGTCATCGTTGCCGCGATGACCGGACCGGCCATGCGCTTGGCGGCAAGCGCGAAGGCCTCTGCCTTCGGCATGCCTTCGCTCATCCGCCGCTCGGCGAATTCGGTGACGATGATGGCGTCGTCGACGAGCATGCCGACCGCCAGGATGAGGCTGAACAGCACGATCATGTTGATCGTGTAGCCCATCATCGCCAACAGCAGGATGCCGATCAGGAAGGACGATGGAATGGCGAGGCCGATCAGCAGCGAGGCGCGGCCCGACAGCGCGTAGAGAATGACGATGAACACCAGGATCACGGCGATCATGACGTGGTTCTGCAGATCGCCGAGCAACTGGTTGACGAAGACCGATTTGTCCTGCGTGTAGGTGACGTGCATGCCTTCCGGCATGGTCTTTATGAAGGCATCGGACACGGCCCTCACCTGGGCGATCGTGTCGATCAGGTTGGAGCCGATGCGCTTCTTCACCTCGATGGCGATCGCCGGCTTGCCGTCGAGACGGGTCACCGTCTCGGCGTCCTTGAAGGTGGAGCGGACGGTGGCGATATCCTGGGCCTGCACCACGGCATTGGGGCCGGCGACGATCGGAAGCGCCGCCACGTCCTGTGGCGTTTCGATCAGCGACGGCACCTTGACCGCGTATTTGCCCTCGGACCCTTCGATGTTGCCGGCGGCGACGAGACTGTTGGAATCGCCGACCGCACCGATCAGCTGCTCGAGCTGCAGCCCGTAGGAAGACAGTTTCATCGGATCGATGACGACTTCGACGAGATCGTCGCGGGCGCCCTGCAGCGAGCCCTCCAGCACGCCCGGCACTTCCTCGATGCGGTCGCGCAACTCGCGCGCCGCCGTCGTCAGAACGCGCTCGGGCACTTCGCCCGACAGCGTCACGACAAGGACGGGGAATTCGGAGACGTTGACTTCGGAGACCACAGGCTCCTCGGCTGCCTGCGGCAGGTCGGCCTTGCCGTCCTGGACCTTGCTGCGCGTGTCCTGCAGCGCCGTCGCCAGATCCGTCTGCGGGTGGAATTCGACCAGCACGTAACCGCCGCCCTGGAAGGCGGCCGAACGCATCTCCTTGAGCCCCTTGAGGCTCTTCAGCTTGGCTTCCATCGGCCGCAGCAGAAGGCGTTCCGAATCCTCGGGCGAGATGCCCTGATAGATCAGGCTGACATACATCATCGGAATCGGAACGTCGGGTTCCGCTTCCTTCGGTGTCGACTGATAGGCGACCGCACCGGCAAGGATGAGGAACACCAGCACCGAGATGGTCAGCCTGGCATTGCTGATTGCGAGTTTGACGATATCCATGATTACTGCGTCCCGGCCGTCGCTTCGCCCAGCAGCTTCTGGATGGTCGCCTGGTCGGCCTCGACCGGCTTGACCACTTCGCCTTCCTTCACCAGTTCCTGGCCGGCGACGATGATGCGCGCATCGGCAGGGATGCCGCCGAGCACCAGGCCGGTTGGCGTATCGTCGACCAGATCGATCGGGAAGAACACGACCTTGTTGTCCTTGTCGACGGCGCGGATGCCGAGATCGCCCTTGTCGCCGAGCGTCACCACGGAGCGCGGCAGCATGACTGCGTCGGTCGGCTGCGCGCTGAGCCCGATCTCGGCCGTCATCCCGGCAGGAATGGTGCCCTCAGGATTAGGGATTGCGATCTCGACCCGGAAGGTGCGGGTGGCGGACGACGCGTCGCGGCTGATGTAGCGCACGGTGCCCTCGACGATCTGGCCGCTGACCAGCCGTACATTCGCCTTGTCGCCGATCTTCAGATAGCCGAGATCACGCTCGCTGACCTCGCCGCGGGCGATCACAGGGTCGAGGCTCAGAATGGTTGCCACCTCGCCGCCCTGCATCACGGAACTGCCAAGCTCCACCGGCACCCGGTCGATGACGCCGTCGAACGGAGCCCTCACCTCATTGCGATCAAGCTGGGCTTGCATCGCTTCCAGCATCGACTGCGCTAAGGTCAGGGTGGAGCGAGCGTTGTCGAGCTGCAGCTTGGGCAGATTGCCGGTTTTCGCCAGCCGCGAGGCCGCATCGAGTTCGGCCTGACGCTGCGCGACAAGCTGCTTGGCGTTGCTGAGCGCCGAAAGCTTTTCCTCGGTGGCAAGCATCAGCACGAGGTCGCCCGTCTTGACGTGCTGTCCTTGCTTGACCGGCAGCTTGTCGATGATGCCGTCGACCCGGGTCGCCAGCACCGCGCGCTTGTCGGCTTCGGTCAGTCCGGAAATGCGGATGGCGCGCGCATAGGTACGCCTGGGCGGGGTTAAGATCGCGACGGTGCGCAACGGCGCCTTGGGCTGCTCTGCCTCAGCGGGCTTGGCCTTGCCGGCGTCAGGCGCCTTTGGCTGCTCGACCTCCCCCGCCTTGGGTTTGTCGGCGGCCGCGCTGCCGACGGACGAGAACTCGCCCGTCGCCATCCACGCAGCGAACCCGACAAGCACAACAATGGCTGCAAGCTTGTGAAACCTGTACTTCGGCATCGTCATTTTTCCAGTGCGCGGGATTCGACCAGGCCGCGTCTTGTAACTCGGGCGCGTCGCCGATATGGGTGCGCGCAAGGCCGTGTTCAACTTGCCGTGATCGGCGAACGAGCTTCTACATCAAAGTTGCACCGCAATATAGTCAGAAATGTTGATGGGTAATACTTCGATGGGCAGGGTGCGGCCGCCGTGAAGCGCGCCGGACCAGCGCGGCCTTTTATCTGCGACATAACACTCGGCGCAGCGCGGATGCGAAAGCAACCGCCAGACCGCGTCCCTCGGGCAAACCCTTGGCTGCATCGACCGTCATCGGTGCCGTGCCTTGGCTTTCCTCTGCCGCTGGGGAGGCGCCATCGAAACAGCATGGCAGCAACTGTCAGCATGATGGGTATACTTCATGCAAAGGTCACCTCCTTCGACAGGGGCAGTGCCCGGATGCGCTTGCCTGTTAGTGCGAAGATGGCATTGGCGAGTGCCGGTGCCGCCGGCGGCGTGCCGACTTCGCCAACGCCGCCCATCTTGTGAAAATTCTCCAGGATGGCGACTTCGAACGCCGGACACTGGGAGATGCGCATGGCGTCGTAGTCATGAAAATTCGACTGCTCGACCATGCCGTCGGCGAAAGTAATCTCCTGACCCATCGCTGCCGACAGGCCGTAGATGGCGGCGGAGATGAGTTGCGCCTCGATGATATCAGGATCGAGCGCGGTGCCGACATCGGCGGCGATCCACATCTTCTCGATGCGGATCCCGGACGGCGTGTCGGCGACCTGGACGATCTCGCCGACCCAACTGCCGAAGGACAGCGTGAACGCCATGCCCTTGGCCTTGCCGGCGGGCAGCGCCTCGCCCCACTTCGCCATTTCGGCGACCTTCTCGACCACCTTCACCGCTGCCGGATAGGCAGCCATCAGCGTCTTGCGCAGTTCGACCGGATCGGTTTTCCCGGCGGTGGCGATCTCGTCCATGAAGCCCTCATGAAAGAAGCCGTTGATCGAGCAGCCGACCGATCGCCAGAAGCCGACCGGGATGGAGGCGGGCGCAGCAATGCCGCTGACCCGGTAATTCGGGATGGTGTAGGGCTGGTCGAAGGCCCCATCGACAATGGACTTGTCGGGGCCAAGCGGCGGGATCGAGGGAAACAGCCGGCGCAAGGTGCTGGCTATCGGCGATGGCGAGGCGATTGTCATGTCGACGGCGACCGGTATGCCGTCGTTGCCAAGCCGCGCCTGGAATTTGCCGACCGAAGCCGGCCGGTAGGCGTCGTGGCGCATGTCCTCCTCGCGCGTCCAAATCACCTTGATGGGCCGGCCTGCCGTTTCTTTCGCCATCAGCGCGGCACAGAGCGCATAATCCACCTCGATACGTCGGCCGAAGCCGCCGCCCATGAAGGTGGTGTGGACGCTGACCTTGTCCTGCTCAATGCCGACAGCATTGGCGCAAAGCTGCCGCACCAAGGTCGGCGCCTGGTTGCCGCACCAGATGTCGAGGACGCCGTCCTTCAGCCGCGCCGTGGCGTTCATCGGCTCCATCGTCGCATGTGCCAGATAAGGCACCGTATAGTCGGCCTCGACGATCCTTTCGCGCGGCGCGTCGGCGAAAGCGGTATCGACATCGCCATCGTCGCGCATCACCGACCCTTTGGTGCCGAGCGCCTGCTTCAGCACCTCGGAAATGCCGGCGCTGTCCAGCGGATATTCGGGATCGGCCCATTCGGCGTCGATCGCCTCCGCCGCCTTGAACGCCGCCCAGGTGTTTTCGGCGATGATGCCGAAGCCGTGGCCGTAATTCGTGTCGATCGGCACGATCTTGATCACGCCAGGCATTTTCTCGGCGTTGGAGAAATCCGCCTTGACCGGCTTGGCCCAGAAGCGCGGGCTCATCTTGACCGTGCCGTACAGCATCTCCGGCAGCGTCACGTCGATGCCGAAGATCGGCGCCCCGGTGACCTTGGCCAGCATGTCGATGCGTCTTTGCGGTTTGCCGAGCAGTTTCCAGCCGGCTTTGTCTTTGAGCCTGATTTCCGCGGGCGGCGCCATTGTCGCGGCGGTCGCGGCGACCGCGCCATAGGTCAGCGACTTGCCCGACGCCTTGTGCAGGATCGAGCCGTTGGCTGTTTCCAGATCGGCGGCAGCTATACCGAGCTTTTGCGCGGCCGCTGCAATCAGCATCTGCCGCGCGGCGGCGCCTGCCTGCCGCATCTTGCCGAAACCATCGAGCGTCGAGGTCGAACCGCCGGTGCCTTGCAGGGCGAGGAATTTTCCGACCACGCCCATGCCGGCGCGCACTATTTCCGCGGTCATGCTTTCGTCGAAGAAGGCGAACGGACCGCCCTCTTCCAGGATCGCCGCATTGAAATAGGCGTAGGAGGCCGGGCCGTGCTCGACCTTGATCTGGTCGAGCCCGACATCGAGCTCTTCGGCAACCATGGCAGCAAGCGTCGTCGAGATGCCTTGGCCCATCTCGGCGCGCGGCGCGACGATGGTGATGGTGTTGTCGGCGCCGATCTTCACGTAGGGGTTGAAGGTCGCTTCATCAGCGGCGAGGTCGTCTTCCAGTGGATTCGGGAAGGGCTTGCGGTAGTAGTAATAGCCGACGGCGACGCCGCCCGCGATGGCAGCGGTGCCGATGAGAAACGTACGGCGGGCGATCTTTCCGACACTGGCCATGGTCAGATTCCCGCCGTCTTGAGGACGACCGCTCGTCTGATCGCCGCACGGATCTTCGGGTAGGTGCCGCAGCGGCAGAGATTGCCGCCCATGGCATCGTCGATGTCGGCATCGGTCGGGTCGGCAACCTGGTCGAGCAGCGCCACCGCGCTCATGATCTGGCCGGCCTGGCAGTAGCCGCACTGGGCGACCTGCTCTTCCAGCCATGCCTGCTGTACCGGATGCAGTCTGCCTTCGGTGCCGATGCCTTCGATCGTGGTGACCGCGCCGGTGACCTCACCGACAGGCAATGAACAGGAGCGCACCGGCTGGCCGTCGACATGCACTGTGCAGGCGCCGCAGGCGGCGATGCCGCAGCCAAACTTCGGCCCGGTCTTGCCCATGAAATCGCGCAGCGCCCACAGCAGCGGCATTTCGGGATCGGCATTGACGTCGAATGCCTGCCCGTCGACGGTGAGGCGCATGGGGATACCCTTTGTTGTGGTCCACAGCCCGGGGCAAAAGGCCGGTCGGTCATTCGCCCTTATACATGTTGACAAATTACGTCATTTTGTCAATAGAGCTTTTGCAGGATAAAGTCGCGCCATGATCGAGATCGAGGACATCGCCACCGACCCCAAGCGCGCCCGCATTCTGGACAGCGCGATGAAGGTGTTTCTGGCCTATGGTTTCGCCCGCACCACCATGGACGACATTGCGCGTGCCGCCGACATGTCGCGGCCGGCGCTTTATCTCCAGTTCAAGAACAAGACCGATATTTATCGCGCCATTGCGTTGATGCTGCTATCCCGCTCGCTCGAGCAGGCGAAAACGGCACTCGCCGGCGAAGAACCATTTGCCGAGCGCACGATGCGGGCCATCGACGAAGCGCTGATCTCGATGACGCGCACCGTCCACGCCTCGCCGCATGGCGCCGAACTCCTTGACATGAAATCGAGTCTCGCCGACCTGATCGGCTGCTGGCGCAGCCGGTTTTCCGAGCATGTCGCGGCAGCGATCCAGAGCGAGGCCGGACGCAATGGCGTCGATCTCACCGCCAAGGGCTTGTCGGCAAAATTGCTGGCCGACATGCTGCTCGACGGGCTGGAAGGCATGAAGATGCGCATCAGCGATCCGGACGAGCAGCGGCGGGCTGCGGCCGCGCTGATCAAGGTGATCGATCTAGCCTTGCAAAAAAACTGACAAACAAAACGCCTCAGGCTCGGCGACGCGCTGCCTCGGGCTTCTTGCGTGCTGCAAGGAACTCCTTGACCCGCCGGCCCGGTGCCGGCCCACGCATCGGCTTGAAGCCGTCGTCGAGCTCGCCTGAGAGGTCAAGCGTCGGCCGCTTGCCGACGGCGTCGTAATTCTCCTCCAGCCAGTCGCTGGCGGCGGTGCGGCCAAGGTCGCGCAGATAGGTCAGGAACGCCCATTCGGCATTGACCTTGGACGATGCCGACAGGTCCTTGAATGCCTCGTCGGCATCGATGCGGTGCATGCGGATGTCGCGGTATTCGCCATGCGGCAGCCGGCCGGCGGCAATCAGCTCCTTGATGAAGGCGATCGAGCGGAATTCGCGCAAGAGTCCGGCGTTGAAGGTGATCTCGTCGATGCGATTCTGGATTTCGTTGGCGCTCTTCGGCGTCCCCTCGCGGACCACCGGATTGATCTGCACCAAAAGCACGTCCTCGGTGGCAGTCGTCTTGAAGAACGGGAACAGCGCCGGATTGCCGCCATAGCCGCCATCCCAGTAGGGCACACCCTTGATCTCGACGGCGCGGAACAGCTGCGGCAGGCAAGCCGACGCCATCACCGTGTCGAGATCGATCTCGCCATCGGAAAAGACGCGTAACTGCCCGGTCTCGACATTGGTCGCGGAGATGAACAGCTCCATCGATTTGCAGGCGCGCACATTGCCGAAATCGATCTCCTGTTCGATCACGTCGCGCAGCGGGTTGAGGCCGAGCGGGTTGGCGACATAGGGCGAAAACACCCGCGACATCGTGTCGAAAAACAGATAGCCCGGCGTGTTCTCGATCGACCAGTTGCCCCAGGCGACGTCCCACGGCATGCGCTGCACCGGGCTGAACCGGCCCTTCCGCGCCACCGCGCGCCAGAAATCGTCGAGCTTCTGCCGCGCGCCCTCGACGCCGCCGCGGACGAAGCCGTCGGCCAGCGCCACGGCGTTCATGGCGCCGGCGCTGGTGCCCGAAACCGCCGCGATGTCGAGCCGTCCGTCCTCCAGCAGCTGGTCGAGCACGCCCCAGGAAAAGGCGCCGTGCGAGCCGCCGCCCTGCAGCGCGACGTTGATCTTCTTGGGCTCCTCCGCCTTGCCGTTTGTCGTCATGGCGTTGTCCTTGATCTGTAGAGAGCCATTGGATGGATCACTGCGCGGTCCAGCCGCCGTCGACCGAGATTTGCGTGCCGTTGATCTGCGCTGCCGCATCCGAGCACAGGAATACCGCGGCAGCGGCAACTTGCTCGACCGTGACGAATTCCTTGGTCGGCTGCCTGTCGAGCATGACCTCGCGGACCACCGTGTCGCGGTCCATCTTGTTCGCCTTCATCTGGTCGGGGATCTGCGCCTCGACCAGCGGCGTCAGCACATAGCCGGGACAGATGGCGTTGCAGGTGATCTTGTCGCGCGCCAGTTCCAAAGCGACCGTCTTGGTCAGTCCCATGATGCCGTGCTTGGCCGCGACATAGGCCGATTTGAACGGCGAGGCGACCAGCCCATGGGCCGAGGCGATGTTGACGATCCTGCCGCCGCCGGCTTCTCTCATCAGCGGGATGGCGGCGGCGATGGTGTGAAAGGCCGACGACAAATTGATGGCGATGATGGCGTCCCACTTCTCGACGGGAAATTCTTCCACCGGCGCGACATGCTGGATGCCGGCATTGTTGACCAGGATGTCGACCGAGCCGAAGCTCTCGGCTGCCTTTGGGACCAGCGCCCGGCATTCGGCCGGCTTCGACATATCTGCCTTGATGTAGACAGTCTTCACGCCGTGATGCTTGGCGATCGCATCGGTGACGGCCTGGTCGTCGGCCGTGTCTGAAAAGGAATTGACGACGATGTTGCAGCCATCGGCCGCGAGGGCATGGGCGATTGCCAGGCCGATGCCCGAGGTGGAACCGGTGACGATGGCGGTTTTTCTGCTGGGCAAGGCGAAATCCTTCATTACGGCGCTAACGGACCATATTGCAGTGCAGCATATATGCCTCGTGTGGCGCAAAAACAGCGGCACTCAGTGGCGATGACAGGAAATTTTTGTCATGAAAGAGGACACCCTCACTCAAAGCTGTACGCCTGACACCAGTGCGAAGACAGGTTTTGCAGTGCGAAGACAGTTTTGTCAGCGATCCCCGGAAGCCACTTCAGGGCGCTCGTAAGATTGCGTTTCGGGATTTGTCATCTGGCTGATGAAAAGACGCAGAGCTTTCCGTATGGCGAGCGATGGCGGCTCGGACGGATGCCACTCCGGGAAATGACCATCGATCGCGATGCGTGCCAGGCCATAGACAAATGCGCGGGCGGCAAGCACCAGATGATCGAAGTCGGTGTCCGGGGCAAGCCGACCTTGTTGTTGCGCTTGGGTCAGCAGGTCGATCATTTTCCGGCGAACGGCTTCATTCTGATCACGAAGACTGTCCGACGCGTCGAAATCGATCAGCGTCCGAGAACTGATGATCTGGAAATGCGTGGGATTGCTGATCGCCCACTCCAGATAGCCTTGCCCGATCGCTTCGAAGGCCACAATGGGATCTGCGCTGCCGACTTTGGACTGTGCATCGGCAACGGCCTCGGTCAGCCGGTTCATCGCCTGTTCGGCGACGGCGGTCAGCAGTGCTGATTTCGAGCGGAAATGCCGGAATGGCGCGCCGGGCGAAACGCCGGCACGTTTTGCCGCCTCGCGCACCGAGACATGCTCTGCTCCGCGCTCTTCGATGATCTCTACGGTGGCAGCGATCAAGGCCTCGACCAGATTGCCGTGATGATAGCGCTTGGGGTTGGCGGCTTCGCCGGTATCCGTTGGGCTGGTCATGCCTGCCAATAGCACGACGCCGACATGTAATCGATGATACCATGCTTCGCACCATCGCAACGACTGCCCTTGCTTTCTCTTTACTGTCGCTCGGGTCTGCCCAGGCCGAAGATCGGCCAACCCTGCAAATCGCCTGGCCGGCGGCCGGTTCGGTCATCGAACTCGGCAATGACCCAGAGAAGGCGATAGGCGTCGTCGTCAGCAGCAACTTCACGCTTCTGCCAGCGGGTGAATGCGACGGCGTCAGCCAATGCGGCCATTTGCATATGAAGATCGATCCCGCCGGAGATACCTGCAACATACCCGGCAAGCCGTACAACAGCATGAACAGCGACTTTGGCGGCGATCTTGTCAAGGCTCGTTTCGGCCATTGCCCGGATGCCGCCGGCAAGCATGTGATCGGCGTCCTACTTGCCGATGATCATCACAAGCCCATTCTCGTCGACGGCAAACCCGTTACGGCTCTGGTGACGGTGACGACGAAATAGCGCGGGTCGGGCGGGACTCAGCCGCATTCGAGCGGAGATTTCTGATACGGCCTGCTGATGAGAGATTTCGGCCGGGCTTGGTCCGGCCGGCGATCACGACATCGTGTCGAGCTTGCGCTGCATGGCGGCGATCTGTTCCTTCAGTTCCTGAAGGTCGTCGGGCTTTTCCGACGTCTCTTTCCTGGCCGGCTCCGCCGGCGCTGCGGAAGTGCCATTCGAGCCTGCGGGTGGGCCAGCGGGTGGGAAGGGCGTGAACAGGCGCATGGCGTTCTGGAACATCTCCATATTGCGGCGCGTCTGCTCTTCCAGCGCCTTGATCGGCGTGGCGATCTTCATCATGTCCAGCGGCGACTTGCCCAACGCACCCTTCATCTGCTCGCGGAAGCGTTCCTGCTCCTTTGAGAAGGCGATCATCGACTGTTCGAGGAAGCTCGGCACGATCATCTGCATCTGGTCGCCGTAAAAAGCGATCAGCTGGCGCAGGAACGGAATCGGCAGCATGTTCTGCCCTTCCTTGTTCTCCAGTTCAAAGATGATCTGGGTCAGCACCGGATGGGTGATGTCGTCGCCGGTCTTGGCGTCCTGGACGGTGAACTCCACGCCCTTCTTGACCATTTCGGCAAGGTCCTCGAGCGTCACATAGGTGCTGGTGCCGGTGTTGTAGAGGCGGCGATTGGCATATTTCTTGATGATAATCGGTTCGTCTTTCGCGGCCATCAGCATCCTCCCGGACACCGGCGCACTTGAGGTAAGCTGCCGGTAACGATTGCGCCTTTTCAAGGATATGCGCAAAAGCGTCACAATTCCAAGCGGTTTGTGCAGTGCGGCATCAATTAATGCTGCACGGCGGGCTAAAAATGCTGCGCAGCAATGGGCCGGCTGTATCCACCACGATGCGCAACCTGCTTGCGGCGCATGGCCGGTATGCCCATTTCCGGTTTGACTTGGATCATTGAAAGGGCAAGAAAAGCCCTGACGATACAAACTGCGATACCAAAACCTCGATACCTCGAAGTGTGGAGAAGAACATGTCCGCTGCCATCGTTGTCGCCAGTGCGGCGCGCACGCCCGTCGGTTCCTTCAACGGCGCCTTCGCCGCCACGCCGGCGCATGAGCTTGGTGCCGTCGTCATCAAGGAGTTGCTGTCCCGTACCGGTGTCGAGCCGGCGGGGGTCGACGAGGTCATCCTCGGCCAGGTGCTGACCGCGGCTCAGGGCCAGAACCCCGCCCGCCAGGCATCTATCGAAGCCGGCCTGCCGAAGGAAACCACCGCCTGGGGCCTCAACCAGGTTTGCGGCTCAGGTCTGCGCGCTATTGCTCTCGGTATGCAGCAGATCGCGACAGGCGATGCCAAGGTGATCGTCGCCGGCGGGCAGGAATCGATGTCGCTGGCCCCGCACGCTCAACACCTGCGCGCCGGCGTCAAGATGGGCGACTACAAGATGATCGACATCATGATCAAGGATGGGCTGTGGGATGCCTTCAATGGCTACCACATGGGCAACACGGCCGAAAACGTCGCTCGCCAGTTCCAGATTACCCGCGAGGACCAGGACCAGCTCGCATTGGCCTCCCAGAACAAGGCAGAGGCCGCGCAGAAGGCCGGCAAATTCAAGGACGAGATCGTGGCCTTCACCGTCAAGGGCAAGAAGGGCGACACCATTGTCGACCAGGACGAATATATCCGCCACGGCGCCACGATCGAGGCCATGACCAAGCTGAGACCGGCCTTCGACAAGGACGGCACGGTGACCGCCGCCAATGCCTCCGGCATCAATGACGGCGCAGCCGCCGTGCTGCTGATGACCGAAGCGGAAGCCGCAAAGCGCGGCATCACGCCGCTGGCGCGCATCGTGTCCTGGGCGACCGCGGGTGTCGATCCGCAGATCATGGGCACCGGGCCCATTCCCGCCTCGCGCAAGGCGCTGGCCAAGGCCGGCTGGTCGGTCGGCGATCTCGACCTGGTCGAGGCCAACGAAGCCTTCGCCGCCCAGGCCTGCGCCGTCAACAAGGACATGGGCTGGGATCCGTCGATCGTCAATGTCAATGGCGGCGCCATCGCCATCGGCCATCCGATCGGCGCCTCCGGCGCCCGCATCTTCAACACGCTGGTATACGAGATGCGCCGCAGAAGTGCCAGGAAAGGTCTCGCCACGCTGTGCATCGGCGGCGGCATGGGGGTCGCCATGTGCGTGGAAGCGCTGTGAAGTCATCTGCAAAGCGCCGTGAGGACAGAGCGAGCAACCCGTGAAACAGTCGGTGGCGAACAGGCTCCGCCGTTAGAGCGTTTCCGTTCGCCGCCCGCCGATCGAGAAAAAGGGAGGATATTATGACAAAGGTAGCACTCGTCACCGGTGGGTCGCGCGGCATTGGCGCCGCGATCTCGATCGGCCTGAAAACCGCCGGCTATCAGGTCGCCGCGAACTACGCCGGCAATGACGAAGCGGCGCAGAAATTCAAGGCAGAGACCGGCATCCCCGTCTACAAATGGTCGGTCGCCGACTACGATGCCTGCGCCGCCGGCATCGAGCAGATCGAGGCCGATCTCGGCCCGGTTTCCGTTCTGGTCAACAATGCCGGCATCACCCGCGACGCCATGTTCCACAAGATGACGCGCGAGCAGTGGAAAGAGGTCGTCGACACCAATCTTTCCGGCGTCTTCAACATGACGCACCCACTGTGGGTCGGCATGCGCGACCGCAAGTTCGGCCGCGTCATCACCATCTCCTCGATCAATGGCCAGAAAGGCCAGACCGGCCAGGTCAATTATTCGGCGTCGAAGGCCGGCGATATCGGCTTTACCAAGGCGCTCGCCCAGGAAGGGGCGCGGGTCGGTATCACCGTCAATGTCATCTGCCCCGGCTACATCGCCACCGAGATGGTCAGGGCGATGGACGAGAAGGTGCTCAATGAGCGCGTCATCCCGCAGATCCCGGTCGGCCGACTCGGCGAGCCGGAAGAGATCGCACGCTGCGTCGTCTTCCTCGCGTCAGACGATGCCGGTTTCATCACCGGCTCGACCATATCAGCCAATGGCGGCCAGTATATCACGTGAGGCGTTATTTCACCTGAGGCGTCGGCCTGTTGCCGGCGACTGTTTCACGGGTCTAACCGCCCACACGGCCGAGTTCGAGGCCGGGATCCGAATTACTCCGGCCGTCAGGCGACACGCTTCAGCCCTGGTTCGGCTGCCGGCTTGGTCTGGGCGACTGGACCCGGCTGGCGCGAAGGTGCCGGCAGGCGGGCAAGCGACGCCCGGCTGAGGCCCGACAGTTTCAAGGCGATGCGACGCTTCAGAAATGGAGTGAGATTCAGCGCCGAAAGCACGAGATTGCGGACGAACCGCTTCACCGAATTGCGGGAAAGCGCCATCTCGGTCATCATGCCCGCCAGTTCAAGCACCTCCTGGGCCGCCGGGCGGCGCAGCGTTTCGTAGAGGTCGAGCGCGGTTTCCGGGCGCACGCCGTTCACCACGTCGCCAAGCAACTGGCCAAGCACGACCGCGTCGATGATGCCGGTGTTCATGCCTTGCCCTCCCGCCGGGCTGTGCACGTGCGCGGCATCGCCGATGAGGAACAACCGGTCCTTGCGATACGAGCGGACCAGGCGGTGATGCACGCGAAAACGCGAGCTCCACGCCAGGTCGAGCACCCGGGTTCTTTTCTTGGTCGGACCACGGCTGTCGAGCAGCGCCTGGATGTCGGTGACCGCGGGGTTTTCCGGTGCGTCATCCATTGTCGCGACGACCCGGTACGAACCGTCCGGGAGCGGTGCCACCACCGCCAGCCCGGCCGGTGCAAAGAACAGCGACACTTCCGTCGGGCCAACCGGCCAGTCGAGACGAACATCGGCGAGCACGAACGACGCGTCATAGGCGGCGCCGTCGAACTCGATGCCGGTCGACCTGCGCACCAGGCTGTGCATGCCGTCGGCACCAACGACGTAGCGTGCCGATATCAGTTCCTGGCGGCCGTTCTCGATCACCGTCACGTGTGCGCCGTCAGCGTCCTGAACGACTGCCTTGGCCTCGATCGAGCGATGAATCACGCCGCCCAGGGCAGCGATCCGTTCGGCGAACACTTGCTCGGTCAGGTTCTGAGGCAGCATCATCAGATAGGGATGCCTCGAAGGAAGCTTGCTGAAATCGAGATTGAGCAGCGCCCGGTTGCGGTCGCGGATGGTGAAATTCTGCAGCTTCAGGGCAAGTTCGCTCAGCCGCTGCGTAACGCCGAGAGGCTCCAGCGTTTCCAGCGTCTGCGCGTGGATGACGCCAGCCCGCGAGGTCTGGAGGCCCTCCTCCAGCCTGTCGATCAGGACGTGATCGACACCGGCCTGGTGCAGCACGATGGACAGCGCCATGCCGGTCGGGCCGGCGCCAACGATCAGGACTTCCGTGGTTTCGGGCAACATCTCTCTCTCCATTTATCAACGGTCGTTGACTTTCTAGACGAAGCCATTGAATTTGTCAACGGCTGTTGGCATAAGCATTTCATGACCGAGAATCAGCCGAAAAAACCCGGAAAGTCGGACCGTACGCGCGCCAAAATCCTGGAGGCCGCGAAGCTCCTGTTCGCCGAGCACGGCTATGAGGGCGCCTCGATCCGTGACGTCGCGGCGCATGCCTCGATCGATCCGGCCATGGTGATCCGCTATTTCCGCAGCAAGGACGAGCTGTTCGCCAGGGCGGCGGTCGTCGACCTGCAATTGCCGGCACTGCGGGTGATCGACCGAAACGCCATCGGCGAAACGCTGATCAGGCGTTTTCTCGAAGTCTGGGAGGGCCCGGCCAGCGGCCCTGGCATGGCAATTCTGCTGCGTTCGGCGACGTCGAACGAATTCGCCGCGGAAAAATTGCGCGACGTATTTGGCAACCAGGTGAGGCCGGTGATTGCGGCGATCGCTGACCCCGCCGATACCGGTCGACGGGCCGGGCTCGTTTCGAGCCAGTTGCTGGGTCTGGCGATGTGCCGATACCTGCTGCGGCTTCCGCCCGTCGTCGCCCTGTCGCACGACGAAATTATCCAGAACGTCGGCCCTACGTTGCAGCGCTATGCCGTCGGAGAGGCTTGAACCAAGCCGTACTGCATTGCTGGCAGTCTGGTCCTCGTGCAGCGACTGCGCCGACCGATGGACGTGACGCCGATTTGTGCCGAAGCGGCACGCAAAAATTAGCGGCGGCCGTGCAGCCTGTGCAAAACCCTGTTCACGGCGTGTGGATAACAGGTGGAAAACCTGTTCACGACACAACATATTGGGGTGAACAAACCGGGAAACATGCGCCAGCGCCGATTCGTAGCCGTTTCGTTCCGGCTTTGAGCGCACCGTTAACGACAAAGGCTGAAAACATCTCCAAATCGTTAAGGCGCGTTAGGAAAGAATTAATAATTTCAGAATGTTGGATGAGGCCCGCCGACCTGCGTCGATCGTTCAGCGGCAAAGGTTAACGGCGACGTCAGCCCTGCATGAAACGGGCCAGTTCGGCGATTCAGCATGTGGTGAGACTCGCCGGCGAAAAATCCAGATGTAGCCGTGAACAAACCCTGAATCTGCGTGAGTCAGCGATTCGTAGCCGATTCGTTCCAGACTCGTTCCAACTGTTAAATCGGAACGGCGGAACGGATTGTCGACGCCGACGGAAGGCTTCGAGCTGTCATCGGAATATTCTGCTTTCGCTTCGCGCCCGAAATCCCTATGTGTCGGCTGTCACCCGCGCCACCACGGGGCGCGCTCCCGACAACGCGAGGCAGAGAGCCTTAGTTTCCAGGTCGATGAACATCCAGCCGAAACACACTGAGCCACTGATCCTGTCAGGCCGCGACGTGACCGCTGTGCTCGGGCCGACCAACACCGGCAAGACCCATCTTGCCATCGAGCGCATGGTGGCGCATGAAAGTGGCATTATCGGCCTGCCGCTCAGGCTGCTCGCTCGCGAGGTCTATTCACGCGTCTGCGAGAAGGTCGGCGCTCACAAGGTGGCGCTCATCACCGGTGAGGAGAAGATCCAGCCCGACGGCGCCAGATATTCGGTCTGCACCGTGGAAGCCATGCCGCGCGAGACCGACGCCGCCTTCGTCGCCGTCGACGAGGTCCAGCTGGCCGGCGATCTCGAGCGCGGCCACATCTTCACCGACCGCATCCTGCATCTACGCGGCCGCCAGGAGACGCTGCTGCTCGGCGCAGCGACCATGCACGGCATCCTCCAGCGTCTGCTGAAGGGGGTGTCGGTGGTGACGCGGCCACGGCTGTCGCATCTCGCCTATGCCGGCTCCAAGAAGCTGACCCGCCTGCCGCGACGTACGGCGATCGTCGCCTTCTCCGCCGACGAGGTCTATGCCATCGCCGAACTGATCCGCCGCCAGCAGGGCGGTGCGGCAGTCGTGCTCGGCGCGCTATCGCCGCGCACCCGCAACGCGCAGGTGGAGCTGTTCCAGTCGGGTGATGTCGATTATCTGATTGCCACCGATGCGATCGGCATGGGCCTTAACCTCGATCTCGATCACGTCGCCTTCGCCCAGAACCGCAAGTTCGACGGCTACCAGTATCGCAACCTGACGGCGGCCGAGCTCGGCCAGATCGCCGGCCGCGCCGGCCGCCACTTGCGCGACGGAACTTTTGGCGTCACCGGCCAGGTCGATCCACTGGACGAGGAACTGGTCAAGAAGATCGAGGCGCATGATTTCGACCCGGTGAAGGTGCTGCAATGGCGCACCGCGCGTTTCGATTTCGCCAACCTCGACGCGCTGAAGCGCTCGATCGAGACCAACGCGCCGGTTGAAGGCCTGACGCGCGCGCTGCCGGCGGTCGATGCGCAGGCGCTCGAACATCTGTCCCGCGACGAGGACATCCGGACGCTTGCCACCGACGCCAGGCGCGTGGCGCTGTTGTGGGAGGCCTGCGCCCTTCCCGATTACAGGAAGATCGCCCCGGCTCAGCATGCCGACCTGATCGCCTCGATCTACATGGACCTTGCCAGGCATGGCCATGTCGATGAGAATTACATGGCCGAGCAGGTGCGCCGCGCCGACACCACCGAGGGCGACATCGACACGCTGTCGCACCGGATCGCCCAGATCCGCACCTGGACTTTCGTTTCCAACCGGCCCGGCTGGCTGGCCGATCAGGCACACTGGCAGGAAAAGACGCGCGAAATCGAAGACAGATTGTCGGATGCGCTGCATGAGCGGTTGACGAAACGCTTCGTAGACCGCAGGACTTCCGTCCTCATGCGGCGCCTTAGAGAAAATACCATGCCTGAAGCCGAAATCAGTCCAACCGGAACCGTCCTCGTCGAAGGCCATCATGTCGGCGAGTTGCAGGGGTTCCGCTTCACCGCGGACCAAAGCGCCGGCGGCGAGGACGCCAAGGCGGTGCGCACAGCAGCCCAGAAGGCGCTTGCAGCCGAATTCGAGGCGCGGGCCGAACGCTTCGGCGCCTCGGCCAATGGCGACATCGCGCTCGGCTCCGATGGCACGCTGCGCTGGATCGGCGCGCCGATCGGCACGCTGGTCGCAGGCGACGAGCCGTTGAAGCCGCGCCTGGTGCTGCTGGCCGACGAGCAGCTCACCGGTCCCGCCCGCGACAAGGTCGCGGCGCGCGCCGAGCGCTTCGTCAATTTCCAGATCGAGTCGCTGCTGAAGCCGCTGGTCGACCTCAAGAACGCCGAGCAGATCACCGGCATCGGCCGCGGCATCGCCTTCCAGCTCGTCGAGAATTTCGGCCTCATCAACCGCCGCGACATCGCCGAGGAGATGAAGTCGCTCGACCAGGAGGGCCGCGCCGCCCTGCGCCGGCTCGGCGTGCGCTTCGGCGCCTACCACGTCTTCGTGCCCGCGCTGATCAAGCCGGCTCCGGCCGGACTGGTGACTCTGTTGTGGGCGCTGCAGAACGACGGCAAGGACAAGCCTGGCTTTGGCGACGTGGTTCACGCGCTGGCCTCCGGCCGCACCTCGGTGGTCATCGATCCCACCTTCGACAAGACCTTCTACAAGCTGGCCGGCTACCGCAATCTCGGCCGTCGCGCGGTGCGCGTCGACATCCTCGAACGGCTGGCCGACCTGATCCGGCCAGCAACCAACTGGAAGCCGGGCCTCGGCCAGCGCCCTGACGGCGCCTATGATGGTCAGTCCTTCATGGTGACGCCGCCGATGATGTCGATCCTCGGCGCCACGGCCGACGACATGGAAGAGATTCTGAAAGGCCTCGGCTACCGGGCCGAGCCGAAGCCGGCTGTCGAGGTGAAGGCACGGCTCGAGGCACAGGACAATGCCGCGCGCGAAGCCGCCGCGGCCAAGCAGGCGGCGGAAGAACAAGCCGAACAGGCCAAGGCAGCTGAAGCCGCGATTGCCGACGCAGCCGCCGAGGCGCCGGCCGACAGTTCTGAGCCGGATGCAGTGGCAGAAGCCACGGCGGAGGCTCTCGCGGAACCCGCTGCCGAAGCGGAACCTGTCGCAGAAGCTCAGCTGCAAACTCCGCCTGAGGTCACGGTAGAGGCACTGCCTGCAGCTGAAGCCGCAGTTCGAGAGGCAGCACCCGAAACCGCCGAGGTTGAGGTCGCACCGGCGGAGCCGGCTTCCGAAGCCTCGCCCGCAACGGCAGCAGTCTCGGCCGAACCTGCCGCGGCGGCGGAAGCCGCCACCGGCGAGGCTGCTCCAGCGGCCGAGAAAGAGGCAGAAGAACCAAAACCCATCCTGTTGTGGCGGCAGGGCCGCTTCGACCAGCGCCCACGCCACCGCCACCACGACAACCGGCCCCGTGACAGGGACAATCGCCCGCGCAGCGGACAAGCCGCGCGCGATGGCCGCAGCAACGCGCCGGCAGAGGCCGGGCAGCAGGCCGGCGCTCCAGGCGACCGGCCCGCCCGTGAAGGACGCCGCGACGGCGACGGCGCCGGCAAGCCGCGCTTCGACCGCAGCAAGTTCAAGCCCAAGCCCCAGGGCGAGCCAGGCGAACGGCGCGACGGCAAGCCGCAGGGCGAGCGCCCCGATCGTCGCGAAAGCCGGCCCGACTGGAAAGGCGGCAGGCCGGACGGCAAGGGCGGCGCGCCTGGTGGAAAGCCCGCGTTCCAGCCGAAGCCTCGCGAGGAGCGTCCGGTGCGCTTCGACCCGGATTCCCCCTTCGCCAAGCTCGCCGCGTTGCGCGACCACCTGAAGAAGTAGGTTCGTTCGCTCCGATGGTCACTGATGCCCGCCAGCGCATCGACAAATGGCTGTTCTTTTCGCGTGCGGTGAAATCGCGCTCGCTGGCGGCGAAGCTGGTGGTGGCCGGACGCGTTCGCATCAATCGCGACAAAGCAGCGCAGGCCTCCGATCTGGTCCGCCTCGGCGACGTCCTGACCATCACTCTCGAGCGGCGCATCTTCGTCTGGAAGGTGCTCGGCACCGGCAGCCGGCGCGGTCCCGCCGAGGAAGCGCGCTTGCTCTACGAGGATATCTCGCCGCCGCCGGCACCAAAGGGCGAGGCCGTTCGCGATGCGATCCCCGCACTGCGTGATGCCGGCAGCGGCCGCCCGACCAAGAAGGAACGCCGAGAAACCGACCGGTTGTTCGGCGACGACTGACGCATAACCGGCTTTCGTCGCATCACCGGCAGGAAATCCATTCCGGAAACACCGGCATCACGCGCAATGGCTGCCCTTGCAAGCGGCAGGCAAAGACGTTACCTCACCAAGAAAGCCTATCGCATCGGCCCACAAATCGATATCGATTTTCCAAGAGCACGATGCGTGGATTCAAAGTGTTAGAGCGTACCTTATGCGTCCGATTGGACGCCACGTCGCCCTGATAAAACGGGACGTCCCGGAGCCGACCGATGACCTATGTCGTGACCGATAATTGCATAAAATGCAAATACATGGACTGCATCGAGGTCTGTCCGGTCGACTGTTTTTATGAGGGCGAGAACATGCTCGTCATTCATCCCGACGAGTGCATCGACTGTGGCGTCTGTGAACCGGAATGCCCGGCCGACGCGATCAAGCCGGACACCGAGCCAGGGCTCGACAAATGGCTGCAGATCAACACCGAATACGCCGATAAATGGCCCAATATCACCGCCAAGAAGGAGCCTCCGGCCGACGCCAAGTCCTTCGATGGCGAGGCCGGCAAGTTCGAAAAATATTTTTCTCCCGAGCCCGGTCAGGGTGACTAGCGCTCGACCGCGAAAATCGAAATCGATTTTCGGAAGGACTATGCGCCAGATCAAAGTGTCACAGCGTCCTTGCGCGTCCAAAACGAGCGCGTGGCACCGTAATGGCGACGCCGGTTTGATCGGCGTCACGCGTGCTGACAGGCACCGCACGTTAACTGCCTTGACAGGCGGAGATCGCGCTTGACCTTCGCGCGTGCAGCAAAACCTTGATTCTTCCGACTTTTTGTGCTACACGAACCAAACATGCCGGTGACACAACGTCGATTTATGGCGCAAACGCCCCAAATCACTGAAAGGTGAATTTTTCAATCCGGATCAGAGTGATCTGGGGCAGGCAGTCGCGACTATGCGATTTGCCGCCCTCGGCTTTTCCGGTGGGTTCGTAGTTGTGCGGCTAACGATCGGTACCCGATCGCGCGAGTTCGACCGGCAGAATGCCGGTTCCACACCAAGGAGTTCATGGCGTAATGGCAACAATCACCCCGCAGAAGAAGTCCAGCGCAGCGCGTCACGGTTTTAAGACCGGCGAGTACATCGTCTATCCGGCGCATGGCGTTGGCCAGATCGTCTCGATCGATGAGCAGGAAGTTGCGGGCCACAAGCTGGAACTGTTCGTCATCGACTTCCAGAAGGACAAGATGCGTCTGAAGGTCCCGGTCGCCAAGGCGACCTCCATCGGCATGCGCAAGCTGTCGGAAGAGGATTACGTCGATCGCGCGCTGAAGGTCGTGCAGGGCCGCGCCCGCGTCAAGCGCACCATGTGGTCGCGCCGCGCCCAGGAATATGATGCGAAGATCAATTCCGGCGACCTGATCTCGATCTCGGAAGTTGTGCGCGACCTCTACCGCGCCGACAATCAGCCGGAGCAGTCCTATTCCGAACGCCAGCTTTATGAGGCGGCACTCGACCGCATGGCGCGCGAGATCGCGGCCGTCAACCGCATGTCGGAAACCGAAGCGGTGCGGCTCATCGAGGTGAACCTCAACAAGGGACCGAAGCGCGGCGCCAAGGCCGACAACGAAGAAGCCGAGCAGGAAGAAGCAGCCTGAGCGCTTCTCGCCTTCGAATTTGGAAAAACCCGGCCTCGCGCCGGGTTTTTTTGTTGTTTGTGATGGTCACCCCAAAACCGCTACGCCGTTTTGGGCGACATGCATTAACCTTCGCCGCCGCCTTCCTTCTCCGCCTCCTGCTTCAGCGTCGCGATGAACCGCTTGGTTCGCTGGCGCTCCGGATTGCTGAACAAAACTGCGGCGGGGCCTTTCTCGACGACGCTGCCGGCGTCGAGGAACACCACCTCCTGGGCGATTTTGGAGGCGAGGCGCAAATCATGCGTCGCCATCACCATGGTGGTGCCCTCGCTGGCGAGCTGGCCGAGCACGTCGACCACCTCCTGCGCCAGTTCCGGATCGAGCGCCGAAGTCGGCTCGTCGCACAGCAGCACTTTCGGCGATGGCGCCAGCGCCCGGGCGATTGCCACGCGTTGCTGCTGGCCGCCTGACAACGTCGCCGGCCAGGCGTCGGCCTTGTGCGCCATTCCAACCTTTTCGAGCAGGGCGAGCGCCCGCCCGCGCGCTCGCCCGGCCGGCCATTTCAACACCGTCACCAGCCCCTCCATGACGTTTTCGATCGCCGTGCGGTGCGGAAACAGCTGGAAATTCTGGAACACCATGCCGGTCTGAAGCCGCAGGCGCTGGATGGCCCTGCCGGGAACCTTGCCGCCGGGATGGAATTCGAGCGCGTCGTCGCCGATGCGCACCGTGCCCGAGGTCGGGATCTCGAGCAGGTTGATGCAGCGCAGAAGCGTGCTTTTCCCACCGCCCGAGGGGCCGACAAGGGCGGTGACGCTGCCTTCCTCGATGGTGACGGTCACACCGTTCAGCACGAGATTGTCACCAAAGCGCTTCTCTATGTCGGTGAGGCCGATCATGGGCGCGCCTCGAGGAAGCCGCCATAGCGGTTGAGCCGCTTTTCCAGGCGCGCCTGCAACGCCGACAGCACCGAGCTCAGCGCCAGGTAGAGAGCCGCCGCCTCGACATAGAGGATCAGCGGCTCGTAGGTGGTGGCGACGATGCGCTGCGCCGCCTGGAACATCTCCGGCACCGTGATCGCGGCGGCCAGCGATGTATCCTTGACCAGCGAGATGAAGGTGTTGGACAGCGGCGGCACCGCGACGCGGCCCGCTTGTGGAAGGATAGTGCGTCGCATCGCCTGGCCCCAGGTCATGCCGATCGAATAGGCCGCCTCCCACTGCCCCTTCGGCACCGAGCCTATGACGGCGCGGATGATCTCCGACGTATAGGCGCCGATATTGAGTGTGAAGCCGATCAACGCGGCTGAAAAGGCGTCGAGCAGGATGCCGACCGAGGGCAGGCCGTAGAAGATCAGGAAGAGCTGCACCAGAAGCGGCGTGCCACGGAAGATCCAGACATAGAAGCGGACCACGGCGACCAGCGGCTTCTGGCCGAACAGCCGGCCGAGCGCTGCGACCAGTCCTACGAAGAGACCGAATGCGAAAGACAGCAGCGTTAGCGGCACGGTGAAGATCAGCGCGGCCCATAGCAGCGTGGGCAACGAATCCAGCATCAATTGCAGCCAGTGCGGCACGAAAACTCTCCTTGCGAGATTGCCGCCCAAAAATCGGCCCGGCAGCATCGAGGCGCGACCATAGTGTCGTCATATCACGCCAAAAGCGGCGGCCGTCAAAGACGGCTCGCCGCGATGCTTTGCCATGCGGGCCGGCAACCGGCCCGCTCCGTGAAATGCGCTTACTTCGAAACGTCCTGGCCGAAGTAAGTGTCGGCGATCTTCTGGTAGGTGCCGTCGGACTTGATATCGGCCAGCGCCCGATTGATGGCGGCGACCAGTTCCGGATCGCCCTTGCGCACGAGGACGCCGGAATAGTCGGCATTTTCTTCCTGCGCGGCGATCTTCACGTTGGCGTCGGGCTTGTGCTTCTTGAAATCGAGGAAGGACAGGCTGTCGTTGATGGTGGCATCGGCGCGGCCGGTAAGAAGCAGCTGGATCGATTGGTCGAAACCATCGGTACCGACGAGTTCGGCGCCGTTCGCTTCGGCGAGCTTGCCGAAATTCGAGGTCAGCGACTGCGCCGCCTTCTTGCCCTTCAGGTCGGCAAAGCTCTTGATGTCGGTATTGTCGCCGCGCACGATCAGCACCGCCTTGGAAGCAATATAGGGATCGGAGAAATCATACTTGGACTTGCGCTCCTCGGTGATGCCGACCTGGTTGATAACGGCGTCATAGCGCTCGGCGTCGAGGCCGGCGATCAGCCCATCCCATTTGCCTTCGAGGAATTCGGCCTTGACGCCGAGCCGCTCGGCGATCGCCTTGGCAATTTCGACGTCGAACCCGACCAGTTCGCCCGAGGCATCATGATAGGTGAAGGGGGCATAGGTGCCTTCCGTGCCGACCTTGAAGACACCGGCCTGCTTGATCTGATCGAGATTGGCGCCGGCATGGCCTGATGTGCCTGCCAGTACCTGCAGTGTTGCGGCGACGATAAGCGATTTGAGCCATTTCATTTTTCTGTGATCCCGTCATTGGCCGGCGTCCGGGGCCGGCGTCCGGCGCATTTGTGAGCGCCGGAAACTGACAGATGCAGCCTGGCGAAATAAGGAACCAGATTTCAAAAATGAGACACTTTCGAAATCCACTTCTCAAAACCACACCGACTCACGCCAACCGGCCGAGGAGCGACCGCCGCATCGAGCTTTCGAACAGTGCAATTCACGCGACATCAGCGGCGGAACCATTCGCGCGGGTGGCACGTTTGTTGGCTGTTGTAGGGCGCGGCGTCGCCAATTCAACCACGATGCCAGCTCAGGGGCGAGCGATCGCACCGCAACGCCCGGAACAGGGAGCGTGGCATGATGGAAGATACGGCAGGGCGAACCATGGTCCGCGCGGCGATGAAAGCCCCCTATCTCGCGCGCGAGGAGGAGCATGTTCTCGCGCTGCGCTGGAAGGAAGACAACGACCAGCAGGCACTGCACCAAATCGCCATGGCGCATATGCGGCTGGTTATTTCCATGGCCTCGAAGTTCCGCCACTATGGCCTGCCCCTCGGCGACCTGGTGCAGGAAGGCCATGTCGGCCTGCTGGAGGCAGCGGCCCGTTTCGAACCGGAGCGCGAGGTGCGGTTTTCGACCTATGCGACGTGGTGGATCCGTGCCTCGATGCAGGACTATATCCTGCGCAACTGGTCGATCGTGCGCGGCGGCACCAGTTCGGCGCAGAAGGCGCTGTTCTTCAATTTGCGGCGCCTGCGCGCCCGCTTGGCGAACGGTGCCGAGCCGATCTCGAACACCTCGCTCTACCGCGAGGTGTCGGTGGCGCTTGGCGTCTCCGAGGCCGACGTGGCGATGATGGACTCGCGCCTTTCGGCCCCGGATAGTTCGCTCAACCAGCCGCTCGCCGACGATGCGGGCGCCACAGAGCGAATGGATTTCCTGGTTTCGGACGATCCTTTGCCGGACGAAGTCGTGGGCGACACGATCGATGTCGAACGCCGCTCTATCTGGCTGAAAACCGCGCTCGGCGCGCTCAATGCCCGCGAGCTCAGGATCATCGAGGAACGCCGGCTGAGCGACGAGGGCGCGACGCTCGAAGCCCTCGGCGAGGCGCTTGGCATCTCCAAGGAACGCGTCCGCCAGATCGAGGCACGCGCCATGGAAAAGCTCAAGATAGCGCTGGTGAAGCAAAACCCCGAGTTTCTGGCGACCGCCGCCTAGGGGTGTGTTGCGATTCAGGTTAGGACGAGTCGGAGTCGAAGACGGGCGCGAAGCGACCAAACCAGGTGGTTTCCGAGAACCGGAGCGGAGCGTACATAAAGTACGTGAGCACCGGCCTACGCCGGCCGTAGCCTTACTGCCGCGACCGCTCATGAGTGCTCCGGCCGGCGAAGGTCGGAAGCGCACGAAATTGCCGTTTGCGGGCCGGCATCACCTGAATATCGACACACCCTATCTGTCGGTGATGATCTTGACCTTGTCGCCGGCCGAAACGGCTGCGCCGGGCGACATTGCATTGAGCACCCTGAACAGGTCGAGCTTGCGGTCGACGCCGACCATCTGCGCCGCGAGCGAACCCATGGTCTGTCCGGGCCGGACCGTGACGACGCGGATATGCAGCGGCTTCAGCGCTGCTTTTTCGGCCGCGCTCAAGATCCGGAACGAGCCGCTGACCGAGCGCGCCACCGCATCCAGCGAGGTGCTGGCGGAGGGGGCTGCCGTCAGCAGCCGGTAGACCTGGCCGCCGGCGCGGATCACCGCGATGCCGAACTGCCAGCCCTCGGCGCTGGCATGCGCCGTCGCCGCCTCGTTGCCGTTGATTGTTTCCTGGCGCACGCTGCTTTCGTCGAGACCGGCCACCCAGCCGCTGCGGAGGTAGTCGGTCAGCGATCGGTTCCTGTCGATCGAGACGCCGTCGAAGCGGATCGCTATGTCGCCCGGCCCGGTTGCCGTCACCGCCGCGGCCGAGTTGTCGATGATGAAGCCGTCGGGCACCGAGAACGACACGCCGAGCCCCGGATGCAGGAAGGTTTCGCCACGCACATAGCCTTCCTCCGGCGTGTCGCCGTAGAGCAGCCCGTCTATGCCGGCGAGGAAGGCGTCGCGGTCGCGCGTGCCGACGCCGGGCGCGCCGAACTGGCGGGCGTGGCGCTGCGCCAGATCGATGCGTTGCGGCGTGTTCGGGTGCGTTGCCAGGAAGTCGAGGCTGGCGTCGGTGGCGCCGCTGATCGAGCGGAAATCGGTGTAGGCCGACATGGACTGCAGGAAGCGGCCGGCGGCAAACGGATCGAAGCCCGCCTCGCCGATCGACTTGATGCCGATGCCGTCGGCCTCCAGCTCCTGATTGCGCGAGAACTGGGCAAGCCGCAGCTTGCCGCGGATCAGTGCCGCCTTGGCGGTCGGGCTGTCGCCGAGCACATCCGAGACGACTTTTGTCGCAAAGCCTTCCTCGGCCTCGAGCTGCTGGCGCTGCAAGCCGTGGTTTGCAGTGACATGGCCCATCTCATGCGCGATGACCGCGGCGAGCTCGGCCGAATCGTTGGCCAGCGCCAACAGGCCGCGCGTGATGTAGAGATAGCCGCCAGGCAATGCGAAAGCGTTGACGTTGGGCGAATTGAGGATCGTGATGCGGTAGGTCTGGCTCGGGTTGGCCGAAACCACCGTCAGGCTGCCGACGACTTTGGCGACCATGCGCTCGAGCTTGGGATCGGAATATTCGCCGCCATAGGTCGCGAGGATGCGCGGATGCTGCGCCTTGGCCATTTCGGCGACCTTGCTGTTGGCGGCAACATTGTCGACGGTGACCGGTTTGCTGGAAGGCTGGAAGCCGGATTCCTGAACGTCCGGAGGCGTGAACATCTGGCAGCTTGCCAATGCCATGGCAAAGCCGGCCAGCGCCAGGAAGCGCGCCAGCGGTTTCCTTCTCACTCTGTCTGTGCCGGTCGGCAGAACAGCTTCCTTTCGGCTCTCAGCACATGGCCCGAAAATCGGGCATCGATTTTCAGATCATGCGCAAAATCAACTGCCACAGCGTCCTTCGAGCCCACGAGCGCGGATGGCACCGTAGTGGCAAATCACAACCTATGCCGGACCAGTATCGGAGGACCTAGCCACACTACTTTGACCTTGGCAAGCAAACGCCACATCGCCTGAAGCCGGTTTGGCCGTAAATTATGTCCGCTTCCGGGCAACATCTCGTGATCCTGCGCCAAACGGACCTGCACCGATATAGCGCCGAAAGGCTTCCGGTCCAGCCTTGGTAAAAAAATCGGCGACAGTCCCGGTTGCGGCAACCGTGCCATTGTCCAGGAACACCATGTCCTGGCCGATACGGTGGGCGTCCTCCGGCTGATGGGTGACGAACAGCACCGTCATGCGCCGCTCCGCTTGGAGGTCGGCTACCAGATCGAGCATGTCGTCGCGCAAGGCCGGTCCGAGCGAGGCGAACGGTTCGTCGAGCAAGAGCACCGGCCGGTCGCGCACCAGGACGCGGGCGAGCGCGACGCGCTGCCGCTCGCCGCCGGAGAGTTCGCGCGGCAGGCGCCGTTGCTTGCCGGCAAGGCCGACGCGCTTGAGCGCCCCGGCGATTGCAGCGTGGTCGGCCTCGGTCAGCCTGAGCGATGGCGAGCGGCCAAGGCCGACATTTCGTTCGACCGAAAGATGGGCGAAGAGATTGTTTTCCTGGAACACCATCGACACTGGCCGCGCCGAAGGCGGTTTGCCGCCGACTTCGCCGCCACCGATCAGCACGCGGCCCGATCGCGGCGTCTCGAAGCCGGCCACCAGGTTGAGCAGTGTCGATTTTCCCGAGCCGCTCGGCCCCATGATGGCGGTGATCTTCGAGGCGGCGAACTCGACATCGAATAAAAACGGCGCTTCGCCATAGCTGAACGAGACCTTTTCCAGCCGCACAGCCGTACCGTTTTCGCTGTTGAGCATCATGATTTTTCTCCCCGTCCCAGCCAGTCCGCGGCCAGGACAAGCGCGAGACAGACGAGGCCGAGCAGCAATGCCAGGCCGGCCGCGTCCATCGTGCGGTAGCTGCCCATGCGGGCCAGCAAGAGATAAGGCAGCGTCTGCAGGGAGTCGCTGCCAAACAGGGCAATGACGCCGAGATCGCCGAGCGACAAAGCCATCGCGAACGCGAAACCGGTGGCGAGCGGCCGCCGCAGCGACGGCCAGTCGACCAGCCGGAAACGATTCCAGCCCGAAATGCCAAGCAGCAAACAGAGCCGCTCGTGGCGTTCGCTCGCCGCATCATAGCCGGGGCGAATGGCGCGGATGGCAAACGGCATCGCCATCACCGCATTGACGGCGACGACCATGACAGGGGCGATGGCAAAGACGTCGCTGACGGTCCGCAGGAGCAGGAACCAGCCGGCGCCGATGACGACGGGCGGCACGACGAGGACGAAGCCGGCGCCGGTATCGGTGGCGTATTCGAGCAGCGTCCTGGCGCCGACGCGACGCCTCAAGGCCAGCGCCCGGCGTGCCATGACCAGCGACAGCGACAGCGCCACTGCAAGCAGCGCCGCCAGCAAGGCGAGCACGGCGCTGGTCAGCGCCGCTTGCCGCACCGCGCTCTCGCCCGCCAGCCGGCCGAGATCGGCGCCAAGGCCTGACGTCACCGTGGCCGCCATCGGCCCGGCGACGAACAGCAAAGCGAGGATGATCAATGCTGCGTTCAGCACGGTCTCGGCGGCGCCGGCCGAAAGATAGCGGCGCGAAGCCACCGGCAGGTTGGCGTCGCCGACGGTATTGGCGCCGAGCCGCATCAATGCCAGCACGACGACGAAGGTCAGCGCGATCTGCAGCACTGTCAGCGTCACCGCGCGGGCAGGATCGAAATCGAAACGCAGCGCCTGGTAGATGGCGACCTCCAGCGTCGTCGCACGCGGCCCGCCGCCCAGCGTGAGTACGATGGTAAAGGATGTGATGCAGAGCATGAAGACAAGCCCGGCGACGCCCGGCAGCGCCGCGCGCAGCGTCGGCCATTCAATCAGCCGGAAGGCGGGCCTGGCGCCCATGCCGAGTTGGCTCGCCAGCCGCCACTGGTCGGCCGGCACTGTCGCAAGCGCTTCGAGGAACAGCCGCGTCGCCAGCGGCAGATTGAAGAAGACATGGGCGACGAGGATGCCGGACAGGCCGTACATGCCCGGCCAGCCCTGACCGCCGATCGCGCTGAGCACGCCGGCAAAATAGCCTGCACGGCCATAGAGTGCCAGAATCCCGAGTGCTGCGACGATGGCCGGCAGCGCGAGCGGCACGGCGAAGAGCTGCAGGATCAGGCCGCGACCAAAGAAGCGCGGATGCCGCGACAGCGCCCGCGCCACGAACAGCGCTGGCACGACGGAGAGCAGTGTCGACAGCAATGCCTGCCACAACGTGAATCGGGCGACGCTGAAGAGGTAGGAATCGAAGGCCGACGCGGCGCCGGACGGATCGCGGGCGCCTTCGACGATGAGCCCGGCGAACGCGCCGCCGATCAGCAGCGCAACAGCGGCAAGCGCAATTGTGCCGGCGGTGACGCGGGGGTCGGCAGGATATCCGGTACGCATGCCGCCCTGCCTAGTTCAACGATCGTCGAAGCAGAAAATATGGCTGAGGCCGAGTTCCCGGCGCCGTAGAGTGATCATCTCTCAATCACAAGCTACTTGCTCATCACCGACAGCCATTCGTCGACCCAGGCCTTGCGGTTGGCGGCGACCTCTTCGGGGCTTAACAGCAACGTCTTGGTCGGCTTGACGAGCTTGTCGAAAGCCGGATTGAGCGGCTTCTCGGTCTTGCCGGCAGGGAACATCCAGTTGGTCTCGGGAATGACATCCTGGAATTTCGGCCCGGTCATGAAAGTCAGGAACTGTTTCGCCAACGGGTTCTTCGCACCTGATTTGGTGATGCCGGCAACCTCGATCTGCAGATACGCGCCCTCGTCGAAGGACGCTGCCTGATAGCGTTGGGTGTTTTCGGCGACCATGTGATAGGCCGGCGACGTGGTATAGGACAGCACCATCGGCGCCTCGCCCTTGGTGAACAGGCCGTAGGCCTCGCTCCAGCCCGGCGTCACGGTGAGCACCTTTGCCTTAAGCTTGGCCCAGGCTTCGGGCGCCTTGTCGCGATAAACCGACTTCACCCACAACAGCAGGCCGAGACCGGGCGTCGAGGTGCGCGGATCCTGAATGACGATCTTTTCATCGGCATTGCCCTCGACCAATTCCTTCAGGCTCTTCGGCGGCGTCTTCAGCTTTTCGGTGTCGTAGACGACGGCGAAATAACCATAGTCGAACGGCACGAAAATATCGTCGCTCCAGCCGCCCGGCACCTTGACGTCGATGACGGCACCATGCGGCGAAAACAGGCCGGTGGCCTTGGCTTCCGCCGTCAGATTGGTGTCGAGGCCGAGCACGATGTCGGCCTTGGTCGCGGCCCCTTCCAGCCTGACGCGGTTGAGCAGGGCGACGCCGTCGGCGACCGCGACGAATTGGAGAATACAGCCGCATTCGGCCTCGAACGCCTTTTTGACCGCCGGGCCTGGACCCCATTCGGCGGTGAAGCTCTCATAGGTATAGACGGTGAGTTTTTCCTGCGCGGATGCCGACCCGGTGCCGGCGAGAACGGTCGCCGCGAGCAGCACTGCCGAAACAAGTGTGTATAAAAACGTGCGCATCGGCGCCTCCTTCGTTGGCGTTGAAGGGAATTGAGGCGTCGGCTTGTCCGAAACGTCTAATCCCTCCGCCGGTACAAACCGGATCAGGTTCAGCGGGTTGGCAGGTTGCCTCTCAGCCGGTCCGCGAAGATCGCGTCCAGCACCCCGTTAGAGCGCTTCGACACATAGGCCCGGCCCATCTGCGGCGCAAGCGGAAGTTTGCCGGGCATCCGGACCGCGGCCTTCCGTATCGCAAGCAGGGCTGGTAAGGGCCACGCATATGAGCAAATTCACCATCCTGCTTGGCGGCGACCTTATCCGCACGCCGCTGCTCGACCGCCAGGTCGAAGGCACGCGTGTCATCGCCGCCGACGCCGGCATCAGCCATGCCCGGACTCTGCGCCTGACGCCGGAACTCTGGGTCGGCGACTTCGATTCGGTGCCGGCGGATTTGCCGGACGAGCTCGCCGCCGTGCCGCGCCAGGTGTTTCCGGCAGAAAAGGACAAGACCGACGGCGAACTGGCTATCGCCGCCGCGCTCGAACGCGGCGCGACCAGCCTCGTGCTCGCCGGCGCGTTCGGCGGCAAGCGCACCGACCACGCCTTCCTGCACCTGGCGCTCGGCGTCCGGCTGGCCGAGGCAGGGACAGAGGTGCTTTTGACCAGTGGCGCACAGGAAGGCGTGCCCTTGCTTCCCGGAAAGGCCGGCTTCGACTACGCCGACGGCACGCTGTTTTCGATTCTCGGCTTCTCCGACCTTGCCGGTCTGACCGTGACCGGCGCCAAATGGCCGCTGAACCATGTCGAGGTGGCGTTCGGCTCGTCGCTGACCATTTCCAACGAGGTCAAGGGCCGGCTCGAAGTCGCGCTGGGCAGCGGCCGCGCGCTGTTGCTCGCCCATCCATTCCCCCTACCTGAAAGCTGACATGGCGCCGCCGCTTCTCAATCTCGACGGGATAAAACTGACCTTCGGTGGCACGCCGCTGCTCGACGGGACGGAACTGACGGCGTCGGCGGGCGACAAGATCGCTCTGGTCGGCCGCAACGGCTCGGGCAAGTCGAGGTTGCTGAAGATCGCTGCGGGATTGATCGAGCCGCAGGATGGCGAGGTGTTCCGCCAGCCTTCGGCAACAGTGCGCTACCTGCCGCAAATGCCCGACATGGATGGTTTCGCCAGCGTCCGCGCCTATGTCGAGGCGGGTCTCGGACCCGCCGACGATCCCTACCGCGCCACCTATCTGATGGAGCATCTCGGCCTGTCCGGCGAGGAACGGCCGAACGATCTCTCCGGCGGCGAAGCCCGCCGTGCTGCCCTGGCCCGCGTCATGGCGCCGGAGCCCGACATTCTCCTCCTCGATGAGCCGACCAACCATCTCGACCTGTCGGTCATCGAATGGCTGGAGGAGGAACTCGCCCGCACCTCTTCGGCGCTGATCGTCATCTCGCACGACCGCCGCTTCCTCGAGCGCGTGTCGCGCGCCACCGTCTGGCTCGATCGCGGCCAGACCCGCAGGCTGGACAAGGGCTTTAGCCATTTCGAGGAATGGCGCGACACCGTTCTGGAAGAAGAAGAGAGCGAGCAGCACAAGCTTGGCCGCCAGATCGTGCGCGAGGAGCACTGGCTGCGCTATGGCGTGACGGCAAGGCGCAAGCGCAACATGCGCCGGCTCGGCGAATTGCAGACCATGCGCCAGCGCTTTCGCGGCCATCGCGGCGCCGAGGGTGCGGCGACGATGGTGGCCAGCGAAGCCGCCGAATCGGGCAAGCTGGTGATCGAGGCCAGGAACATCGAGAAGAGCTTTGGCGACCTCACCGTGGTCAGGGGTTTCTCGACCCGCATCCAGCGCGGTGACCGCGTCGGCCTGGTCGGCCCGAACGGCGCCGGAAAGACGACGCTGCTGAAGATGCTGACCGGCGAATTGAAGCCGGACTCAGGCACGGTGCGACTCGGCACCAATCTGGAGATCGCCACGCTCGACCAGAAACGCGAGGCAGTCGACCCGCAAGAGACGCTGGCGCAGTATCTCACCGACGGCCGCGGCGAGAACCTTGTCATCAACGGCGAGCAGCGCCACGTCGTCTCCTACATGAAGGACTTCCTGTTCAAGCCGGAACAGGCGCGCACGCCGGTGCGCGAGCTTTCGGGCGGCGAGCGGGCGCGGCTGCTGCTCGCCCGTGTGCTGGCGCGGCCGGCAAATCTTTTGGTGCTGGACGAACCGACCAACGATCTCGACATGGAGACGCTGGAACTGCTGCAGGAACTGGTCGCCGGTTTTGCCGGCACCGTCATCCTGGTCAGCCACGACCGCGATTTCCTCGACCGCACGGTGACCAGCCTGATCGCGCCGGAAGGCGGCGGCCGCTGGATCGAATATGCCGGCGGCTATTCCGACATGCTGGCGCAGCGCGGCGGCACCAGGCTGGACGACCGCAAGGCACGGCCGAAGGCCGAGACGAGTGAAGTGGCGGCGGCAGCCCGGACCGAGGCAACTGCGCCGAAGGGCCCGGCGAAAAAACTGTCGTTCAAGCAGAAATTCGCGCTGGAATCGCTGCCCAAGAAGATCGACGCGGTGACCGCCTCGATATCACGGCTGGAGGACAATATCGCCGACCCGGCCTATTACGAGCGCGACCCGGCCTCATTCCAGAAGACCATCGCAGCGCTCGACAAGGAGCGCGCCACGCTGGCAGCGCTCGAGGAGCAATGGCTGGAACTTGAAATGCTGCGCGAGGAGATGGAGGGGTAGACGCTTCGCCGTTGCTCCACCACGACAATGCGCATACATTATGCGCATTCTGCGGAGGTTATCATGCGAAAGATAGCTATGAATGCGGTTCGTCAGCCGGCAAATCTGTCGATCGACTCAAAGCTCATGAAGGAAGCCAAGGGACTCGATGTGAATGTCTCGCGCGCCGCCGAAGCCGGTATCGCAGAGGCGGTGGCTGCCGAAAAAGCCCGACTATGGAAACTTGAGAATCGCGCCACAATAGAAGCGTGGAACGAATACGTCGAAAAGCACGGTATTCCGTTGGAAGAACATCGGCAGTTCTGATGGCACGCTATGATGTCTTCGCGGGTCGGGTCGAAGGCAGCTATTTGCTGGACGTCCAATCCGACCTGCTCGACGATTTTAAAACACGGGTGGTGATCCCGCTGCTTCCGACAACAATGACGCCGCCGCCTATGCGAAAGCTCCATCCCCTCGTCGAGATCAATGGGCGAAAATTGGTTGTGGCCACCCATCTGATCGCCACGGTTCCGGCCAAGGAATTGGGCGAAAGTCGACTGAATATCTCCAGGCATCACGACGACATCGTGGCCGCGCTCGACATGCTGTTCCAGGGCTTCTGAGCCGAAGGGAGGCTGGTGAGCCGGCCTCAGCCCGCCTCTTTTGTTTGCCAGGCCTTCAGCGCCTCGTCGAACACCTTCTCGCCGGGAATGCCCTTTTCCATGGTAAGCAGCGCCCGCCGTCCGGTCTTGTAGACGACCGGCACGTCGATCCATTTCTGGCCCCGCAGCAGGGTCAGATTGGCGTCTTCGTCCGGCTTTGTGTCGTTGAGAGCGACCAGGAAGAAGCCGTCGGCGATCTTGGCCGGGATGCCGATCAGCGGACTGCCGGCATCCTGTTCAGAGCCCTTCATGGCGACGCGCAGGACGTTGTCGACACCGCCGCCGTCGAAACCGTCGGGCGTCAGGAAAATCATCTCGATGATGTGGCTGGCCGGCAGCGTCTGGTCGGTGTTGCGGCGGATGGTCATGCGCAACTGCACGTCCTTGCCCGGAATGCTCGCCTCGGCGCGGATTGCCGGCTCGGGCGGCAGATTGCCGCCGGGCGATTCCTGCACCAGCGACCAGACGATGCTGCCGGGCTCGGCCGAGCCTTGCGCGGTGCTGGTGCGCTCCTCGTAGAAGATCGCCTTCTGGCCGACCGCCAGCGCGGTTTCCGCAGGCGCGGCTGTCGGTGCAGCACCCGGCGCGGCACCCGGGGCCGGCGCTGCCGGCGCGGCTGCGCTATCGGTCGGCGCCGCAGGCGCCAGCGTGGCGCCATCGGCAGGCGGTGTTGCGGGAGCCGCGCCCGGTGCGGGCACATTCGTGGCTGGCGTGCCGGCAGGCGCTGCAGGCGCAGGTGCGGCCGGCGGCGGCGTGGTCAGTGCTGCGACGGATTCGCCCTCTCCGATGCCGCCTTGTCCTGAAGCGGGGCCGGGATCGACCTCACCGCCCTCCGGTGTCAGCCGCTGGGTGAACTTTGTGCCCTCGGCATCGGCTGGAGCCGCTGCGGCCGGGGGCCTTGCCGCGGCATGGGTAGCCGGCCGCTCGGCCGGGCTCGGCTTCACCAGCGGTTCTACGGTTGCGACCGTCGTGCTGTTGAGACCCAGCATGTTGCTGAATGCGTCCTTGTTCAGCCAGATGCCGTAGCCGCCGCCGGCGATGACGAGCAAGACGACGACAGCGGCGATCAGCCCGCCATAGCTGCGCCTGCGCTCGGCAGGATGCTGAAAAGTGTCCGGCGCCGGCTCCTCGTCGTTGGGGAAGACATCGTCTCTAAAGCTATCGTCGTTCTCGTACGCCGCTGGAAGATCCGCGTCCGAAGTCTCCGCATCGGTGCCCTCTGGAGGCGGTTTTTGCCAATTCAGCGAGGCGTTGGCGGCAGGTGCCGGCTGCCATTCCGGCTCGGTCTTGGCCGGCTGCCATGCCGGCTCGGCCTTTACCGGCTGTCGGACATGGCTGGGTTGGTTCTTGTTGCGGTCGATGGAGGAGAAGATGTCCTCCAACTCCGACAGCGGATCGGATACCGGCGCAGGCTTGGCGTAGCCCCGCTCGACGATGGCGATGGCATCTTCCAGAGTGCGCTTATGCTGGGCAACGACCGACGGCGCCAGCGGCGGTATGTTCTTGGCAAGCTTGTCCGCGATTGTCGAACGGGCCTTGTCATAGACCCTGGCGCGTATCTCCGGCGTCGGATTTCCAAGGCCGTCGAGCGTCTTTTTCAGAGCACCAACAAAATCTGCCATGCTTCAGTCGACCTGCATTTCGTTTTTGGGCCGGCCCCCGCAAATCGGCCGCGATGCCCGGAACAGCTTGGAATCTAGTCTTGAAACGGATCGGTCACAAGTATTGTGTCGTCCCGTTCAGGGCTGGTGGAAAGGAGTGCGACCGGCGCGCCGATCAGTTCCTCGATGTGACGGACATATTTGACTGCCTGGGCCGGCAGATCGTTCCAGCTTCTGGCGCCGGCGCTGGTGCCTTTCCAGCCCTCCAGCGTCTCGTAGACCGGTTCGACGCGCGCCTGCGCACCCTGGCTGGCCGGCAGATAGTCGATCGCCTCGCCATCGAGGCGGTAGCCGGTGCAGACCTTGATCTCGTCCAGCCCGTCGAGCACGTCGAGCTTGGTCAGGGCGATGCCCTTGATGCCGTTTACGGCGACGGCTTGGCGAACCAGCACGGCATCGAACCAGCCGCAGCGGCGCTTGCGGCCGGTGACGACGCCGAACTCGTGGCCGCGAGTGCCCAGGAACTCGCCGATCTCGTTCTTCTGTTCGGTCGGGAACGGACCTTCGCCGACACGTGTCGTATAGGCCTTGGTGATGCCGAGCACATAACCGATGGCACCCGGGCCGACGCCGGATCCGGCGGCCGCTTGACCAGCCACCGTGTTGGACGAGGTGACGAACGGATAGGTGCCGTGGTCGATGTCGAGCAGCGTGCCCTGCGCGCCCTCGAACAGGATGCGTTCGCCGGCGCGGCGCTTGTCGTCGAGGATCTTCCAGACGCGGTCCATATAGGGCAGGATCTCGTCGGCGACCGAAATCAGCTCACTCATGATTGCGTCATGCGTGACTTCGGCGTGGCCGAGCCCGCGGCGTAGCGCATTGTGATGCGTCAGCAGCCTGTCGACCTTCAAGGGCAGCGTTTCCAAATCCGCCAAATCCATCACCCTGACCGCGCGCCGGCCCACCTTATCTTCATAAGCGGGGCCGATGCCGCGACGGGTCGTGCCGATTTTCGTTCCGGAATTGGAGGCGGCGTCTTCGCGGAATCCGTCCAGCTCCCGGTGCAAGGACAGGATAAGCGCGGTGTTTTCGGCTATTTTCAGGCGCTCCGGCGTGACCTCGACGCCTTGCGCCTGCAATTTCGCCACTTCCGCGACGAAGGCATGCGGATCGAAGACGACGCCATTACCGATGATGGACAGCTTGCCTTGACGCACCACGCCGGACGGCAGCAGCGACAGCTTGTAGACCTTGCCGTCGACGACCAGCGTATGGCCGGCATTGTGGCCGCCCTGGAAACGCACGACGACGTCGGCGCGTTCCGACAGCCAGTCAACGATCTTGCCTTTGCCCTCGTCGCCCCATTGCGAGCCGACGACCACCACATTGGCCATGTTTCTTTTCCCCTGAGGCGCCGCTCCGAGCGGCTTGAATGGTTCGAAACGACAGGCTTCTATCGCATCGGCCAGAAAATCGGAATCGATTTTCGGAAAGCACGACGCGAACATTCAAAGCCTTGAGACGCGTACTTTGTGCGTCCAGGTGGACGTACGTCGTTCTATAACGTCAACACCTGGCGAGCGCGACCATTCTTTGCCGCCGAAACCGCCCTCAGGCACAACAATTTTCGCCTTTGACATCATTTACTTGGGCGAACCACCACAATAGGTCGGCAATGACCCTGCCCACCCCAGGTGGAATTTCGCGATGCATCGAACCGCCTATCTGTTCCTGCTGTTCACCACCTTGCTGTGGGGCGGCAACTCCGTGGCCGGCAAGCTGGCAGTCGACCATATTTCGCCGATGACGCTGGTCTTCCTGCGCTGGGTCCTGGCCGTTCTGATCATGCTGCCGATCGGCTGGCGAACGCTGCGCGAGGACTGGCCGGTGGTGCGCAGGCATTGGTTGCTGCTTGGCGGGCTCGGCGCTTGCGGCTTCACCTTTTTCAACGCGATCTTCTACACGGCTCTCAACTACACGACGGCGATCAACGTCTCGATCGAGCAGGCGGCGATACCGATCGTGATCATCCTCGCCAATTTCGTGCTGTTTCGCCTGCGTGTGAACCGGGTGCAGATCGCCGGCGTCGTGCTGACGATCATTGGCGTCGCCCTGACCGCCAGCCACGGCGATCTGCGCCAGCTTCTCAAGCTGGACCTCAACTTCGGCGACGCCATCATGCTGATCGCGGTGCTTTGCTACAGCTTCTACTCGGTCGGGTTGCGGCTGAAGCCGGCCATACGCTGGCAAAGCCTGATGCTGGCGCTGTCGATTGCCGCACTGGTGACCTCGCTGCCTTTCTTGCTGTGGGAGGTGGCTGCCGGCAAGGTCATCATCCCCGATGCGCGCGGCTGGGCGATAGCGTTCTACACTGCGATCGGCGCTTCGGTCGTCTCGCAGATCCTTTATATCAGGGGCAACGAACTGATCGGCGCCAACCGGGCCGGCCTGTTCATCAACCTGGTGCCGATCTTCGGCACGCTGCTGTCGGTGCTGATCGTCGGTGAGACATTCCAGCTCTATCAGGGCGTGGCCCTCGTGCTGGTGCTCGGCGGCATCAGCCTGGCCGAATACAGCGGACGTAAAATGGCGATTTGACAGCCGGATCTTGTAACGGCCGTCAAAAAACTATGTCGATATTTCGACGCCGTTGTCGAAACGCCCCGTGGGCTTACAAAGCCCGCGGGGCGCTCGCGCATGATTCAGGCGACGCCGACGTCGAAATTCAGCCGCTTGGCGGAGTCGATCGACTTGTGCGCCCGCACCTGTTCCAGCACCTTCTCCGGGAACGGCGCATCGAGATAGAGCAGCGCGATGGCATCGCCGCCAGGCCGGTTGCGGCCGAGCTGGAAGTTGGCGATGTTGACGCCGTTCTCGCCGCAGACCGTGCCGAGCAGGCCGATGATGCCGGGCGCGTCGGCATTCGTCGTGTACAGCATGTGCTGACCGACCTCGGCGTCGAGGTTGATGCCCTTGATCTGGATGAAGCGCGGCTTGCCGTCCGAGAAGCAGGTGCCGGCGATCGCACGCGTCTTGTGCTCGGTCTTGACCGTCAGCTTGATATAGCCGTCGAACACGCCCGATTTGTCGCGCTTGACCTCGGCGACGATGATGCCGCGCTCCTTAACCATGATCGGCGCCGAAACCATGTTGACGTCGGAGACCTGCGGCCGGATCAGCCCGGCAAGTGTGGCGCTGATCAGCGCGCGCGTGTTCATCGTCGCGGTCGAGCCGTCGAACAGGATCTCGACCTCCTTGATCGGATCCTCGGTGACCTGGCCGACAAAGGCGCCGAGCACTTCGGCCAGCTTGACGAAAGGTTTTAAGCGCGGCGCTTCCTCGGCGGTGATCGACGGCATGTTGATGGCGTTGGAAACGGCGCCCTTGATCAGGTAGTCGGCCATCTGCTCGGCGACCTGCAGAGCGACATTCTCCTGCGCCTCCATCGTCGATGCGCCGAGATGCGGCGTCGCCACCACATTCTCCATGCCGAACAGCTCGCTTTTCTCCGCCGGCTCGACCTCGAACACGTCGATGCCGGCGCCTGCCACCTTGCCGCTTTTCAACGCCGCGATCAGGTCGGCCTCGACGATCAGCCCGCCACGGGCGCAGTTGATGATGCGCACGCCGGTCTTCATTTTGGCGATCGCCGCAGCGTCGATGATGTTGCGCGTCTTGTCGGTCAAGGGCGTGTGCAGGGTGATGAAATCGGCGCGGGCGAACAGCTCGTCGAGTTCCACCTTCTCGACGCCGAGCTCCTCGGCGCGGCTGTCCGACAGGAACGGATCGAAGGCGATGACGTGCATCTTCAGGCCAACGCCGCGCGTAGCGACGATCGAGCCGATATTGCCGCAGCCGATGATGCCCAGCGTCTTGCCGGTGATCTCGGTGCCCATGAAGCGGTTCTTTTCCCACTTGCCGGCATGGGTCGAGGCATTGGCTTCCGGTATCTGGCGGGCCAGCGCGAAGATCATGGCGACGGCATGCTCGGCGGTGGTGATCGAATTGCCGAAGGGCGTGTTCATCACGATGATGCCCTTGCGGCTCGCCGCCGGGATGTCGACATTGTCGACGCCGATGCCGGCGCGGCCGACCACCTTGAGCCTTGTGGCGGCGTCGATCAGCTTTTCGGTGACTTTGGTCGCCGAACGGATGGCGAGGCCGTCATACTGGCCGATCACTTCGAGCAGCTTTTCCTTGTCCTTGCCGAGATCGGGCAGGTAGTCGACCTCGATGCCGCGATCCCTGAAGATCTGCACGGCGGTGGTGGAGAGTTTGTCTGAGACGAGAACGCGGGGCATGGGCTTCATCCTTTGCGATTGGCGCCCCTCCCCTGATGGGAGGTTGGCGCGAAGTGCCGGGGTGGGGTGGCTGCGGCCGGGCGTGGCCGAAATCTTTTTCTTCTGGACGGCGGACCGTTGAGTTGGGTGGAGGCGACCCCACCCGGCCCTTCGGGCCACCCTCCCCTCGAAGGGGAGGGATCAGGCGGCCGCCTTGAGCGACGCCTTTTGCGCGGCAAAGGCCCAGTCGAGCCACGGCAGCAGCGCTTCGAGGTCGGAAGTCTCGACGGTCGCCCCGCACCAAATGCGCAGGCCCGGCGGCGCATCGCGATAGGCGCCGATATCGTAGGCGACGCCTTCCTTGTCGAGCGCCGAGACGATGCCCTTGGCGAACGCCGCTTGTCCGTCGGCATCGAGCGCGGCGACGTCCGGGTCGGTGAAGGAAAGACAGACGGACGTGTTCGATCGCGTCGCCGGGTCGGTGGCCAGATGGCCGAGCCATGCGGATTTACCGACGAAACCGTCGATAATGGCGGCATTGGCGTCGGCGCGGGCAATCAATGCGTCGAGGCCGCCGATCGACTTCGCCCAACGCAGTGCGTCGAGATAATCCTCGACGCACAGCATCGACGGCGTGTTGATGGTTTCGCCCTTAAAAATGCCTTCGATGAGCTTGCCGCCCGAGGTGAGGCGAAAGATTTTCGGCAGCGGCCAGCCAGGCTTGTAGCTTTCCAGCCGCTCGACGGCGCGTGGGCTGAGGATCAGCATGCCATGCGCACCTTCGCCGCCCAGCACCTTCTGCCAGGAGAAGGTGACGACGTCGAGCTTGCCAAAATCGAGCTCTTGCGCAAAGGCCGCCGACGTGGCGTCGCAGATGGTCAGGCCCTTGCGGGCGGCCGGGATGAAATCGCTGTTCGGCACGCGCACGCCTGAGGTCGTGCCGTTCCAGGTGAAGACCACGTCGCGGTCGAAGTCGATTTTTGTCAGATCCGGCAACGCACCGTAGCCGGCTTCGATCCTGCGCACGTCGGCGAGCTTCAGCTGCTTGACCACATCGGTGACCCAGCCGGAACCGAAACTCTCCCAGGCGACCATGTCGACGCCGCGTTCGCCGAGCAGCGACCACAGCGCCATCTCGACCGCGCCGGTGTCCGACGCCGGCACGATGCCGATGCGATAATCTGCCGGAATTTGGAGAATTTCCCGCGTCAGCTCGATCGCCTGCTCGAGCTTGGTCTTGCCGATCTTGGCGCGGTGCGAGCGTCCGAGCGCGGCGTTGGCCAGCGCCTCGACTGACCAGCCGGGGCGTTTTGCACAGGGACCTGAGGAAAAATTGGGATTTGCCGGGCGCAGTCCGGGCTTCGTATGGATCGTCATCGTGGTCTATCCTTCCAGATAGTGGCCCCTCGTTGGGGAGGGGTGGCCCACGGACGGCGATATGCGTTCAGGCTTCCGGCGTCAAGAGGAAAGTTTTTGTCGCTGACGGGATACTGGTCGCACCCCAGACCAAAAACAGAACGGCGGACCGAAGTCCGCCGCTGGCATCCCCGAGGCTTTCGCCGTGCCTACCAGAGATCGTAGCGCAGCCCGACCTTGACCTGATGATTGCTGATCCCTTTGTCGATCTGATAGGAATCCAAATCCTGTGCGGTGGTATATTCGGCGTCGGGTGCGGAGAAATATTGATAGCCCAGATCGACTGAAAGGTTCTTGGACACCTGGTAGGCAAGGCCGGCGTTCAGCGTATAGGCGAAAGAGTAATGGGTCTCGTTGTCATCGCGGACGAAATCGTCGGCGGGGTTGGCATTGTCTGTGAAGTAGTCCGCCGAGAGGCGCCGCCTGGTCTGCACAATACCGATACCGGCGCCGAGATAGGGTGTGATCCCGACATAGGTGCCAAGATCGACATAGCCGTTGAGCATGCCCGAGAACGCGTAGTTCTCCAGGTCCGCCGATGCCACGGTCGTTCCGTTGTCATAGCTGACGCTGATCTCGTTGCCGGGCAGATAGCCGAGATTGAGATCGGCGCGCAGATAATCGTTATAATGGTAGCCGAAGCCGATGCTGGCGAAGATGTGATCCTCTTCTTCGTCGAAGTTCGCTGGCGCGAAGGCGAAGTCCTCATTGTCGAAGCTCTTCTGCACCAGATAGGAGACATCGCCGCGCAGATACCATCCCGAACCGACTTCGATCGGCACATAGTCCGGCGCCTGGTCGACATAGATCGGCGGATCGTAGTCGGCGCCAAGCGCCTGCGACAACGGCGTCAGGGCGATTGCTGCAAGCGCCAGTGCTATGCGCGATTTGTATGTCATGATCCCCGGCTCCCGAAGGTGGCGCCATCCGCGATCGCGAGCGCCGTTTCAGGGCATTGTTAACCATAGTGGTTAAGTGGCGGTTAAGGATAACAGCGCGTTAGCGAATTGATTTTGATGCGCGTTGCCGCCACAACGAAAAAAACCGCCCGGCTTTTGCCGGGCGGCCCGCAAACCTGCTCTCGAAGCGATCACTTGGTGTAGACCGGTTCGGGTTCGTAGGCGATCGGCGTTGGCTGGGCGCAGTCCGAGTTGCCGAACTGATAGCGCAGGCCGCCGCGCACTTCGTGCACATTGATACCCTCGTCATGGCCAGGACCGACATTGCTGGCGAAGTTGAACATCTTACCGCCTTCGATACGGCTGTAACGGTAGCCGACATCGAGCTTGACCCGATCGGTCAGGCAGTAGGATGCGCCCGCCATGGCGGCATAGGCAAAACGCCAACCCTTGCCGCCATTGTGGGAGAATTCGCCGTCTTCAATGGTGTTGTGAAGCTTATCCCACTTGACCCAGGCGCCGCCAATGCCGGCGCCGACATAGGGCGTGATGCCGTGCCAGGTGCCGATATCGACATAGGCGTTGGCGAGCAGCAGCAGCGCGGTATAGGACGAGGTGTCGGTCGAAGTACAGGGATCTCCATCGAGGCAGATGCCGGTGGTCGAGCCGCGGAATTCGGATTTGCTCATCCAGTCCGCGGTCAGGTCGGTGCGGAAATACTGGTTGATCTGGTAACCGACGCCGGCACCGGCCGAGAAGGCACCGTCCAGCTCGCCGCTGTCAAAGCGGCCGGTGCCTGGATCCGGCCCGTAGGTGATGTAGTCGCCGCCGCGAAACTCCGACCAGTGATAGTCGATATCGCCGCGAATGTACCAGCCGCCATATTCGACCGGCTGCTCGTAGACCGGCAGCGGCGGGGCCGGCTCGACCACGGGCGGCTCGACGAAGTCGGCGGCCAACACTGGTCCGGCCACGCCCGCGAGCAGCGCGGCAAAGAGGCCCATTCTTGCTGTATTGAACATGCTTGTCACCCCTGAGAACCCTCGGCACAGCGAACGCGTCCGAATCTGATTGGTTTCAGTCGTGGATAATGAATTGGAAAAGTTAAAAGCCGTTTAACCCTATCGCTTAACCATGAATCTCTAAATCTTTCAGGATTCTCACGTTTTGCGCCAATGATTTGGCGTGCGAACACGCGAAAAAAAGCCCGCCGGAAGGCGGGCTTTTCAAGCTGGCAAAAGCTGGGGGATCAGGCGGCGCTGCGGGTTTCCGAAATGACCTCGACGATGTCGTTGACGACGGCCTCGACCAGTTGCTGATCGTCGCCTTCCGCCATGACGCGGATGAGCGGTTCCGTGCCGGACGGCCGGATGACCAGGCGGCCAGCCTGGCCCAAACGATGGCGTCCATCTTCGATCGCCGCCTTGACCAGGGCTTCCTCGAGCGGCTTGCCGCCGGAAATATGAACGTTCTTCAGCAATTGCGGCACCGGCGCGAACTTCTTCGACAGTTCGCTGACCGGTCGGTTCTGCCGCTTGATGCAGGCGAGCACCTGGAGTGCCGAGACGAGGCCGTCGCCGGTGGTGGAAAAATCGGACAGCACGATGTGGCCCGACTGTTCGCCGCCGACATTCAGGCCGTGCGCACGCATGTGCTCGACGACATAGCGGTCGCCGACCTTGGTACGGTGCAACTGCAGGTTCATGTCGCCGAGGAAGCGTTCGAGGCCGAGATTGGACATCACCGTCGAGACGACGCCGCCGCCGGCCAGCCGTCCGCTCTGATGCCAGGACTCGGCGATCAGCGCCATGATTTGGTCGCCATCGACGATCGCGCCGTTCTCGTCAACGATGACGACGCGGTCGGCGTCGCCGTCGAGCGCGATGCCGATATCGGCGCGCACTTCGTGCACCTTCTTCTGCAGGCCGGCCGGATGGGTCGAGCCGCACTCCTTGTTGATGTTGAAGCCGTTGGGCTCGACATTGATGGCGACAACTTCGGCGCCGAGTTCCCACAGCGCCTCGGGCGCCACCTTGTAGGCAGCGCCATTGGCGCAATCGACGACGATGCGGAGGCCCGACAGCGACATCGACCGTGGCAGCGTGCGCTTGGCGAATTCGATGTAGCGGTCATGAACGCCGTCGACGCGCTTGGCGCGGCCGAGTCCGTCCGAGTCGGCGAGCGCCAGTTCGATATCCTTGTCGAGCATCCCCTCGATGCGCTCCTCGATCTCGTCGGAAAGCTTGTAGCCATCGGGACCGAACAGCTTGATGCCGTTGTCGTAGTAGGGATTGTGCGAGGCCGAGATCATCACGCCGATGTCGGCGCGCAATGAGCGCACCAGCATGGCGACCGCGGGCGTCGGAATCGGGCCGAGCAGGAACACGTCCATGCCGGCGGCGCACAGGCCCGATACCATCGCGTTCTCGATCATGTAGCCGGAAAGTCTGGTGTCCTTGCCGAGCACGACGCGGTGACGATGGTTGCCGCGCTGGAACGAAAGGCCGGCGGCCATGCCGACCCTCATGGCGATCTCCGCCGTCATTGGAAATTTATTAGCGCGCCCGCGAATGCCGTCCGTGCCGAAATAACTTCCTGCCATGCTAGTCAGCTTCCCGATGGTTCATTGCTGGCACGTCATGCCACACATTGGCCCGAGCCTTATCATCACAATTCATGATTATAGGGCACCATTCCTTAGAAAACTGTTGTCTTGTGTGTTTTGTGTCACGTCAGTGCTTTGATTTTGCCTGCCCTGGTTGCAGCAGCAGCGTTCAGGGACTTCAGACCGCATCCCGATTCTTTCAAGTGTCAGTCGATAGGCATTGAACTCGGAACCCACAAATCGTGTTGCTCTGGACCGGGCAGTCAGAGGTCCGCCGCACTGGCCGACCCGCTCTGCCCGTCATGCGAGGCAGTTTCCAGAGAGTGGTCCGCTCTATACAAGTTTTCCGTGCATATGCCCAGGAAATTGCCTGGGGGGCAGGAGCTGGCAACGAGTCATCCAAAATAATGCACTTTCCGACGGGTTTTACGCCATTTGGCCTCTGGCGCAACCATTCGTTGAGTGCTATTGCTTGCTTGGTACATAACGTGAACATCAGAGGGAGAAGACACATGCTTATTCATCGACTTGCAACTTTAACGGGTCTTGCCGTCGTGACTTTATTCCTGGCAGCGCCCGCCAATGCGCTGACCATGGCTGAATGCAGCACCAAGTATAACGCGGGAAAGGACGCCGGAACACTTGGCGGGCAGAACTGGAACCAGTTCCGCAAGGCAGAATGCGGCACCGTTGCCGCCGCAACCGACGCCATGCCAGCCAAGGCCGACAGCACCAGCGCTGCAACTACCGATGCGGCCGCCGCAGCGACGACCAAGGCAGCGGCAACTGCCAACGCAGGCAGCGGCCTCAGCAGGGCGGAGTGCGGCGCCAAATATCGGGCGGCCAAGACCAGCAACGCGCTGAACGGCATGAAATGGAACGACTTCCGCATGAGCCAGTGCGGTGCCAGTGCTTCCGACGACGACACCAACCCGGCAGCCGATCAGGCAAGCCTCACCAGCCAGCCGCAAAAGCCGACCGTCGCCGCTCCCCAGGGAGTGACGTTTCCGAAGGCGATCTCCACCAAGTACAGCAGCGAAACCCCGTCCAAGGCCCGTATGTACACCTGCCGCGACCAGTACCACGCCAACAAGGAGGCCGGGACGCTCGGTGGCCTCAGGTGGATCCAGACCGGTGGCGGCTTCTACAGCCTGTGCAATGCCGCGCTGAAGAGCTGATCGACATTAACATTCGAATATAGCAAGGCTCGCGAAGGTTCGCGGGCCTTTTGCTGCTGGCGGTGGCAGGCAGGGCCAGGATATGCCGCATCTGCGCTGCAAGCGAGGCGCTGTCGGCGCCGCTGTCAATCTCCCCCCTTGCGGGGAGATCAGCCCTCATCACGGCATCCGCAAACCTTCAACGTCTATTTCCCATGTGGAGAAGTCCCCGGCACTTGGGTGAAGTGATTGAGTTTTTCAGGCCGCGATCGGCTGTCGGCACCTCCTGAACAAAAACGCCGCGTCCAAGCCGCGGCGTTTTCGAAATCAATCTCCTGAGCCGGACCCTAGCTTGACGGCTGAGGCTCCATGCCGCCTTCGGGCTCCGGGCCCTTCTTGCGGCGGCTGCCGGACTTCGGCACGGCCGAGCCGCGGCTCGGCGGCGTGTCGTCGCCGAGATCGCGTGCCGGCTTGTGGCCGGCGATCAGCTGCTTGATCTCGTCGCCGGACAGCGTTTCATATTCCAAAAGCCCCTGCGCCAGCGCAATCCATTCCTTCTTCTTCTTGGTCAGGATGGATTTCGCCGTCGAATAGGCCTCGTCGATCAGCCGACGCACTTCGGCGTCGATGATCTGCGCCGTCTCTTCCGAGACGTTCTGCGTGCGCGCCACCGAATGGCCGAGGAACACTTCCTCCTGGTTGTCGCCATAGGCGACGTGGCCAAGCTTGTCGGAAAAACCCCAGCGTGTGACCATGGCGCGCGCCAGCTTGGTTGCCTGCTCGATGTCCGAGGAGGCACCCGAGGTGATGTTCTCCTTGCCGAACTTGAACTCCTCGGCGACGCGGCCACCCATCATGATGGCGAGGCGCGAGATCATGTATTTGTAGCTCATCGAATAGCGGTCGCCTTCCGGCAACTGCATGACCATGCCAAGCGCCCGGCCGCGCGGGATGATGGTCGCCTTGTGCAGCGGATCGGCCGACGGCACGTTCAGCGCCAGGATGGCGTGGCCGGCCTCGTGATAGGCGGTGAGTTCCTTCTCGGCCTGGGTCATCGCCGACGAGCGGCGCTCGGCGCCCATCATGATCTTGTCCTTGGCGTCCTCGAACTCGGCCATGGTGACAAGGCGCTTGTTGCGCCGCGCCGCCATCAGGGCGGATTCGTTGACGAGGTTCATCAGGTCGGCGCCGGAAAAGCCCGGCGTGCCGCGCGCGATCACCTTGAGGTCGACATTGGGGGCCAGCGGCACGTTGCGCACATGCACCTTCAGGATCTTCTCGCGGCCGACGATGTCGGGGTTCGGCACCACCACCTGGCGGTCGAAACGGCCGGGCCTGAGCAGCGCCGGATCGAGCACGTCCGGCCGGTTGGTGGCAGCGATCAGGATGATGCTTTCGTTGGATTCGAAGCCGTCCATTTCGACCAGCAACTGGTTCAGCGTCTGCTCGCGCTCGTCGTTGCCGCCGCCGAGGCCGGCGCCGCGATGGCGGCCGACCGCGTCGATTTCGTCGATGAAGATGATGCAGGGCGCATTCTTCTTGGCCTGGTCGAACATGTCGCGGACGCGGCTAGCGCCAACGCCGACGAACATCTCGACAAAGTCCGAGCCGGAAATGGTGAAGAACGGCACGTTGGCCTCACCGGCGACCGAACGGGCAAGCAGCGTCTTGCCGGTCCCGGGAGGGCCGACGAGCAGCACGCCGCGCGGAATCTTGCCGCCAAGCCGCTGGAACTTCTGCGGATCACGCAGGAATTCGACAATCTCTTCCAAATCCTGCTTGGCTTCGTCGACGCCGGCGACATCCTGGAAGGTGACGCGGCCATGCGCTTCAGTCAAAAGCTTGGCCTTCGACTTGCCGAAGCCCATGGCGCGGCCGGAGCCGGACTGCATCTGGCGCATGAAGAATATCCAGACGCCAAGGATGAGGATCATCGGCAGCCAGGAGATGAGATAGCTGAACAGCGAATTGGAACCGTCGGATTCGGGACGCGCGTTGATGGTGACGTTCTTGTCCTGGAGTCTCGAAACCAGCGATGGATCACCCGGCGAATAGGTCTGGAAGCCGGTAGAGGTGTCGGTATAGGTGCCCGAGATGCGGGCGCCCGCGATGGTCACCGTCTTGACCCGGCCGGCCGCGACATCCTGCAGGAACTGCGAATAGGGGACGTCACTCGCTGCTCCGCGCGTCTGCGGCGTCTGGAACAGATTGAAGAGAGCGATGAGCAGGACCGCTATGATCGCCCAGAGCGCGAGATTGCGATAATTCGGATTCATCAATTGTCCCGTTGGTGTCCGCCAGCGGACACGCGTCGTGAGAGGAAACTTGGGTCTAACATAGGGATGGCGCCCTTCATTGCCAAGCAGAACAGCATGTCGCGGTTAAGCTTTCGCCCATGATCAACCGGCAGTGTGGCCGCCGAAGGGCGGGGCAGGAAGTCGCGGCGCACCGATCAGCGCGGCGACAGTTCCGGCCGGCGCCAGGTCGAAGGACGGCAGGAAGCGGGCAAAGGGCGCGACGACCGGGCATACCGCCATTCCTGGCACGACCGGGCTGTCGCCAGGATATTCGCTTGCGCGCCACAGCACCGGCTCGGCCGCCAGAGCCGCGCGGACAAGGCTTGGCTGCGTGCCGTTTTCGGCAATCGCCAGTCTTGCGGCACCAGCCGCGCCGAGCGGCGCGATCAAAAATGCACCCGGCTCGTCGCCCAATGTGATCCTCCGGCGACCGTCCCAGAGGGCATTGTTCACGGCAGGCGCAGCGGGCGGCAGGTTGCGGGTTTCGCGACGCAGGAAGATGCCGGCACGCCGCGCATCGACCACCGTCCGCGACAAAGTAGCGCAAAACGGGGCAGCCGAAATTGGGGTTGTGCCAGGAGGTCCGGGCCTCAGCCGGTTGAGCAGCGCCTCGCTGCGAGCCTGACCGGGCAGAAACGCAACGCCGCCGACAGTCGCCAGCAGGATGCGCAGCGCGTATACGACCGCCGCCTCGTCGACGGCTGTCGCAAAGCCCGGATCGAGACGGACAAGGCCGGCTGCGGGCCTGCTGGCAAAGCCACGGATCAGCACGGCGGCGCGATGGCCAAGCTGCTCGCGCTCCACCGCAGCCCGCGCGGCCAGCGTCAACGCGTCTTCCCGCGCACCATTGCGGTCGGCAAGCGCTGCGCGGATACGCGGCCTCTCGAAAGCCTCGTCTTCATTGGTCGGGTCTTCGGCCCAGCCGACATTCGCGCGCCGCAGGACTTCGCGCAGCGCGGCACGCCGTGTGCCGAGAAGCGGCCGTGCGATCCAGATCCGCCAGTCATAGAGGGTGGCCGGTGCCATGCCGGCCAGACCTCGCTCTGGCTCTCGCGCTCCCTCCTGGCGTGCTTGCCGCATCAGCACGGTCTCCGCCTGGTCGTCGGCTGTGTGGCCGGTCAGGATAAGGCCAATACCTTCCGCCTGCGCCGCCTCGGCCAGCAGCCGGTAGCGTGCCTCTCGCGCGGCAGCCGGCAGGCCGGTCGACGGCTTGCGTTCGGACCAGACCAGGATGCGGTGGGCAATGCCGCGCCCGGCGCAAAGCCTGGCCACGGCTTGCGCTTCCGCTGCCGAGCCCGGCCGCAGACCGTGATCGATCGTCACAGCCAGCAATTTCGTTGCCGGCGCGGTGCGGTCGAGGTGATCTTTGAGGAGAAGGAGAAGGGCGGTCGAGTCGCTGCCGCCGGACACGGCCGCAACAGCGCCGCTGGTAAAGTCGATCTGCGAAAAAACCGAACGGTCAGGCTCGGTTTCGGGCGTCAATGCATGTCGCCTAGAAGTGGCCCCGGATCTGGGGCAACAAGTCTTGGGACAACGACATGCAAGAGAAAAACTAACACGCCGCGAGCGCCCTTTCCTGCTTGACGCGTTCCTTGAGCGCGCCGGAAACGTTCGGATAGCGCTTGCCGATCTCGCCGAAAGTGGCGCAGGCCACGTCGCGCTGGTTCAATCCGACCAGCGACACACCGAGCTTCAGCAGCATGTCGGGAGCCTTCTTGGCCTTCGGATAGTCCTTGCTGGCGGCGAGGAAAGTCTCGGCCGCGTCGCGATACTTCTGCTGGCCGAGCAGCGACTCACCCAGCCAGTAATGCGCGTCCGCCGCCTTGGCGTCCTTGGGGAAGCGGGCGATGTGGTCGCGAAAACCCTGTTCGGCAGTGCCGTAGTCGCCCGACAGGATGAACTGATAGGAATTGCGGTAAAGCTCCTCCGGGTCGTCGGTGGCGGGCAGCGCCGCGACCACCGTATCGTCGGACCTGCCGGCCTGCGTGCCAGCGGCCTGGTCGCCGGGGACAGGGGCGGTGTTCTGCGCCGGTGCATGTGCCTGCGTCTTGCCGTCTGCGTCGATCACATTGCCGTTCTTGTCGACGGTGATGGTGCCGAACGTCTTCGGCGGCGTGCCCGGGATCACCGCGCCGGGTTCGCCTGTCGGTGATTCGACGATGACCTCCTGGCCGCCGGCGGGCGGTGTGCCCGCATCGGCCGGCGCATGCGTCGCCGGAGCCTCGGCGACGCTGCTGTCGGTGTTGGTGGTGGCGTCCGACTTCTTCTGCTCGCGTGGCTGCTGCGCGCCTTGTGAGCCGCCTTCCAGCTGCTGGAAACGGAACTCGTTATCTTCCTGCTGCTTGCGGATCTGCTCCTGCATCTGCAGCACCTGGAAGTTGAGCTCCTCGATCTTGCCGTTCATTTGCCGGAGTTGTTCCTCCAGCGCGGTAGTGCCGGTGCCATCCTGCGCAAATTGCACCTGATCCGGTTTCTTTTTTTCACTGAAAATGCCGAGCGTCGGCAGGCGGAAGGAAAAACCGCTTTTTTCTGTGCCTTGCTCATTGCCTACTGCCGGGGCAGCGACGCTTGATACGAGCAGCAACGCAAGCGTGCCGCTCAAGACCGATCTGAAATGCATGTGCCTCTCGCCGTGGATTGTTTGCCTGTTGCATGCCTTCCGATCGGAGTGGACCGTCAGGCGCCTCGGTTATTACCAAGGACGCAGGACTTCGGCCAAATTTTGTTTCAAGTCCCACATCCGGGCGCCGGACATGAAAAAGGCGGCCGCAGCCGCCTTTCACACGTAGGTGTTGCATTTCTGCCGATCGGAAAATTGCCGATCAGGAACCGGCGCCGCTGATCGTGGTGACGGCGCGGCGGTTCTGCGACCAGCAGGAGATGTCGTCGCAAACCGCGACCGGACGTTCCTTGCCGTAGGAAATGGTCTTCAGGCGCTGGGCGGAAACACCCCTGGCGACGAGGAAGTCGCGGGTGGCGGCGGCACGGCGGGCGCCAAGCGCCAGATTGTATTCGCGCGTGCCGCGCTCGTCGGCATGGCCTTCGATGACGATGGCATACTGCCTGTACTGGTTCAGCCATTGCGCCTGGCGCGAAAGCGTCGTCTGCGCGTCGGCGCGGATCGAGGAGGAATCCGTGTCGAAGAAGATGCGGTCGCCGATGTTGACGGTAAAATCCTGGGCCGATCCGGGCGTTGCCGCCCCGGCGCCGCTGAGACCGAGATCGGCGGCGCTGTTCAGGTTCTTCTTCGAGGCGCAGCCGGCGATGGCGAGCAATGCCACCAGCGCGATCATCGCCGGGTTTCTGGTAAGTGCTGCGATACGGCCCATGCCGCCTCTCCTTCGCAATTCGAGTGATTTCGTTGATCGTCCAGTAACCACGTTTGAGTTAACCGGCGTTCAAGAAACACGGTTAAAATTTGGTTTCGGCTGCCGTCCACAGCCGTTTTGCCCAAGGGGAATCCGAGGAGGCAACAATGCGCGCGGACCGTAGGCAGAAATGCGGCTGAAACGCGACCAAGCCGTGGAAAAGAGCGAATTGAAGAGTTGAAGAACTGAGGAATTGAGGAAAGAGGTCACCTCAGCTTCTCTCTGAGATTGACCAGCATTCCGTAGATGCGGGCATAGGATTACAACCACTCGTCGCGTTGCGCCTGGGTGATATACTCCAGATCGAACGCATACGAAATCCACGTCTCCACTTCACTGCATGACCCTATCGCCATCGAAATGAACCGTGCGAATTCGGGCTTGGAGCGGGTCTGTTTAGCAAAACCCTCAGCCAAATTGGCGCAGATCGCCTTGCTGGAACGTTGTTGATCGGCGAGCGCGTATTGCTCCATTTTCGGAAAAGCAAGTGGCTCTGTGTACCCCAAGGGAAACTGCATAGGCACGCTTATAGACTTCCAAATCCCTCGCGTGCTCGATGTAGGCCGCTGCCCTCTCCATCCTTCAGCTCTTCAACTCGTCAGTTCCTCAATTCCTCAATTCCCCTTCCAGCCTATTCCAGCAGCGGCGACCAGGCCGGGTCCGAAGCGAAATTCGAGGTCGGGATCGACTGTTCGTTGCGGCCGGTGAGATCGACCGAAACGAGTTTCGGGCCGCCGGCAGAATCGCGGAAGAACATCAGCACCCGGCCGTTGGGAGCCCAGGTCGGCCCCTCCTGCTGGAAGCCGGTTGAAAGGATGCGCTCGCCCGAACCGTCGACGCGCATGACGCCGATCTGGAACTCGCCGGCAGTCTGCTTGGTGAAGGCAATGAGATCGCCGCGCGGCGACCACACCGGCGTCGAATAGACGCCGTCGCCGAAGGAGATGCGGGTCTGGCCCGAACCGTCGGCGCCCATCACATAGATCTGCGCGCGGCCGCCGCGGTCGGAGGTGAACACCACCTTGCTGCCATCCGGCGAATAGGACGGCGAGGTGTCGATGGCCGTCGAGTTGGTGAGCCTGGTCGTCGAGCGGCTCCGCAAATCCATGGCGAAGATATTGGAATTGCCGTCTTCGCGCAGCAGGCTCATGATCACCTTCTGGCCGTCGGGCGAGAAACGCGGCGCAAAGGTCATGCCCGGAAAGTCGCCGACCAGTTCGCGCTGCCCGGTCTCGATCTGCAGCAGATAGACCTTCGGCTGGCCGCTTTCATAGGACATGTAAGTAATTTCCTGCCGGTTTGGCGAGAAACGCGGGGTCAGCACGATCGATCTGCCGTCCGACAGGTAGCGGATATTGGCGCCGTCCTGGTCCATGATGGCGAGGCGCTTCTTGCGCGCGTTCTTTGCGCCCGATTCGTCGATGAAGACGACGCGCGTGTCGAAATAGCCTTTCTCGCCGGTCAGCCGCTCGTAGATAGCGTCGGCGATGATGTGGGCGACGCGCCTTGTGTTGGCGTCGTTGGCGAAGAACTGCTCGCCCGACATCTGCTGGCCGGCAAAGGTGTCCCACAACCGGTACTGGGCACGGACGCGGCCATCGGCCTCCTTACTGACGCTGCCGGTGACCAGCGCCTGGGCGTTGATCACCTTCCAGTCCTCGAAGCGGGGCGTGGCATCCGGGTTCGAGATCTTTTCGATGAAGGCGCTCTTGTCGATCGGCGCGAACAGGCCGGAGCGTTTCAGGTCTGCGCTGACGATGCCGGAAATCTCCGCGCCCAACGCATCGCCGCCCTGGAAATCGGTGATGGCGATCGGCAGCGGCTCGACATTGCCTTTGTTGACGTTGAGCTCAACGAGCGCCCGCGCCGGCAAGGTGGCGGCGGCAGTCATGCCCAGCGCCATCGCTACGATCATCAGGAGCGGCTTGAGGATGGATTTCATGTCTTCTCGCTTCTCTTCAATGATTCTACGGGCGCCAGGCCTACAGGCCCAGCATCTCCCTCGGATCGAAAGTGACCCGGACGTCGGCCCAGATGTCCTGCTTGCCGGCGGGAACCTGCAGACCGGCCATGTCGCATTTCTGAACCGCGCGTACGGCACTCTCGTCGAACGGGCGGCTTCCGCTCGATTTTTCGACAGCAGGCCGGCCATCCAGCTTGCCAGACGCGTCCAGATTGAAGCGGATCACGGCCACGTAGCTCTCCGAGCCCTCGACGCCAGCAGGAATTGACCAGCAACCGGCAAGCTGATCTCGGAGCGCCCCTTCCTCCGACTTCGACAACTTCTGGCCCTGATCCTTGTCATCACCGAGCGATGCCTGCTGGGTTGAGCGCTTGGCGCCGCCGCCGGATGGCTTCCGCTTGTCAAGCAGGGCAGCGACCTCATCGGCGTCAAACTGCTTCTCCTCGGATTTCGGCTTGGACGAGGCTTCCTTGACCGGCTTGTCGGCGTCCTTGCGCTCGGGCGCCTTGGCGCTTTCGGCCTGGGCCGGCTGCGGCTTCGGCCGCGCCTGCGGGGCGGGCGCCGAGTCCGGAAGCTGCGTCGTGTCGGTGGGCGGCTCCTGGGCAATGGCCTCGGCAACGGCGTCCGGCTTGACCTCAGGCTTCGGGTCGATGGCGGCGGTCTTGTCCTGCGGCGGCGTTGGCTCCGGCTCCTTGGCCGGTGTCGGCTTGGGCTCCGCCTGCTTGACCGGCTCGGGCTTGACCTCTTCCTTCGGCTGCGGCACCGGTGCGACCTCGGTCGCCGGGACAGGCTTCGGCTGCTCCTTCGGTTTCGGCACGTCCTCGGGCTTCGGCTTCTCTTTCGGCGTCGGCGCGGGCGGCGGCGCCTCAGCCATATCGACCGGTTGGGGCTTGGGTTCCGGCGTCGGCGGCTTGTCGGTATCGACGCTGTTGTCACCGACCGTCTTCGCGTCGGGAACGATATCCGGGCGCTGGGTCGGCAATGGCGCCGGCTTTTCGCTCACCGCAGCCTTCTTGTCGCCTTTCTGTATCTGCGCGATAGCTTCCATCGGCACGATTTCGACCGCCAGAGACTCGGCATCGGACGCCGGCAACGCCGCCGGCGCCGACAGCGTGAACAGGCCGAAGCCGATCGCGACCGCATGCAAGATCACCGATGTGGTGAGGCCGGTTCTCATCTAGCGTCTACTGATCCTGTTCCTGCAACGAAACCAGGCCGATGTTCTTGTAGCCGGCGGCCGAGATACGGGCCATCACCTTCATTGCCGTGCCATAGTCGGTGGACTTGTCGCCGCGGATGAAGATGCGCTCGTCATAGCCGGTCTTCGAAATCGCCTGCAGCTTCGCCACCAGCTCCTCAACCGGGATTTCAGTCTCCTGGAGATAGATCTGGCCGGCGGAGTTGATGGAAACGGTGATCGGCTGCGTGTCGACATTCATCGCCTTGGCCTGCGTGTCCGGCAGGTCGATCGGCACGCCGACCGTCAGCAAGGGTGCGGCGACCATGAAGATGATCAACAGCACCAGCATCACGTCGACCATCGGCGTGACGTTGATTTCCGATATCATGGCGTGATGACGGCCGCGCCGCCTGTGGCCGCGACCACCGCGTCCTCCGCCACCCGCGCCTACAGACATTCCCATGATTGTTCCTCAGGTCTTCTGCGCGACTTTTTCATCGATTTGGCGCGAGAGTATGGCGGAGAACTCGTCCGCGAACCCTTCCATGCGCACGGCGATCTTGCTCGCGTCCGACGACAGCTTGTTGTAGGCGATGACGGCGGGGATAGCCGCCAGCAGGCCTATTGCCGTGGCCAGCAGTGCCTCGGCAATGCCGGGTGCGACCACCGACAGGCTGGTATTCTTGGATGCGGCGATCGCCTGGAACGAGGTCATGATGCCGATCACCGTGCCGAACAGGCCGATGAACGGCGCCGCCGAGCCAGTGGTGGCGAGAAAGCCAAGCCGTCCTTCCAGTTTTTCCATTTCGCGGGTCAGCGCCAGGTCCATCGCCTTGTCGATGCGGGTCTGCAGGCCAAGCGGCGATTTCGCCCCCTTCTCAAAACTCTTCTTCCATTCGCGCATGGCGGCGACAAAGATCGCGCCCATGCCGGTCGTCTTGCGGTCGGCGAGCGTGCGGTAGAGCTCTTCCAGCGACTGCCCCGACCAGAACACCTGTTCGAAGCGATTGAGCGCGAGCCGCATGCGGCCGTAGGCGACGAGCTTGTCGACGATGATCGCCCAGGTCCAGATCGAGGCGCAGAGCAGCCCGATCATGACCAGCTTGACCACCCAGCCGGCCTGCGTGAACAGCGCCCAAATCGACAAATGCGCGCCCGGTTCGGCGAGTGCGATATTTTCCATGGCTACGTCCTTAAGAATTTTCCGGGCACGGCTGGCGGCTGGCCCATCGGCATCCCTTGTAATCCGTTCGCGCAAAGCTTGCGGAATAACCCCAAAATGCACCGTTGGCGGCCTTTTCAGGGCAAATCTTGGTGAAAGGAAGGCGCTGGATTCCTCCAATCTTCACCACTCTCTTCATGAACCGTTATGGTTAAGGATGGGTTAGGACTCACAGCGCGGCGCATTGACGCGCTTTAGGCGGGCCGCCTGGCATGGTCAGCGGATCATTGGCGTCGGAAGCTTGCCGATTTGAACTTATCGATTTTGGTTGGGCATGAAGGCTGCGACCCATTCCTTCGGAAAGCGCCTTGGCCGGCCGTTCTCGCCGACGATCGCCGCCTCGACCCGCGCCTCGACCAGCACTTCGCCGCCGCGTTTCAGCTGCTGCGCCATGAAGATGCGGGCGCCCGAAATGTCATCGGTGCGCGTCTCGATGGTCAAGACATCGTCCATGCGGGCGGAGCCGCGAAAGTCGATCTCCATGCGCCGCACCACCCAGACTATTCTTTCGCCATGCTTGCCGTCGGCGAGCTCGGTGTGGTGGACGCCGGCAAGCCTGAGATAATCGGAACGGCCGCGCTCGAAGAATTCGAGATAGCGCGCGTGATAGACGACGCCCGAGAAATCGGTATCGGCATAATAGACCCGCGCCATCAGCCGGTGGCCGAATTCGGTCAACGCGCCGGAAAGCCCGGCGCAGAGCGCCGCTGATTCCCCATGATCGTCCATCGCGCTTTCCTTTTTTGGCCTGACCGGGCACCTAAAGCGCGACGCGGTTCAGGTTCCGGGCGCGTCGTTGTCCCAAAACCGCTACACAGTTTGGGCGACACACATTAACTTGGCGCATGAACCCGATGGCACTGTTGACGGCGATGATCAAGACCTTAATGGCAGCGCTGCTTGCGCTGGCCGCGCTGGTGCCGTCGGGCCAGGCGGCGAGCTTTATGATGAAGCGCGGCCTCAATCTCGACCAATGGACGACATGGCCGGGCGAGGACAAATGGGGCGACCCACGGGCAATCCTGCCCTATCCGGAATGGCGCAAGTTCCTCAACGACGACGACCTCAAGGCGCTGAAGAGCGCCGGCTTCGATTTCCTGCGCATGCCGGTCGATCCGTCGCCGTTCCTGTCCGGCGAGACGCTGACGCTGCGCGACGAGCTCTATGCCAGTGTGCTGGCCTCGGTGCGCATGATCAATCGCGCCGGCTTGAAGGTGATCGTCGACATGCACCTGATCCCTGGCGGCAGCAGCCGCAAGATCGGCATGGGCGAGGTGATGGACGATCCACAAATGTTCGACGCCTATGTCGAAATGGTGCGCAAGATGGCGCGCACGCTGGCCGACGAGGATCCGCGCCAAGTCGCTTTCGAGCCGATGAACGAGCCGGTCATCGACTGCGACGCCGACGGCACCGGCCTGTGGCCGGAGCGCCAGCAGAAACTGTTCGCGGCGGCGCGTTCGTCAGCCACCAGGCTCACCCTGATCCTGACCGGCGCCTGCTATTCCAATGCGGCATCGCTGGCAAAGATCGATCCGAAGGCGATCCCTGACGACAACATCATCTGGACCTTTCACTCCTACGAGCCGTTCCTGCTGACCCATCAGGGCGCGACCTGGGCCGGCGACTTCATCCCTTATGTGACCGGCCTGCCCTATCCGCTCAGCGCCGTCCCGCGCGCCCAACTGGATGCTGCGCTCGATACGATCCGCGCAAGGATCAAGGCCGAGGCGCCATGGGCGCGCCAGAGCGGCCTGCTTGCCTATCTCGACGAGCAGGTCGCCAGCCTGGACACGGATGAGAAGCTGCGCGAGACGATGGAGGCGCCGTTCACCAGGGTCGAGGCCTGGGCAAAGGCCAACGGCATCAAACCGGAGAACATCACGCTCGGCGAATTCGGCATGATCCGCCAGGAATACGGCAATCCCTACGAGATGCCGGCCGAATGCCGTGCCGCTTATGTCAGGGACATGATCGCGCGCGCCGAAGCCCATGACTTCGCATGGTCGGTCTGGAGCTATGGCGGCGCCTTCGGCATCGTCGACGCTTTCGACGGCGACAAGGTCGAGCCGGATGTGATGGATGCGATCAGGTCACTTCATTGAAGCGCCGAACCCAATTCGATCGAGAGAATCTCTGGGCGCATCCCGAAACGCACCGGCAGGATGCTGAAACCGAGACCTCCGGAGACGATCAGGTTACGGTTCTCCTCCACGACATGGCCATAGGCAAAACGGTTGCCGAAGCGGGACGGCACGACCGGAGAATAGCCGAGCAACCGCACCTGTCCGCCATGGGTATGACCCGAAAGGGTCAACGATACCCGTGGCGGGACCTTCGGGAAAATGTCCGGCTCATGTGCCAGCAGGATAACAGGAGCCTTGTCGCTTACCTTTGCCAGCGTGCCGTGCAGATCGTCCAGTCCTTTGAACCTGCTGCGGCCCCAGGCCTTGCCCGGCCGCAGCGCAAGTTGGTCGGCAAGTCCGGCGACCCAGAAGCCATGCCCGTCTTTTTCCAGGCGCACCACATCGTTTTCCAGGACCGGTATGCCGGCGCTCTCGAGCGCCCGGCGCGCCACCGTCGGCCCCAACCCGGCCTTCTGCGCGGAAAGGTCCTCCCACCAGTCGTGATTGCCAAGGATGGACCACACGCCGAGCGGCGCCTTCAGGCCTGACAAGGCCGGCGCCCATTCGGAGGAAGCCACCCAGTCTGTGACCAGGCGTGTGCCGGCTGCATAGTCGCCAAGCAGGACAATCAGATCCGGCTGCAGGCTGTTCGCCCGTTCGGCAAGCGACCTGATCCGCTCCGGCGTCATCCATGGCCGACAGGCATGAATATCGGCGAGAGCGAGGACGCGAAGCCGAAACCCTGCAGGCCAGTTTGGCGGGGTCAATGAATAGCGCTTTACATGCGTCAGCAGCATCGGCTCGAGGCCAACCGCATAAGTACTGAGCGACACGGCAGATAAAAAGGAACCGCCGATGAGTCGCAGGAAGCCGCGTCTGGTGATCATTGCTCAACCCCGTCGCTCGTGGAACCGACGGTCCCCACAGCGAAGCGTTAGAGCCCGCAAATGCGCCGGCAAGCTGACCAGGATTAGGAAATTTGCGCAGCAACAAAGACCGCAACGCCGCGCGGACGCTACTCTTCCTGGAACAGGCTGATCTGTTGCTGCGCCAGGTCCTTCGGCGCATCGAGGCCGAGATGCCGCCAGGCATTGGTGGTCAGCACGCGGCCGCGCGGCGTGCGCTGAACAAAACCCTGCTGGATCAGATAGGGCTCGATGATGTCCTCGATGGCGTCGCGCGGCTCGGAAAGCCCTGCCGCGATGGTCTCGATGCCGACCGGCCCGCCGCCAAAATTCCGAGCGATCATCGAGAGATAGCGGCGGTCGAGCGCGTCGAGGCCGAGCGCATCGACCTCCAGCCGCGTCAGCGCCTCGTCGGCGATCTGGCGGTCGACGTGACCGTCGCCGGCGACGGAGGCAAAATCACGCACGCGGCGCAACAGCCGGCCGGCGATGCGCGGCGTGCCGCGCGCGCGCCGCGCGATCTCCAGCGCGCCATCGTCACCGAGCGGCATGGCAAGGATGCGGGCGCCGCGGCGCACGATCTGCTCCAGTTCCTCGACCGAGTAGAAATTGAGGCGGACCGGAATGCCGAAGCGGTCGCGCAGCGGATTGGTCAAAAGGCCGAGCCGGGTGGTGGCAGCGACTAGGGTAAAGCGGGCAAGATCGATCTTGACCGAACGCGCCGCCGGCCCTTCGCCGATGATCAGGTCGAGCTGGAAATCCTCCATCGCCGGATAGAGTATTTCCTCGACCGCCGGGTTGAGCCGGTGGATCTCGTCGATGAACAGCACGTCGCGGTCTTCGAGATTGGTGAGCAGTGCTGCGAGATCGCCGGCCTTGGCGATGACCGGACCGGAGGTCGAGCGGAAATTGACGCCGAGCTCGCGTGCCATGATCTGCGCCAGCGTCGTCTTGCCGAGGCCGGGCGGCCCGACGAACAGCACATGGTCGAGCGCCTCGCTGCGGCCCTTGGCGGCCTCGATAAACACTTTGAGATTGGCCCGCACCGCCGCCTGGCCGACGAAATCGCCGAGCGTCTGCGGCCGCAAGGTCTGCTCGGCATCTTCGCCGCGCTTGTCGGGAGCAATGAGGCGTGGCGAAAGGCTCATGCCGCCTTCCTTGCACAGGGCAGAGAACGGGACAAGCGCAGACTCACCGCGCCAGTTCCTTCAGTCCGAAGCGGATCAGCTTCGACGCATCCGCGTCCTCGCCGGCGCTTTTCAGCGCCGCCGCCACCGCATTGGCGGCGGTATCGCGTGAATAGCCGAGATTGACCAGCGCCGAGACGGCGTCGGTGATTGGCGCCGGCGCGACGCCTTCGCCAAGCTCCTGCTTCAGGCCGATGGTGCCGGAGGCAGCGCCGGCAAAGGCCGGCGCCTTGTTCTTCAGTTCGGTGACGATGCGCTCGGCCACCTTCTTGCCGACACCGGGCGCGCGGCTGACCATGGCAATATCCCGCAATGCGATGGCATTGGCGAGATCGGCCGGCGCCAGCGTCGACAGGATGGCCAGCGCCACCTTGGCGCCAACGCCCTGCACATTGTTCATCAACAGCCGGAACCATTCACGCTCCAGCACCGACTGGAAACCGTACAGCCGCAGCATGTCTTCGCGGACATAGGTCTCGATAAACAGCACCACCGCCTCGCCGGGGGCCGGCAAGGCGGCCAGCGTGCGCGTCGAGCAGTGGGCGACATAGCCTACGCCATGCACGTCGATAATGCAGGAATCCTCGTCGACCTCGTCCAGCGTGCCTTTTAGCTTGCCGATCATGTGTGGTCCCTCATGCCAGCGCCGCCAACCTATAGACAACACTCTGCCGGTGATGCGCGTGGCAGATGGCAATGGCCAGCGCGTCGGCGGCATCGTCGGTGTCGAACGTCGCCTTCGGCATCAGCACCTTGACCATCATGTGGATCTGCTTCTTGTCGCCATGACCGACGCCGATCACCGCCTTCTTGACGGCGTTGGGCGCATATTCGGCAACGACCAGGCCGGCCAGCGCCGGCACCAGCATGGCGATGCCGCGCGCCTGGCCGAGCTTCAGCGTCGCGGCCGCATCCTTGTTGACGAAGGTCTGCTCAACCGCTGCTTCGTGCGGCATGGCGGCATGCAGGATCTCGGCAAGTCCGTCATGCAACTGGCAAAGCCGTGTCGCCAGCGTCGCCTTGTCGTCGGAACGCACGGTGCCGGAGGCGACGAAGCGCAGCGAGTTGCCGAGGCTTTCGACGATGCCCCAACCGGTGCGCCTCAGCCCCGGATCGATGCCGATAATGCGAATCGTTTCCCCCATCCGCCAAGTTTACCCGTGGCGGACAGCGATGCCAGCGAAATGTGAACAAACCAGAAACGGTTCCGCTGCGTCCTAATAGGGCGTGAGCCAATCGCACGGTTTAGATCCCCTCGCTTCAATTCCGATGTCGTAGCGCATCGACGATGACCTTGAACGCGGGAAGATTTTGACGACGGCTCGGATAGTAGAGGAAATAGCCTTCAAAAAACGGCGACCAATCGTCCAGAAGCTGAACCAGTTTGCCACGTGCGATGTGCTGCTCGACGATGTTCTCCGGGACGTAGGCCATGCCGTATCAACTGGCCGCCGCATCGATCATGGCATAAGTATTATTGAAGGTCAGTTGACCGTTCACTCGAACGCGGAGCCCCTGCCCATCCTTCTCGAACTCCCAGGCGTAAAGGCCGCCGGCGCTTTCATGACGCATGTTGATACAGAGATGCCGAATCAGTTCTTGCGGGTGCTCGGGCACACCATGCGCGGCGAGATAGGCAGGCGAAGCAATGGCGACCAGACGCCAGTCGGGACCGATGCGCACCGCGATCATATCCTTCTCAACGCTCTCTCCAATCCGGACGCCGGCGTCGAAGCCTTCCTCAACGATGTTGCGGAAGGTGCTGTCCAGGATCAGTTCGACGCTGATATCGGGATAGGCGACAAGCACCGGCTTGAGCTTGGGCCAGACCACGCTTTCGAGTGCATGGTCGGACAGGGTCAGCCTGATCGAGCCTGACGGCTTGTCGCGGAGCGCCGTCAGCGCCGCGATCTCGTCGTCGATTTCGGCGATGCTCGGCGCAATTGTCTGCAGCAGCCGTTCGCCCGCGATCGTCGTTGCGACGTTGCGCGTGGTGCGGGTCAGCAGGCGGATGCCCATGCGCGCTTCGAGCTGCTTGATTGTATGGCTGAGCGTCGATTGCGCCGGAAGGCGGCGGTCGCTTCGGGAACGAGGCGGTTGGCGATCTTTGCTACTACGCCCCTTGGGCAATCTTGCGATGTTTCATGGTCCCTATCGGTGGTCGCGCGGCCTGATCCGGCTCGGGCGTCTCGACCAGGGGCCAGCGCCGCTTCTGGTGCGCGGAGAGCATCCGATGCGCGTCGAAGTTCTTCCTGAGCCCGGAAGGCTACCGCACAATGGATGAACGCCGCCTCCCGCGCTCCACTTTATTGCAAGGGTCAAATTTGAGCTTCCGCATTCATGTTTTGTCGAGCGTATCTCTTTAGAGTCGCTTAAACCTTCTGCGCCGTAAGTTTTAGCCGTGCTGAATCGCCGTCAGCGCCGATGACGACGAAATAGGAGAACGCAATGACTCGAAATCACGTTGAACGTCTTGGAGAGTTCAGGGAAATCCTGGTCGCGACTCGACGCGAAGGAGTCCGTAACGTGCACCATACCCGCGACGCAATGCGGGCAAGCGGCTTTCAGATCGGGGACAGCGACGGCTCCAGCTACGGAGCCAAGCTAAAGGAACTCCAAGAGGAAATCGAGGCAGTCGATCGCGCCATCGAAGACGAGAAGCGGCTGGCCTTGCCCCTTGAGAGTGCGGCTCAATCCCGCCGACCACCAAAGCCGAGAATCGTGAAGGGAACATAGAGTCGGCGACGGCCCTTGCTGCCCGTCGCGTGGATTCGCCTGCGACATCGTGTCGGGCTCGTCGCCGCCGTGCAACTAGCCCTGAACGTCATCCGTTGCCATCAAACGTGGCGGCCGAAGCCGCCCTGTGTCGATGTCGATTCGCTGTGTCCATCGTTGTCGATGCCGTCGCTACCCTCGCCAACGGCGTTCTTCAGGTATCCGATCTGAAACGCGATATTTGGATATGAAATCACGGAGGCCAGCTTCTGGCGCAAGGCGGTCGGCTGGATGAAAAGGTCGGCTTTCTAGCGCCATCATCCCGAAAGCGAACGTTCCGCTTCCGGCCCCACGATGCTCGTTCGCGTCATTGTCGGATCGCAGTCGATGCGATCGTGCGATCGCGTCATTTCCGCAAGATCTTCTCCATCGCCTTGCCCCTGGCAAGCTCGTCGATCAGCTTGTCGAGGTAGCGGATTTCCTTCATCAGCGGGTCTTCGATGTCTTCCACCCGGACACCGCAGATCACCCCCGTGATCAAATTCCGAGAAGGATTCAGTTGAGGCGCCTGATCAAAGAAATCCTTCAGGCTGGTTTTCTTCCCCAGCTGGGCGTCCAGCCGCTTCTGGGTGTAGCCCGTCAGCCAGCGGATGATCTCATCGACCTCGGCTTTGGTGCGGCCTTTCTTTTCTGCCTTGGCGACATAGTGCGGATAGACCCTGGCAAAGCTCATGGAATAGATTCGATGCTCGGTCATGGCACTCCCTCATGCGTCGGGATCGGGGCCAAGAAGCGGCATCACGTCCACGGCATCGCAGGGGAAGATCGTAAAGTGTGGATGGCCTTCGAACATCTTCGATATCGAGCAGTCTGTCAGCCGCGGGCGAAAGCCGTGTTGAGCAGCGTGATCTGGTCGGAAACCGGATTGGTGCGGCGGCCGGATGGCGCAGCCTCGGCCACGGCGCCGCCGTAGATTTCCTCGTCCATGCGGCGCACCAGTGCCTGCAGGCGCAGCGAGCGGTCGATGAGGTCAAGAAAATCCTTGGGCAGCTCGACCCAGCCTGCGGCATCGTTGTTGGCGGAAGCGGTGTCGAGACGCACCTTGGATTTTTCGGAAGCAACCTGATCGCGAGTCATTTCGCCGGAATTCGCGGCGCGCTGCAGAAGCAGCCAGGAGGCGACCTGCATCAGCCTCGTGGTCAGTCGCATCGACTCGGCCGCATAGAGCGTCGCCGCCAGCCTGGACAGTTTCTTCGCCTCGGCCCGGCCCTTGCCGTCCAGATATTCGGCCGCCTGCTCGACCAGGCCCATGCCTTCCTGGTAGAGCGGCTTGAAGGATTGGGAGAAAACCCGGCGCTCCGCCAGCTTGATGGTTTTCGCGCTTCCCTTCGAAGGATCGTTCATCGATACGCCCTGCACTTGCCTAACAGCCGGCCGAATCGGCGTCATCGCCGCCACGCCTGCACCCTAAATGACCGAGGCTTGAAAATGCGCTTCGCCGCCGGTGAAGGCAAGCACATGTTTAACAAACGGTTAACGGCGACGCAGCGGCGCGGGCGACCGGCAATCCGGGTCGCCGAAAAAAAAGAGCCGCGGATAAGGCGGCTCTCAGGAGTTTAACAGGGAGGCGTCAAACAAAGTGGCTCCAACCACTCGGTAAGAATCCAGATCACTGGATGCGCATAGTAAACGCCTGTAAAGCTTAATGAAGCCTTAACGGCGAGGATATTTTTTGATCAAGCGTCGCCCGCCTGTGCCGTAACAGCACAATAACTCCAGGCTTTTTGGGGCCCAGACCTTTGGACTCAGGCCTTTTGCGTCTCAGCATGCCGTTCGGCTTTCCACACCACCGGCAGCGCGATGTAAGCGAACAGCAGCAGCCCAGCGTAAAAGCCCATCGAGGATGTTGCCACCAGCGGTTCGATCGCCGGGTTGCCGGCAAGCATGATGCAAAGGCCGATCAACAGTCCGGTGCCACTGATTGCCGTCAACCAGAAATGGACGGTGGCAAGCGTCTTTTCCGCGACTGCCGGAAACAGATGGTAGAAGAATGCAAACACCGCCGACATCAGCCATCCGGCCACCATGATGTGGGCGTGGGTTGGCATCTGCGCATGATCTTTGCTGATCGCCATCTGTAGGCCGAGCGCCATCCCGGCGAGTGCGTAGAAGACGGCCAGCGTGAAGAAGTTTCGTGCTACCTTTTGCATGTTATGCCCCGAATTGCCTTTTCCCGTCATGGGAATGGGTTGAGATCAGGCGGTCGCCCCGCCACCGGGTCCCCGGCATCGGCGCATTAGCATCGGCAATGTTTCTGGACGATGTCGCATCGCGCCCGCCTGAAACCGCCGTGACGCTGCTGACGGCTCGGCTGCCGGCAACTTCCATCGGCTGGCAATCTAGAGAAGGCCGGCGATCCCGTCCCACAGGAGTTTGACCGCGACGACCGCTACGGTCGCATAGGTGAAGGGGTAGAACAGTTCCGGTCGCATCCGCCGCACCAGCCAGGCGCCGGCGATGGTCGAGAGCGGCGCCAGCGGTACCAGAACCGCCGATGCGGTCAGGTTGGTGGTGTCGAACTGTCCGAGCGCAAAATAGGGGATGAGCTTCAACGCGTTGGTGGCGGCAAAGAAGATTGCGGCGGTGCCCGACAGCACTTTCGGATCGAGCCGGATCGGCAGCGCATAGACCTGAAAGGGCGGGCCGCCGACATGGGCGACGAAGCTGGTGAAGCCGGCGACCGTCCCCCAGAGTGCGGCAGCCGCGCGGTTGGGCTCGGCCGAGTGGCGCGCACCGTGCCGCACCTGTAGATAGACCCAGCGAAGCACGAAGATAATCGCCACGGCGCCGACAATCAGCCGCACCATTTCCGCTGTCACCAGCGCCGCGGTCAGCCAGCCGAGGCCGATGCCGATCACTGCCCCAGGCATCATGTCCGCAAGCATCTTGCGGTCGTAGACCCCCCACCATGTCCACACCGAGACGATGTCCATCAGGCACAGTATGGGCAGCAAGATGGCGGCTGCCTGCACCGGCGGCATGGCCAGCGCCATCAGCGGCACGCCGACGAAACCGACCGCGCCGCCAAAGCCGCCCTTGGACAGACCGACCAGGATGACGGCTGGAATGGCGGCGGCATAGAACCACGGATCGAGTAGCAAGCCTGACATCGTCGGGGAGCAGTTGGAGGGAAAGCGTGTAGACGCTGGAATAGCCGATAAACCTTCGCGCCGCGACTGCAAATGCGCACACGACGCTGTGGTCGTTCGTGCTGAGGCCTGTCACGGTTTTGAGGAGGCAGTTGCGCCGAGTGGCGGCGGGCGCCTGCGGATCGGCTGCGCCTTGATGATGGCTGTGCTCGTTTCGGCCTTGTCGGCGATACGGTCGAGAAGCTTGTCGAGGTCGCCGATCGAGCGCACGAACAGCCGGGCAACAAAGCAGTCGTCGCCCGTCACCTTGTCGCATTCGCCAAATTCCGGAATCTCCTCGATCAGCTTCTGGACAATATGCAGCTTGCCCGGCAAGGGCCGGATGCGAACGATCGCCTGCAAAGTGTAGCCGAGCGCTTGGGGATCGATTTCGACGGTGAAGGCCCTGATAACGCCACGATCCTCCAGCCGACGCAGGCGTTCCGCGACACTCGGCGATGACAGTCCTACCTGCTGGGCCAGTTCCTTCAATGAGGTTCGCGAATCCTTGATCAGGCTTTCGAGAAGGCGTCGGTCCAGATCGTCCAGCATTTGACATTCCCAAGGAAAAGGCCATCTTCACCTTATTTAATTAGGCATAACGGGCATATCACCCGGCGCAAATTATTGAAAGCGCTGATGTGGCATGGGATTATCAACCATCAGCGTTTCGAGAGGCAATATTCATGGACAGCGCGGTGCGTGGCACGGTCGAAATGACGGCCGCAATGGTGATCCTCGGCACGATCGGATGGTTCGTCGTCATGTCGGGCGAGCCCATCATGGACGTCGTCTTCTGGCGCTGCGCCTTCGGCGCTATAACGCTGCTGATCATCTGCGCTGCCCTGGGGCTGCTGCGCGGCACGCTGTCACTGCGCATCGTGGCGATTGCGGCCCTTGGCGGCGCGGCCATCGTCATCAACTGGCTGCTGCTGTTCAGCTCGTTTTCCCGCGCCTCGATCTCGATCGCCACGGCTGTTTACAACACGCAGCCCTTCATGCTGGTCGGCTTTGGCGCGCTCTTCTTCTCAGAGCGGCTGACCCTGACAAAGCTGGCCTGGCTTGGCATCGCCTTCGCCGGCATGCTGCTGATCGTGCAAGGCTCGCCTGATGCCGGCTCCGATGCAGGCCCCAATACAGGTAATGTCGGCACGGATTATTTTATCGGCATCGCGATGGCGCTGGGTGCGGCTTTCTTCTGGGCCGTCGCCGCCATCGTCACCAAGAAGCTCAAAGGCACGTCGCCGCACCTGATCGCCCTCATCCAGGTCTGCGTCGGCGTCGTCATCCTGGCACCCTTCGCCAACCTTTCCCACCTTCCCGCCGACGTGTGGAGCTGGAGCATGCTGGCGACGCTTGGCGTCGTCCATACCGGCCTGATGTACATCCTGATGTACGGCGCCATTCAGAAACTGCCAACCTATCTGCAGGGGTCGCTGTCCTTCATCTACCCTGTGGTCGCGATCCTGGTCGATGTCGTCGCCTTCGGCCACCGCCTGCATCCGGCCCAGATGGTCGGCGGCGCCGCCATCCTGGTCGCCGCCGCCGGCATGAATCTTGGCTGGACGCTGTGGAAATCGAAGACCCCAGCCGAGAGCACCCAGGCAATCAAGTGAGGCAACAACGTCGCCGTGCGACAATCATGCGCCAACGGTCCTGGCCGCCCGCCTGTTCAAGGCCGGCACTTTGCTCTATGCCGCAATGCAACCATCTTCGCCCGGCATAGGCGAAAACCGGGGTCAAAAACCAATGAACGACGCGACGCCTCCAAATCGCTGCCGCATCGTGCTGATCGCGCCGCCCGGCATGCCGGCTGAGCACATCGGCGCGGCGTTCGAGGGCGGCGACGTCGCCTCGCTGATCCTGCCCGAAAACGACATGGACGAAGCCTCCTTCCAGGCCTTCGCCGAACAGATCGTGCCGGCGGCGCAAGCGGCAGGCATCGCTGTCATCATTGCCGGCGACACCCGCATCGCCGGCCGCGTCCAGGCCGATGGCCTTCATGTCGAGGCCGGCAAGGCCGAACTCGCCGAGACGATCGAGCGTTTCCAGGCAAAAATGATGGTCGGCACCGGCGGCGCCAAGACCCGCGACGATGCGCTGGAACTCGGCGAACTCAGGCCCGACTACATCTTCTTCGGCCGCTTCGGCTACGACAACAAGCCGGAGCCGCACCCACGCAACCTGTCGCTGGGGCAATGGTGGGCGGATGTGATCCAGATCCCTTGCATCGTCATGGCCGGGTCCGACATCACTTCGGTGGAAGCGGTGGCTGCCACCGGCGCCGAATTCGTGGCGCTGTCCAGCGCCGTCTTTGCCGAGGGCATCGACCCAAAGATGGCAGTCGCCAGCGCCAACGCGCTGCTCGACGAAACCGCGCCGCGTTTCGAGGACTGACGTGCCAGCGCCGACAATCCTTTTCGGTGCTTTGCTTGCGCAGCTCACGGTGCAGGTCGCCGTGGCGGAAACCGTCCCATTGCCGCAACCGAAGCCCGACACCGCTGCAAGCACGGACAAGCCGATCGCCACGCCGCTGCCGCAGCCCGCCACCACGGCGCCGCTGCCGTCGGCCGACGCCATTAATCCCGACCGCTTCGGTGCAAAGCCGTCGGATTCTGCCTATGGCGCCTTCCAGCGCGGCCTTTACAAGACGGCCTACAACCTCGCTCTGGTTCGCGCCCAGAACGGCGATCCGGCGGCGCAGACGTTGGTCGCCGAGATATTGTCGCGCGGCCTTGGCGTGCCGGTCGACGCGGCGGAGGCGGCCAAGTGGTACGCGCTTGCCGCCGAGCAGGGGATACCGGAATCGCAGTTCCAATATGCGCTGATGCTGCTCGACGGCCGCTACGTCAAGAAGGACGAGAAAGGGGCTTACGCGCTGATGCAGGCCGCCGCCGAGGCCGGCAACCGTCTGGCGCAGTTCAATTTCGCGCAGCTGCTGGTGCGGCAGGACCCCGGCGATGCCGGCATCGCAAAGGCCGTGTCCTATTATCAGCGCGCCGCCGCGACCGGCCTTGCCGACGCGCAATATGCGTTGGCGCAGGTCTATGCCAATGGCGTCGGCGGCAAGCTGCGCGACGATGCCCAGGCGCGCGGCCTGCTGGCGCAGGCAGCAAGGCAGAACTACGATACGGCGCAGATCGATCTCGCTGCCTGGATGATCGAGGGACGCGGTGGCGCCCGCGACCTGAAGTCCGGCTTCGGCTGGATGAAACAGGCCGCCGAGGGCGGCAATGTCGCCGCCCAGAACCGCCTCGCCAAGCTATACATGGGCGGCATCGGCACCGATCCGGATCCGATCCTTGCCGGCGCCTGGTACGTCGTCGCACGGCGCGCCGGACTGATCGATCCGGAGATGGACGATTTTCTGCAGGGCCTGACCGACGACCAGACCAAGCAGTTGCTGCAGAAGGCCAACCGCCTGCCGTAAAGCGTCGCGGACAGTGAATATCGGGCAGCGGATGCTGACGAGGGAATGGCTCCGCCCCCCACTCCTCTCATGCCACCCCTTGCCC
>NZ_JBVVQQ010000017.1:0-155625 GCF_055811135.1 Mesorhizobium sp. WSM4817 | reverse complement strand
ACCACATCGGAAACATTAAGATGCGGGTACATCTGCTTGACTTCGTTTGGCGAAATCTCGCGCACGTCGATATCGAACGCGCGGGCGAGCGACGCCTGCCTATAAATCTCGTGCTTGCGTTCTTCGGTCAGCGCCACGGTGATCGAACCGACCTGGCGCATGCCGGTGCCGACATCGGTCTCGGCCTCCAGCCTGACGTAGAGGTCGGCCGAATATTTCGCCAGCCGCGTCATGTTCTGCGAACCGCGCAACTGGCCGATCAGGCCGGCGGCGTGCCATGTCGTGCCCGATGTCAGCTGCTTGCGCTCGAGCAGCACGATGTCGGTCCAGCCGAGCTTGGCCAGATGATAGGCGACCGAGCAGCCGGAGACGCCGCCGCCGATGATGACGGCCCTCGCCTTGGGAGGAATGGTTTTGGGCGGATTGGTTTTGGCCAGAATGGTTTTCTGGGGCAGGGCGCTCATGCGGCCTCGCGGCGGTAGCTGGACGCGAAGCGGCGCAAGCGAAGGGTTGCTTCCAGAAGCACCGCCTCGGGCTGGCAGAGGCTGACGCGAATATGGCCGGCGGCGGCCTCGCCGAAGCTCGAGCCGGGCATGACGCCGACCTTTTCCTTGTCGAGCAGAGCCCAGGCGAATTTCTCGTCGTCCGGCTCGAGAGCCGAGATATCGAGCATGACATACATGCCGCCTTCGGAGCCGCGCACGGTGATGTTGTTCATGCCGCGCATGGCATCGAGGACGACGCTGCGCCGTGCGGCATAGCGTTCGGCGATCTCCTTGACGCCGTAGCCGTTTTCCAGCGCCTCGGCGCAAGCGAGGCTGATGAACGCCGGCAGGCCGTAGGTGGTCACCAGATTGAGGTTGGTCAGCAGCGAGATCATCTGTTCGGGCCCGCTCAGCCAGCCCATCCGCCAGCCGGTCATGCCGTGGCTCTTCGACATGGAATTGATGACCAGCGTGCGTTCCGCCATGCCTGGCAGTGAACGCGGCGAGACGTGCTCGCCGCCGCCCAGCGTCCAATAGACCTCGTCCGACAGCAGCCAGAGGTCATGCTCCCGGCAGATCTGCGCCAGCTCTTCCAGCCGCTGGCGCGAATAGACGGCACCCGTCGGGTTGTTCGGCGTGTTGATCAGGATGGCGCGGGTGTTCGGCCGAAGCCCTGCGCGAATGTCGGCGGCGCGCGGCTGGAAACCATCCTCGGCGGGTGTCTCGACCACGGTGAAATCGGCGCCCGCCGCACTGAAGGTGTTGGGGTAGGTCGCGTAATAGGGCGCCACCACAATGGCATGGTCGCCCTGGTCGAGAACGGCCTGCACCGCCGCGTAAAGTGCCGCCTGCCCGCCCGGTGTGGCGATGACCTGGTCGGGGTTGGTCGTAACGCCGGTGCAGGCGGTCGAGGCCGCCGCCATGGCCTGGCGCAGGCGCGGAATGCCGGCAAGCGGGGTATAGTGGTGATTGCTGGCGCGAACCGCGGTCACGCAGGCTTCGATCGTCTGCGTCGGCGTGTCGAAATCATGGTCGCCGACCGACAGCATGATGATGTCCTCGCCGGCCTGCTTGCGCGTCCAGGCGGCGAAATGGACCTCCCAGCCGTCCTTGCCGGAAGGCACGATGCCGGAAATGCGCGATGACGGTCTGGGCATTATGCTACTCCCGAAATTTCGTAGCCGGCCTGTTCGAGCCGGTCGCGCAGGGCCGCGATATGAGGCGGCCCGACTTCGCAGCAGCCGCCGACGATGTCGGCGCCGGCCTCGACCCAGCCGACCGCCTGGTCGGCATAGGCATCCGGATCGACGTCGTGGCGGGCGTGCAGCACTTCCACCGTTCCGCCATGCTTGAGCGCCTCGACCGAGGTGAAGCCGTTGGCATAGGCGCCAACCGGCCCGCCGAGAGCGATCAGTTCGGGCAGCGCTGCAGCAATGGCTTCGGGCCGGCAGCAATTGATCAGCCTGGCTGCGACCGGCAGGCCGTCGAGAGCTCTTGCTGCCGCCGCTATGGTTTCGCCGCTGCGCAGCCGCGGCGCGCCGTGATCGGCGAGCGTCCACGACACCCACACCGGCTTGCCGCTTTCCGACGCGGCGGTGACAGCCGCGCGCGCCTCCTCGGCCGACGCCATGGTCTCGCACAGGAACAGATCGACACCGTCGGCCTGCTCGGCAACGATGCGGCGGTAGATGTCGAGCGTATCCTCGAAGGATATCGTCAGGGCCGGTGCGTAGCTGCCGAACAGCGGCGACAGGCAGCCGGCGATTGCCGCGTCGCCGGCCTGGTCGCGCGCTTGCCTTGCCAGTTCTATGCCGCGCTGCTGCAGCGGCTTGAACAGCTCTTCCGCGCCCTCGCGCGCCAGCCGCTCGGGGGTTGCGGAATAGGTGTTGATGGTGATGACGCGGGCGCCGGCCCGAATGAACTCCGCATGCAGGTCGCGCACCAGGTCCGGTTCGTCGATCAGCACCCTGGCCGACCATAGCGGGGTGGGATCGGAGCTGCTGCGGCGGACCAGTTCCTGGCCCATGCCGCCGTCGGTGAGAATGACTGAATTCATGCGCGCAACCTCTCGTTGTTTGGATCCCACAGCGGTTCGTCCTTCTGCACGACCGCCTTGAAGCGCTCGCCGAAGATCTCGACCTCGACCGCAGTTCCCGGCTCAGTCAGGTCGGCGCGCAGTACGCCGAGCGCGATCGACTTGTCGATCCGATGACCCCAGCCGCCGGACGTCGTCTCGCCGACGATCCGGCCGTCATGCCACAGCGTCGACATGGTTGGCGCGTCGCAGCCGCCGGGGTTTTCGACGACCAGCGTGACAAAGCGCTTCTTCACGCCCTGCTGCTTCTCGTTTTGCAGCGCCGCCTTGCCACGGAAATCCGGCTTGTCCCATTTCACGAAACGCTCCAGCCCACCCTGCAGGATCGAATAGTCGGTCGACAGGTCGCCTTTCCAGGCGCGATAGGATTTTTCAAGCCGCAATGAATCCAGCGCGTACATGCCGAACGGCTTCAGCCCATGCTTCTGCCCTGCCGCCCAGACGGCGTCGAACACGGTGGCGGTGTCGTCGATCCTGGTGTGGATTTCCCAGCCGAGTTCGCCGGCGAAGGACACACGCAACAGCCTTGCCCAACGGCCGGCAATTGTCGTCTCCTGGTGGGTCAGCCAGGGCAGGGCAAGGTCGGCGGCGCAGACATCGGCGAGGATTTTTCGCGAATTGGGCCCGGCGAGGATCTGCGTGGCGTATTCCTCGGTCCGGTCGACCAGCCTGAACGAGGCGTCCTTCGGCATGCGCCATTTCAGCCATTCGAAATCGTGCCATTGCGCCACCGCGGCGGTGATCAGCGTCATCAAATTCTCGTCGTGGCGAACGGCAGACATTTCGGTGACGATGCGGCCCTTGTCGTCGGCAAAATAGACGAGGCCGATGCGGCCGGGTTTCGGCACCAGGCCGGTGATCTGTTGGCTCAACCAGTCGGCCGCGCCCGGACCGTCGAGATTGAAGCGGGAGAACCCGGGCAGGTCCAAAATGCCGGCGGCATCGCGCACGGCAAGGCATTCTTCGCGCACGCGATGCTGCCACGGCCCGTCGCGGCGGAAGGTCAGCGTCGCGGTTTCCGAGACGTCGTCGCCGGCCTGCGCGTACCAGGTGGCGCGCTCCCAGCCATTATAGGCGTCGAAGCAAGCGCCGAGCGCCTTGATGCGATCATGGATCGGCGACAGTTTGCGGTCGCGGCCTGCCGGCCAGGCATGGCGCGGGAACTGGATGGCGTATTCGTTGCCGTAGATTTCCATGCCCTTGGCGACGCAGTAATCCGGGGCCGAGGCAAAGCTGGTGAAGCGGCGCGGATCGCAGGACCACATGTCCCATTCGGTTTGGCCTTCAGTCACCCATTCGGCCAGCACCTTGCCGGCGCCGCCGCCCTGGGCGATGCCGAAGGTGAAGACGCAGGCCTCGAAGGCGTTCGGCACGCCGGGCATCGGGCCGATCAGCGGGTTGCCGTCCGGCGCGTAGGGGATAGGACCGTTGATGACCTTGGACAGGCCCGCGGTGCCGAGAATCGGCACCCGGGCGACGGCATCGGCCATATAGTCCTCGAGCCGGTCGAGATCGTCGGGGAACAGCTGGAACGAAAAATCGTCTGGCATCGGATCGTTGTGGCCGACCCAATGGGCACGGCAATTGCGCTCATAGGGGCCGAGATTCATGCCGTTCTTTTCCTGGCGCAGATAATAGGAGGTGTCGACGTCGCGCAGCAGCGGCAGTTTCTTGCCCTGCTCCTTCGACCACGCGGCCAGTTCGGGGATTTCCTCGAACAGGATATATTGATGGCTCATCACCATCATCGGCACGTCGCGGCCGAACATCCTGCCGACTTCGGCCGCACGGTAGCCGGCGGCGTTGACGACGATCTCGCAGCGGATCTCGCCCTGCGCGGTCTCGACCACCCACTCGTCCTTGTCGCGGCGCACGCCGGTGACCGGACAGAAGCGAATGATCTTCGCACCCAGGTCGCGGGCGCCCTTGGCCAGCGCCTGAGTCAGCTGCGCCGGGTCGATGTCGCCGTCGCTCGGATCGTAGAGCGCGCCCTTCAACTCATGCGTTTCGATGAACGGGTAGCGGCGCTTGATCTCGTCGAGCCCGACCACATCGATGTCCATGCCCTGGTAGCGGCCCATGCCCTTGGCGCGCTGGAACTCCTGCATGCGCTCCGCCGTATGGGCCAGCCTGAGCGAGCCGGTGACGTGGTAGTTCATGGGGTAGCCGACCGCGTCGGCCAGCCCGCGATAGAGCTCGGTCGAATAGCGCTGCATGTTCATCAGCGACCATGACGAGGAGAAGGTCGGCACGTTGCCGGCCGCATGCCAAGTCGAGCCGGAGGTGAGCTCGTTCTTTTCGAGGAGCACGCAGTCGGTCCAGCCCGCCTTGGCGAGATGGTAGAGCGCCGACGCGCCGACGACACCGCCTCCGATGATCACCACACGTGCCGTGGTCGGCAAACCGGCCATGTTCTTCTCCAAACCTTCAATAGACGGGCGGCGAAACCACCCAGATGACTACCGCTGGCTCCGCACCGGGATTGCGCCAGCGGAACGGCTTGCCGTCGAAGCGAAAGGAGTCGCCTTCGCCAAGCCGGTGCCAGACGCCTGATATCTCGATGTCGAAGCTGCCGGAAGCGACATATCCGGCTTCCTCCGTCGGCCGGCGGGCTTCGGTCTTCAGTTCAGCACCCGGCGCGAAGACCGAACGCAGCATCTCGAAGCTACCGCCGAGATCGGGCGAAAGAAGCTCCTCCACCAGTCCGGAATCGCTTGTGCCAAGCGTGCGGCGGCTGCCGGCGCGCACGACCACGCCGCGCTCGTTCTCGACGGGCACGTCGTGGCTGAAGAACAGGCTGACCGGCACGCCGAACAATTCCGCGAAGGCCCTGAGATCGCTAAGCGATGGTATCGACAGGCCGCGCTCGACCTGACTGACCCAGCCGACCGAGCGGCCGAGCTTCAGGCCGGTTTCGGCAAGCGTCAGCCCGCGCGCCCTGCGCAGCGCCCTGATATCGCCGGCCAGCAGCCGTTCGCGGCTTTCCTGCTCCGATCTGACGGCGGTTGAGGTCAAAGCTTTTTTCTCGGTAAAAATCTGTCTGGTGAAATTGGTGAAAAATTGAGGGCAAATTTCATCAGGGGTCAGGTTCGTGAAAAAATCAAGATAATTTTCATGAGGCCACAAGATTTGCTTGCGCCGTTTTGACGGTTCAGGCAAAGGCTTGGCCTCGAACGGCCAGTGAGGGCGTCCGGTCGAGGTTTGCGTTAGAGCGCCATGCGTCAAATTGGACCGCAATGGTGCTCTCTCATTTCTAGACGGCGCATGTATCCTTTCCGGAATCGATTCCGGTTTCCGTGGCACGCGCAAAGGGACGCCCATGCTGGAAAACAGGACTAAGATTACGGATGGCGCGGCGATCGTCGACGAGGCGATCACGTCGCGCCGTTCGGTGCGGGCGTTCCTGCCCGACATGGTCGACGACGAGACGATCCGCGCCATACTCGCCGTTGCCGCGCGTGCGCCTTCGGGCACCAACATGCAACCCTGGCGGGTCTACGTCACCAAGGGCGAGGTCAAGCAACGGATCAGCGACGCCATCCTCAACTCCGGCATCCGTGCCGAAAAGGCCGAGTGGGACGAGTATCGCTACTATCCCGACCAGTTCTTCGAGCCCTATCTGACCCGGCGGCGAGCCAACGGGTTCGGCCTCTACAGCGTGCTCGGCATCGGCCGGCGTGAGGTCGACAGGATGCGCGCGCAGCACGACCGCAACTTCGTCTTCTTCGACGCACCGGTCGGCATGATCTTCACCGTTGACCGGCGGCTGAACAAGGGCTCGTGGATCGATTACGGCATGTTCCTGCAGAACATCATGGTGGCGGCGCGGGGCAGGGGTCTGCACACCTGCCCGCAGGCGGCCTTTGCACCCTATCACAAGCAGATCAGGCCGGTGCTCAACATTCCCGACGCGGAGATCGTCGTCTGTGGCATGGCGCTTGGCCGTGAGGACACATCCAAGCCCGAAAACGCGTTCCGCACCGACCGCGCGCCGCTGGAAGAGTGGGTGACGTTCGCCAGTTGAGGTGACGCCAAGCGTGGTGACGACGCGCCGCGTCGGTCTACTGCACTTCGTAGCCGACTTCCTCGCTGGCGTGACAGAGCGCCTTCCAGAACGAGCGCGCAAACGAGCGGAACACATAGATGTCGAACTGGTCGGCGCCGGTGCGCTGGATTTGGGCGAAGACATCATGATGCATGGTCGAGCGGCCGGCACCGACCGGGAAGGCCGGCAGCGCGAAGTCGATGGCGAAGAACTTTGCCAGAACCCATTCGGCCTTCGGCCCGGCGATGCGGATCGCGGTGCGGCCGTGCGACAGGTCGGTCACCGTGCCGATATCAGGGGTGACGACATTGGCAAAGGCCGATGCCAGGCCCTCAGCTTCGTCGACCACGGTGAATTTTCCCGGTGCAAATCCGAACACCGACCTCACGCCGTCGGTACTGCCGGCGCCGGCGCCATCGGGCAGCGCAAGGTCGGTAACGGTGCGAATGCCTGCTATCAACTCTTTCTCCTGGCCCAGCCAGGCAGCGAGCTGCAGGATCGATCCCGGCCTGCTTTCGGAGAGGATGACCTCGATGCCGTGTTCGAAATCGCCATGCGAGCCGGTGCGCAGCTCCAGCTCAAGCGGGGATTGGCGCTCAACCATGCATGCGGCTCCCGTCCGGATCAAAGAAGTGGTTGGAGACGATCTCGACCGGGCCGAACCGGTTGCGCAGGGGATCGGAGATATGGGCGCGTGTGCCGCGCCGTGCCTTGCCGTCCTTGACCAAAGCGAGCGCGATGTACTTGCCGAGCGCCGGCGAATAACAGCAAGCGGTGATGTGGCCGATGGAATCGTGCGGATTGGCTTCGTCAAGCGCTTCGACGATGTGGGCGCCGCCGTTGAGCGGCTGGTTGTCCAGCGAGATCAGGCCGACGAGTTCCAGCCGGCCGGGCGCGATCAGGCCCTCGCGGTCCATCATCGCCGAGCCGATGAAGGGCTTCTTCCTGGACAGCATCCAGTCGAGATGCAGGTCTCGTGCGGTGGTGCGGCCGTCGATCTCGGCGCCGGTGACGTGGCCTTTCTCGATGCGCAACGTGCCAAGTGCCTCAAGCCCGTAAGTCACCAGTCCGAACGGCTTGCCGGCTTCGATCAAGGCTTCCCAGACATGGGTGCCGTAGCCGGCGCCGGAGTAGACTTCGAAGGCCATTTCGCCGGAGAAGGAAAGCCGGCAGATCATCACCGGCACGCCTGATATCTTGCCGCGCACGATGCCCATGAAAGGCAGGGTTGCGTTGTCGACGGCGGTGCCGGTGAGGCAAGCAGCAAGGATCTCTCTCGCCCTAGGCCCGCCGATCGCCGCACCCGCCCATTCGTCGGTCACCGAGGTGACATGGACCTTCAGCTCCGGCCAGATGACGTCGAGGAAATACTCCAGATGCTGCATCACCTTGCCGGCATTGGCGGTGGTGGTGGTCATCAGGAAGTCCAGTTCGCCGAGCCGCCACGTCGTGCCGTCGTCGAAGGCGAGGCCGTCCTCGCGCAGCATCAGCCCGTAGCGGGCCTTGCCGACGGCCAATGTCGAGAACATGTTGGTGTAAACCCGGTCGAGGAATTCCGCCGCGTCCGGGCCCTGCACGGCGATCTTGCCCAGCGTCGAGACATCGACGATGCCGGCGCTCTCCCGCGTCGCCCTGGCTTCGCGCACATAGGCCTGCTCGATTGTCTCGCCGGGATGGCCATAAATCATCGGGCGATACCAGAGGCCGGCTGAATACATGGTCGCGCCGTTGGCGACGTGCCAGTCATGCATCGGCGTCAGTCGTTCGGGCCTCAAGTCGCCGAAACGCTCCGCGGCCAGTGAGCCGATCGACACGGCCGAAAAAGGTGGGCGAAAGCGTGTCGTGCCGACTTCGGGAATCGGCTTGCCCAGCGCCTCGGCCATGATGGCGAGGCCGGGTATGTTGGAGCTCTTGCCCTGGTCGGTCGCCATGCCGAGCGTGGTGTAGCGCTTCAAATGCTCGACCGAGACAAAGCCTTCCCGATGCGCCAGCCGTACATCCTCCGCCGTCACGTCGTGCTGGAAATCGACGAAGCTTTTTCCATCGGCCCTGATCTCGAACACCGGGGCCGGGTCGGGACCGCCGGGTGCGGCTTCGACGACCGGCAGGACCGTTGGCGCACCTGTTCCACCTGCCGCCGAAAGCCCGGCGGCGCGGCCTTCGGCGATTGCCTCGGCGGTGGAAAAGCTGCCGGTGAAAGCGCCGGCGCCAATCCATTGCTGTGTTGGCCATCGCTGTGTTGGCCATTGCTGGGTTGGCTTCGGTGGCAGGAAGGCTTGTCTGGCGGCATTCCATTCCGCCCTGGCGCCGGCCTGGCTGGCCAGATGGATGGTCGGCGACCAGCCTCCCGATATCAGCAGGCAGTCGGCTTGAATGCTGCGCGCCTCGCCGGCAAGCGCGCCGTTGACCATGTCGAAGCCCTGCACCTTGACGCCGGACAGCGCCTTGCCGCCTTCGGTGGCGACCACGGCGTGACCGAAAAGGATCTTGGCTTCCGCTTCATCGGCGAGCTCGCGCATCTCGCTCGAAAGCTCCGGCCGCACGTCGACGATCGCGACAATCGCCGCGCCGGCCTTCTTCAGCGCCAGGGCGGAGCGATAGGCGCTGTCATTGTTGGTGAACAGTGCGATCCTGTTGCCCGCCAGCACGCCGTACTCGTTGGCGTAGCGCTCGGCGGCATGCGCCAGCATCACTCCCGGCCGATCGTTGCCCGGAAACACCAGCGGCCGCTCGAAGGAGCCGGTGGCCAGCACCACCGACTTGGCGCGAATGATCCAGTAGCGATGGCGTGGTTCGCCCTTGCCGGGTCTCTCCTTGTGGTCGGCAACCCGTTCAAGCGCGGCGAGCGTGTTGCCGTCGTAATAGCCCCAGACCGTGGTGCGTGGCAGCAGGCGGACATTGTCATAGCCTTCGAGCTGGCCGGCGGCTCGCGCTGCCCAGTCGGCCCCGGGCATCCCGTCGATCGTCTCGCCCGACCAGTTGGCCGAGCCGCCGAAATGCGGTTCGAGTTCGCTGAGGATGACACGCGCGCCCTGATCGGCGGCTGCCCTGGCGGCCATCAGTCCGGCCGGACCGGAACCGACCACCAGCACATCGCAGAAGGCGTTCATGCGCTCGTAACGCGCCGTGTCGGCAGCGGTCCCGGCGCGGCCGAGACCGGCGGCGCGGCGGATGAAATGCTCGCAGAACATCCAGAAACGCGTGCTCTTCAGCGGGCCGATCGCGGGGCCCATGAAGGTCTTGTAATAGAAGCCGGCGGACAGAAGCTTGCCGCCGAGCTGGTTGGCGGCGCTGACATCCCAGGCCAGCGATGGAAAGCGGTTCTGGCTGACGGCGGTCAGCCCATCATGGATCTCGACCATGGTCGCGGCGATGTTGGGCTCGCGAACCTCGCCCCGCAACACCGTCACCAGGGCGTTCGGTTCCTCGACGCCTGCCGTCAGCACCCCGCGAGGACGGTGATATTTGAACGAGCGTCCGAACAGGGTGACGCCATTGGCCAGCAGCGCTGAGGCAAGCGTGTCGCCGGCATGGCCGGTGTAAGGCGCGCCGTCGAAGGTGAACCGGATGGTTCGCAGCCGGTCGATCCGGCCACCGGCATCGGTGCGGCGCGGGCTCATGACTTGCCCTCCGCCTTGTGCCGGGCAGCCACTTTGTGGTCGCCGCGCGTGAACGCGACGCTGGAGATCTCGTGTGTCAGCGTGTTGCGCACGACCCTGAGATGGGCGCGGCAGCCGCCGGAATGCTGCCAGATCTCGTTGTGGTCACCCGCCGGGTTCAATCGGTCATAGACATAGGCGTTCCAGGCATCGAGGTCCTGCGAGGCAGGCTGAGGGCGCTCGCGGTTGCCGTCACCCTGATAGGTGAACTCGATGACGTCGCGCGGGCCGCAATAGGGGCAGGTAATCAGCATGCGATTGTATCTTCTCGTTTGACCATGATCTTGGCCGAAAACCGGTTTCCACTCTTTGTTACGCCGACCTGCGGTTCGGGATCATGGTCTAATGCAGCCGCGGCGTCGCGCCCTGGCCCTTGTCGTCGATCACCAGGCCGCGATGGAAGCGATCCAGCGTGAAGGGCGCGTTGATGTCGTGCGGTTCATCCTTGGCTATGGTCCACGCAAAGCACCAGCCGGAGGCCGGCGTCGCCTTGAAGCCGCCGTAGCACCAGCCGCAGTTGAGATACATGCCCGGCAGCGGGCCGGTGGTGATGATGGGAGAACCGTCCATCGACATGTCGCAGACGCCACCCCAGGAGCGCAGCATGCGAACCCGGGCGAGACCCGGAAACAGCGCCAGCATCTCGCTCATCACCTCATCGACAACAGGCAAACTGCCGCGCTGGGCGTAGCTGTTGTAGCCGTCGAGATCGCCGCCATAGACAAGGCCGCCCTTGTCCGACTGCGACATGTAGAAATGGCCCATGCCGAAAGTCAGGACTGTGTTGATGAACGGCTTCAGCGATTCCGTCACAAAAGCCTGCAGCACGTGGCTCTCGATCGGCATCGTATCGATGCCGGCGAGCCGCATGACTTGCCCGGTGCTGCCGGCCACCGCGACCGCCACCTTCCTGGCGCGGATATCTCCGCGCGACGTCGAGACGCCTGATATGCGGTCGCCGTCGCGCAGGAAGCCGGTGACCTCGCAATTCTCGATGATATCGACACCGCGGCGGTCGGCGCCGCGCGCATAGCCCCAGGCGACGGCATCGTGGCGGGCGGTGCCGGCGCGCCGCTGCATCAGGCCGCCGACGATTGGGAAGCGCGCCGTGGCGGAGACGTCCAGCGCCGGCACCAGGCGCGCGATCTCGGCCGTGGTCATCAGTTCGGCGTCGACGCCGAGATGGCGCATGGCGTTGCCCCGGCGGGCAAAATCGTCGAACTGGGCCGGCGTGTGCGCGAGGTTGAGGCAGCCGCGCTGCGAGAACATGACGTTGTAGTTGAGGTCGTGCGACAGGTTCTCCCACAGCTTCATCGAATGTTCGTAGAAGCGCGTGTTGGCAGGCAGCAGGTAGTTGGAGCGGACCGCTGTCGTGTTGCGGCCGACATTGCCGGAGCCGAGCCAGCGCTTTTCCAGCACTGCCACGTTGGTGATGCCGTGCTCCTTGGCGAGATAATAGGCGGTCGACAGGCCATGGCCGCCACCGCCGATGACGATCACGTCGTAGGACGCCTTCGGGTCCGGCTTGCGCCAGGCCGGTTTCCAGTCCTTGTTGCCGGTCAGCGCATTTTTGAGAAGCGAGAAGGCCGAATATTCCGCCATTCTTTTTGTTGTCCGTTCTGGCTTTTCGTCAGCCGTTTTGGGCGATGCGGCACATTATAGAGCAGGCCGCTGCCGCAAAGCCAATATTGCGCCATCGCTTTTCGACTGGCCGACTCCGAAGGGCGGCAGGGCGGGACGGCTTGCTCCCCGGTATCAGCGTCTTTATCAAGGGCGAGCTTTAGAACGCCTTACCGCCTGTGAGTCGCCAAACGATCATGCTTTTCCGACTGCTCCGCTTCGTTCTGGTCCTGGCGATCGTCGCCTCGGCGCCGCTGTCGCTTGATGCGGCGGCGCAGGGGCTTGAGCAGGCTGCCTCTGGAGTGGTCGCCGACCAGCAGAAAATCCTGCAGGACCTGACGACGAGGACCGACAATCTCGAAAAGAAAATCCAGGAGGACGGTGACGACGACGCCAGCCTTGTCGACATCCGCCTGCAGCTCGAGGAAATGTCGCGAGGTGCGCTGGACAGCGCGCTTGTCTTCCGCCCGCGCCTTTCGGAGATCAACGCAAGGCTCGATCAGCTCGCGGCGCCGCCGGCCGCGGGCCAGCCACCCGAACCCGACATCGTGACCAGCGAACGCCAGGCGCTGGCGTCCGAAAAGGCCGAGATCAATGCTGTCATCGCCGCGGCGCAAAACCTGTCGATCCGAATCAGCGGCCTCATCGCCAAGATCGCCAATATGCGCAGCGAGCTGTTTCGCAATCTGCTCACCAAGCGCTACGTGCTGTCCGACGCGTTGAGCCCTGAAGTCATTTCCGATGCCAATGGTGAATTTACCGGCTTCAACAAGGCAGTGTCGTCGTGGCTGGCCTTTGTCTTCAAGTTCAAGTTCCAGGCCGTGCTGGCCGCGACCTTGACGGCGCTTTCCCTGGCGGCGGTGCTTTTTGTCGGTGGGCGGCGTTTGTTCGGGCGTATCTTCGAAGCGGACCCGTCGGTCGAAGATCCGTCCTATCTCAGCCGGTTGTCGGTGGCGTTCTGGTCGACATTGCTGCCGACGCTGGCGGTCGGCGTCTTCCTGGTCTCGACCGTGTTCTTTTTCAACTATTACAATGTGTTGCGCGGCGACATTGGCGTGTTCCTGAAGGCGCTGGTCGGGGTCATCGCGGTGGTGTTCTGCGTCAACCGACTGGCCAATGCGACGCTGGAGCCGCGGCTGCCGAACTGGCGGCTCATCCCCGTTGAATCAGGCCCGGCACGCTGGCTGGTGCGGCTGACGACCGCCATGGCGGTAGTGATCGGCGTCAACTATTTCCTGTCGGTGGTCAACGACACGATGGGCTCGCCGCTGTCGCTGACCATCGCCAGAAGTTTTGTCGCCACCGTCATCGTCGGCATCATCCTGATCCTGATGGCGCTGCTGAAGCCGTTCAAGGCCACCGACGGAAGCTGGCGCCCCTGGCCGGCGTGGCTGCGCTACACCGCTGTCGCGCTAGGCCTTTTCACCATTGCCACGGCGCTGCTCGGCTATATCGGCCTTGCCATCTTCGTCTCGCTGCAGGTCGTGGTCACCGGTACCATTCTGGTGACCGCCTATATCGGCTTCCTGTCAGCGCGGGCGATCAGCGAGGAAGGTGGCTTTGCCAACACGTCGATCGGGCGCTGGCTATCGACCAATTCCAGTTATGAGGAGTCCGCGCTCGACCAGCTCGGCCTGGTCGTCAGCGTCGCCATCAACCTGATGATCGTGCTGGTGTTCCTGCCGATGATCCTGTTGATGTGGGGCTTCCAGCCCGGCGACATCGAGGCCTGGGCGTACAAGCTGGCGACGGGCCTCACCGTCGGCTCCGTGACGATCTCGGTGACCGGCATCCTCACCGGCATCGTCGTCTTCATCATCGGCTATTTCCTGACGCGCTGGTTCCAGGGCTGGCTCGACGGCTCGGTGATGGCGCGCGGCAAGGTCGATACCGGCGTGCGCAACTCGATCCGGCTGGCGGTCGGCTATGCCGGCGTCGCGCTCGCAGCCCTCGTCGGCGTCTCGGCGGCGGGCATCGATCTCTCCAACCTGGCGCTTGTCGCCGGCGCCCTGTCGCTCGGTATCGGCTTTGGCCTGCAGAATGTCGTCTCCAACTTCGTCTCCGGCCTGATCCTCTTGGCCGAGCGGCCGTTCAAGGTCGGCGACTGGATCGTCGCCGGTGAGATCAGCGGCACGGTCAAGAAGATCAGCGTGCGCGCTACCGAGATCGAGACGTTCCAGCGGCAGTCGGTGATCCTGCCCAATTCAAACCTGATCAACAATGCGGTCGGCAACTGGACGCACCGCAACAAGCTCGGTCGCATCGACATCAAGGTCGGCGTCGCCTACGGCAGCGACGTCAAGCAGGCCCATGCTGTGCTGTTGGAGATTGCGCGCGGCCATCCGCTGGTGCTGAAAAATCCGGAACCCTTCGTGCTGTTCACCAATTTCGGGGCGGCCGCTCTCGAATTCGAAATCCGTGTGTTCCTGGCCGACGTGATGAACGGCAACATCGTGCAGAACGACATTCGGTTTGCCGTCCTCGACGAGTTCGCCGATCAGCATATCGAAATTCCGTCGGCGCCGCGCGCCGTCGTCGAGACCAAGAAGCATGAGGCGTGGCCGATCGATGACGACAAGATCGAAGTCGATTTTGCCGAACAGGAGCAAGCAAAGGCGGAAGCCGTGGCCGAGACGAAACGTCTGGCCAGATCCGGGCGCAAGACCCGCAAGCCGGATCCCGATTAGGGTTTATTGATATTCAGCCGGCCTGCGAACGGCTGATACCTGCGCTTCCGACGCAGCCAAAGCAATTGCGGCATGAATGCGGCATTCAGTTGCCGTTCAGCTGGCATCTCATATAAGCTCACATGCAAAGGGCGGGAATGCCTTGCGAAATGCAACAGAGGCGGTGGCAACACCGATACTGCAAATGTGGAAGTCGCTCGTCGCCGCCATCGCTTTTCTTGCCGTGGGCGGTTCAGCCTTTGCCGCCAGCGCCACCAACAAGGACGCCGAGACCCGCACACTCGTCGTGACCGAAGGCGGTGGCAAGACGGAGCTGGCGCTGGCCGCCGGCGAAACCGCTGAATTCTGCCCGACCGGCTGTTTCGTTACCATGCCGAATGGCGACCTCGAAGCGCTGACCGGTTCGGAAACAATCGAAATCTCTGGCGGCGTCGCCCGCATCAAGTAACCGCGTCAAAAAACGTTGACTAGTTTTTAGAAGGCCGGGCAAATGCCCGGCCTTTGATCGTTTCGGGTTATCGAAACTTAACGATGAAAGGGAAAATACCGTCACGCAAGCCAGGCCGGGCCGGACGCTTTAACGATCGCTGCGCTGTGGCCCGCTATATCGGGCCGAAGACGCCGAAGCATGGGGTTTTGGATCGGCGCCTGATCCTTTCCGAAAGGTCGACTTTCGGGGATCATGCGCTTTTAGGCAGGGCAACGAAGAATGGATGTGCGGTCGGACAGGAACGCAATCCCGCTTGCTGTCGATCTCGACGGCACGCTGATCGCGACGGACCTGTTGTGGGAAGGTCTGTTCATCCTTCTCAAGAAGAACCCGCTCTATGTTTTCCTGGTGCCGTTCTGGCTCGCCGGCGGGCCGGCGCGGTTGAAGCAGGCCATCGCTCAACGCATCGACATCGATCCTGCGTCGCTGCCCTACCGCGAGGCGCTGCTTCAGCGCCTTCGCACCGAACATGGCGAAGGCCGCAAGATCGTGCTGGCGACCGGGACGCCGCGTAAATTCGCCGAGGCGATCGCCGCACATCTCAGGATATTCGATCGCGTCCTGGCGACTGACGGCCCCCACAACATGACGTCAGGCAGAAAGCGCGCCTCGCTTGTCGCCGCCTATGGCGATGGCGGCTTCGACTATGCCGGCAACAGTCGGCACGACCTTAAGGTATTCGACGCCGCGCGCACGGCAATCGTCGTCGCGCCCGACCGTCATGCCGCGCGCTGGCAGGCCGCGCACAGTGCTGAAATCATGCCGGCGCCGAAGCCGACATTCAGAACCATCGTCAAGATGCTGCGCGTTCATCAGTGGCTGAAAAACTCGCTGATCGCAGTGCCGATGGTGCTGTCGCACGAATACTTCAACGCCGACATGATCTGGGAATGCCTGCTGGCATTCGTCTCGTTCAGCGCGGTCGCTTCCGCCATCTACATCCTCAATGATTTCTTCGATCTCGCGCTCGACCGCAAACACCTGACCAAGCGCAACCGGCCATTCGCCAGCGGCGCGCTGTCGATCCCGTTCGGCCTCGGTTCAATGATGGTGCTGCTCGCAATAGGCGTTGGCGCAGGGCTTCTGCTGCCGATCGAATTCCTCGGCGTGCTCTGCGGCTACATGGTCATCACCACCGGCTATTCGCTGTCGTTCAAGCGCATGCTTCTGATCGACGTGCTGACATTGGCCAGTCTCTACACCATCCGCGTTCTGGCTGGCGCCGCGGCGACCGGGGTCGACGTCTCGTTCTGGCTGCTGGCCTTCTCGATCTTCTTTTTCCTGTCGCTGGCGCTGGTGAAGCGGTTTGTCGAGCTGCGCACGACCGCCATTCCGGCCGGCGAGCGCATTGCCGGCCGCGGCTACCGCACCGAAGACCAGGAGATCGTCGCCCAGGCGGGCATGGCGTCGGCCTTTTCCTCGGCGCTGGTGCTGGCGCTCTATATGGACAGCGCTGCGGTGCGCGAACTTTATCCGCATCCTTGGCTGGTCTGGCCGCTGGCGCCGATCGTGCTTTACCTGACCATGCGCGTCTGGATTCTCGCCCGCCGCGACCAGATGCATGACGATCCGGTCGTCTTCATCATCCGCGACTGGCGCAGCCAGATCGTCGTGCTCATCGGCGCTGTGTTTCTAGTCGTCGGAGGTTGGTAGACGTGGGGCAGGAGCGGTTCCAGAGCTTCGGTCTTGCCACGCCACCGGCACTCGATGTGATCCCGGCGGACGACGCTGTTGCGCTGCTGAAGAGCGGCAAGGCGACAAGAAACGCTTTGCTCGCCTACGGCAACGGCCGCTCCTATGGCGATTCCTGCCAGAATGGAGCCGGCACGATCGTCGATATGCGGCCGCTGAACAGGATCCGCGCCTTCAATGCCGAGACCGGCGTGATCGAGGCCGAGGCCGGCGTGCTTCTGTCCGACATCATCGCCCATGCAGCGCCATACGGCTTCTTTCCCGCCGTCGTTCCGGGTACGCAGTTCGTCACGCTCGGCGGCGCCATCGCCAACGACGTTCACGGCAAGAATCATCACCGGCGCGGCACCTTCGGCTGCCACGTCGAATCCTTGACGCTGCTCAGATCAGACGCACAGGCCCATTATTGCTCGGCCACCGAGAATGAACGCCAGTTCGCGGCGACGATCGGCGGCATGGGGCTGACTGGCCTGATACTGTCCGCATCGATCCGGCTGATGAGGGTGCCATCGCTCGACATCATCGAGAAGGTGACGCCGTTCCGTGATCTCGGCGAGTTCTTCGAACTTGCGGAAGCGGCCGATCAGGCCAACGAATACGTCGTCGCCTGGATCGACCAGCTTGCCGGCGGCCAAAGTCGCGGGCGCGGGCTGCTGTTCACCGGCAATCACGCCGAGCATGGCTCCCATGTGGCCTTGCGGGCCGGTGAAAATCTTTCGGTGCCGTTCCAGCCGCCGTTCAACGTGCTCAACCGGCCGTTCCTGACTGCGTTCAATGCCGCCTACCGGTGGAAGAAAGGCCGGTCGACGGCGCCGCGCCAGGTCGGGTACCAAGGTTTCTTCTTTCCGCTCGACGGCGTCGGCAACTGGAACCGGCTCTATGGGCCGAACGGGCTTTTCCAGCACCAGAGCGTGATGCCGCAAGACGTCGCGCGCCGAGTGGTGCCGACGTTGCTTGCGGCGGCAAAACGGGCCAGGCAGGGCTCGTTCCTCACAGTCCTGAAGCGCTTCGGCGGGGTCCGCTCGCCGGCACTGCTGTCGTTCCCGCGGCCGGGTTTCACGCTGACGCTGGATTTCCCCAACCGTGGCCGGGCGACGCTGGCGCTGCTGAAGGAACTCGACCAAATCACAGTCGAGGCCGGTGGCGCAATCAATCCCTACAAGGACGCCCGCATGGGCGACGACGTTTTCGCAGCCTCCTTTCCGGAATGGCAACGCCTCGAAGCGATCCGCGATCCCGCCTTCATGTCGAGTTTCTGGGCGCGAACGGCGAAAAAGCTCGAGGCGCGACACGGAACCGCCGAAGCCGCGGAATAGATAACATTCGAATAGGTCGTGGTTAATGCGTCGATAACTCAAGCTTTCCTCAAGACTTTTTGTGCTTCACGAAATGTTTGGAAGTTTTCAATAGGACGGGGGAGGGTTGATGGAAAAAACATGAAATACATCGTCTTCATTCTGTTCACGGTCATGACCAATGCCGCCGCGCAACTCATGCTGAAGCAGGGCATGATGTCACTTGGTTCGAATTCCTTCGAGGGCAGCAATCCGTTGCTGAAGCTGTTGCAGATTGTCTTCAGCCCGTGGGTTTTCCTCGGCCTGTGCACCTTCGTCATCTCGATGGCGTCACACCTCTATGTGCTGTCCAAGGTTGAGCTCAGCTTCGCCTATCCGTTCCTCAGTCTCGCCTATGTCGCCGTTGCGATCTTCGCCTATTTCATCTTCCGCGAAGACCTCAATGGCTGGCGCATCGCCGGCATCGCTTTCATCTGCGTCGGCACGGTGCTGATCGCCCAAAGTGGCCGGGATTTGGCTGGTCTCGGGCATAACGAGGAAACGGCATCCCTTTCGTCCGACAAGATTCACAGTGGGATCGTTCGATGAGACATGTGATCTTCGGCGGTGACGGTTTCGTCGGCCGCCACCTTGCCCCGAAACTCCTGGCCGATGGCGAGGAGGTGGTCGTCGCCGATATCGCTAAAAGCGACCTGCCGCATTACCGCTCGGTCCGATATGTCGGGTGCGACGTCACCGATCCGGCATCGGTGGCTTCGGTCGGTCTGAAGGCCGACGACATGGTCTACAATCTGTCGGCGAAAATGCTGTCGCCGATCCAGGTGCGCGCCAAGCGCCACGAATTCTTCTTTCCGGTGAATTTCCACGGCACCGAGCACATCATGCAGGCGATGGACAGAGCCGGCGCGCCCAAGCTCGTCCATTACACGACCGACATGATCTACGGCCACACGGTCACGCAACCGATGACCGAGGAACACCCGGTTGCGCCGCTCGGCGAGTATGGCTGGTCGAAGCAGAAGACCGAGGAACTGGCCGTCGAATGGCGCAAGCGCGGCATGTCGATCTCGCTGTTTCGGCCGCGCCTGATCATCGGCCCCGGCCGCCTCGGCATCCTCGAAAAACTGTTCAAGCTGATCGACTGGAACCTTCCGGTGCCGATGATCGGCTCGGGCAAGAACCCGTATCAGTTCATCTCGGTGTTCGACTGCGCCGAGGCGGCGCGCGCCGCGTGGAAGGCCGGCGTGCCTGATGAGGCCTATAATCTCGGCTCGCTCAACCCGCCGCCGGTCCGGAAATTGCTCGGCGCCCTGATCAGGCATGCCGGCTCGAAATCGATCCTGATCCCGACCCCGGGCTGGGCAGTCAAGCGAACGCTCGACCTGCTCGACCTCTTGAACATGCCGATCATGGATCCGGAGCAGTATCTGATCGCCGACGAGGACTGCGTGCTCGACGTGTCCAAGGCCAAACGCCAGCTCGGCTGGGTGCCGCAATATCGCGACGAGGACATGCTGATCGCCGCCTACAGCGAATATCGCGCCAAGAAAGACGGCCATGCCGTCGCCGCCAAACATGTGCCCGCCGAGTGAAGGGCCAGCAGGAGACTCTTGAGATGACCGTCATGACCAAGCCAGACCACACGACTGCGCGCGCCACGGTCAGCGTGCCGGCGCTTTCGCCCGCCACCACCGCCAAGCCCGATCTGATCAGCGTCGAGCAGGCCAAGGCGATGGACGTCGCGCGCATGACCGACCTGTTCAAGGCGCATCTCAACCCCGGCCAGCTGCATTTCATGAAGCTGCTCGGCTTCCACAAGATCAAGGTCGAGCGCGCCGAAGGCATGTTCTACATCGACCAGAGCGGCCGCAAGATCCTCGATTTCTTCGGCGGCTTCGGCTCGCTGGCCTTCGGCCACAATCATCCGCGCCTTCTCGAGGCGCGCAAAAAGTTCCAGGAGGAGAAGCGGCAGGAGATCGCCATCGCCTTCATGTCGCAATACGCGGCGGCGCTGGCGCACAATCTCGCCAAATGCTCGCCCGGCGACCTCGACATGGTGTTTCTGGGCTCTTCCGGCTCCGAAGCCATGGAGGCGGCGGTGAAGCTCGCCGAGCGCGCCGCCGGCCCGAAGCGGCCGAAAATCGTCTATGCCGAGAATTCCTTCCACGGCAAGACCAAGGGCGTGCTGGCGATCACCGACGGCTCGCTCTATCGCGCCGACTTCAAGATGGCCGACAATGTCATGCGCATTCCGTTCGCCGACATCGAAGCGGTCGAGCGCTCCTTCCGCTCCGATCCCGAGGTCGGCGTCATCGTGCTCGAAACCATCCAGGGCGGCGGCGGCATCATCCAGGCGCCTGCCGAATACTGGCAGAAGCTGCGTGCGCTATGCGACCAATACGGTGTTCTGTGGGTCGCCGACGAGGTGCAGTGCGGCTATGGCCGCTCCGGCCGCTTCTATGCCTTCGAGCACTACGGCGTCGTTCCGGACGTCACGGCGCTGGCAAAGTCGCTCGGTGGCGGCAAGGCGGCGGTCGGCGCGATGATCGCCAGGCGCGAGGTCTACATGAAGGCCTATGGCACGCCGAAGACGGCGATGATCCACGCCATGGCCACTTTCGGCGGCATGGGCGAGGCCTGCGTCACCTCGATCGAGGCGCTCAACGTGCTTTACGACGAGGGGCTGATCGACAACGCCGCGGTCACCGGCGACTATCTGCTGCAACGCCTGCAGACGTTGCGGGAAAAATACCCGAAGATCATCAAGGAGGTCCGCGGCAAAGGCTTGATGGTCGGGCTGGAATTCCACGATTTTTCGCAGACCTTGCCGATGGTGCTGCGGCCTGTGGTCAGCGTGCTTGACGACAAGCTGAAGGGATCCTTGTCCGGTTTTGTTGGTGCTTTGCTGCTGCGTGACTACGACGTGCTCGTCGCCTTCACCGAATACAACCGCAACGTCATACGTCTCGAACCGCCGCTGATCTGCCAGCGCGAACATGTCGACCGCTTCGTCGAGGCGCTCGACAGCCTGTTGTCGCGCGGCATCGTGTTGATCGTGAAGGATTTCGTCAAAAGCCAGGTCCGTTAGCCAGGTGCGCCGAGCGAGACCATGCTGAGCAAGTCTCCGGCTCCGACAAACCTGCTCGACCGGCTGACCAAGGCCGGTCTGGCATGGGGCGAGGGCACCTATGCGCGTCTTGCCGCACCGATCGGCGCGGCTGCCTTCGCGCTCTACATTCTGCTGACCGCGGCGACGGCATGGTTCATGCCTGACGCCAATTGGGACATGCTGCCCTACCTCGCGATCGCCGAGGAGGGCACCTATCGCGATGTGCAGGCGCTGCACGATTATGCCTATGGCACGGTCAGGGACGGCCTGTCGGCGAGCGACTACCAGGCGCTGACCGATGATGGCGGCGGCTTCCGCAGTCATATGGCCGGGAATGCCGCCGATTTCCATTCGCTGCTCGGCATGTACCGGATCAAGTTCCTTTACGCCGAGATCCTGTCGACGATGAGCTCGGCGATGTCGCCGGTCGCGGCGATGCGGCTGCTGCAGGTGTTCTCGGTATTGCTGTTCGGCGCGATCGCGCTGCTCTGGCTGCGCTCTGAGGGCGCGCTGGCGCTGACGCCGGTTCTCGGCGCGGTGCTGATCATGGCCGATTTCGGTGACGCGGCGCGGGCGTTGACGCCTGATCTGCTGTGCTCGGCGCTGTTCCTCGGCGGGCTCTTTGCCTATAGGCGCGGTCGTGAAGTGGCCACCGCGATCCTGCTTTTCCTCGCTTTCATGGCTCGGCCCGACAATATTGTTTTCCTTGCTATTTTTGCCGTGTTGCTGGTCGCCTTCCGGCAGAGGGCGTGGGGCGCGCTGGCCGGCTTTGCCGCCTCGCTCGTCGCCTATTTCGCCATCTCGCACTGGGCGCAGCATCCCGGCTGGTGGCCGCATCTGTGGTTCTCCTCGATCGAGCAGCACTACAATATGGCCGGCTTCGATCCGCCGTTCTCGGCTGTCGCCTACCTCCGGGCTTTTGCCGTCTCCGTGGTCCGTGCCGTCGGCCTGAACAACTGGGTCGGCGTCTCGGTGCTGGCCCTGGCGGGGTGGTATGCCTCAAGCCGTGCCGGCTTCAAGTTCGACCGCCGCGCCGGCATTCTGTTTGCGGCGTTGGTGCTCGGCGTATCGGCCAAATTCACGGTCTTCCCGATCCACGACACCCGCATCTATTTTCCCAATCTGATCCCGCCGTTCCTGCTGCTCGCCGGGCCATTCATGGCGTTGTGGGCATCAGCGAGCACCAAAGGGCGCGGCGCCGCGCCATTGCACGTCATTCCTGGAGACAAGTCATGAGTTCCGTTTCCAGCCTGGCGCGCATCGCGCTGTCGCTCGGCCTCCCCGCTGGCATCCTCGATCGCGGGCCGTCGCTGCGCGGTACGAAGTTCCTGGCGAAGGCCGCGCTGAAGGCGCGCCTCAGTGGGGCAAAAAGGCGGTTCCAGATGGTCAATGTCGGCGCCTGCGATGGCGTGTTGTTCGACGATGTGACGCCGTGGCTGCACCGCATCCCGCACGCTCGCGCCGTACTGGTCGAGCCGATCCCGCACAACCAGAAGCGCTTGCACGCCAACTATACCGATACGGGCCGCTTCGTCATCGAGCCGGTCGCAGTGACGAAGACCAAGGGAACGATCACGGTCCACACCTTCGATGCCGCCGCACTCGAGGCTGGCACGCTGCCGATCGAGTTCATCGGCTGCTCGTCGGTGACCGACACCAATTTGATGTCGGGCAAGAATGCCTGGGGCCAGGCCGATGCCAACTTCAACAAATTCGCGCCGCACCTCAGGGATATCGAAGTGCCGTCGGAGACATTGCAGACGCTGCTCGACCGCAACGGCATCACCCATATCGACCCTTCCTTGTCGATTGCGAAGGCGCCGACTGGATCGTCTTCGAGCAGCTCGACCTAGAGCGCTACCGTCCCGGCATGATCAAGGTCGAGGTTGGTGCGTTGCCGGCGGCCGAGATCGGCCAGGTCGTGGTCAAGTTGAAGACCGCTGGCTACCAGGTCGGCTTCCAGGCCGAGGACATCTGGGCCTTCGCCTGAGGGATAGCCCCGGGCCCGAAAGCAGCTGATCCTTTCGGGTCGCGTCGCATCTGCAGCGTGTCGCAAACAGGCGGTAGCATGGCGGCTGCCGCCTGCATATTGTGCGCCGATCAAACGGGCGCCGGTGCCCGCTTTACCACTTTGGAGTCGCGGGCAATGGCAGGGTTTCCGGAAAAGGCGAAGGTCGTCATCGTCGGGCTGGGCGGTATTGTCGGCGCATCGATCGCCCATCACCTGATCGAGCGCGGATGGGACGACATCGTCGGCATCGACAAGTCAGGGATCCCGACCGATATCGGCTCGACAGCGCATGCTTCCGACTTCTGCTACACCACCAGCCATGATTTCCTGTCCTGCTGGACGACGCTCTACTCCATCGATTTTTACGAAAAGATGGGTCACTACGCCCGTATCGGCGGCCTCGAGGTTGCCCGCGTCGGCGACGACGATCGCATGGCAGAGATCAAGCGCAAGATCGTCTCGGCAAAGGCTTTCGGAACGCGTGCCCGCCTGATCGAGCCGGCCGAGATCAAGCAGAAATTCCCGCTGATCGAAGAAGAGATGGTGCAGGGCGGCCTGTGGGATCCCGATGCCGGTCTCGTCATCCCACGCTCGCAAACGGTCGCCGGCAAGCTGGTCGACCAGGCGGAAGCCTCCGGCAAACTCAAATCCTTCGCCAACACGCCGGCCAGGTCGCTCGTCGTCGAGAACGGTCGCATCAAGGGCGTGGTGACCGATCGCGGCACCATCGAAGCCGACTACGTGATCGTTTGCGCCGGTATATGGGGCCGGTTGATCGCGGAAATGGTCGGCGAGGACCTGCCGGTCATGCCGATCGACCATCCGCTCACCTTCTTCGGGCCTTATACCGAGTTCGCCGGCACCGGCAAGGAGATCGGGTGGCCGCTGCTGCGCGACCAGGGCAACTCGGCTTACATGCGCGACACCGGCGATCCCAAGACCGCCGAAGGCGGGCAGATCGAGTGGGGCTATTACGAAGAGACCAATCCGCGCCTTTGCCATCCGCGCGACCTGCTGGAGAAGGACCAGGCCCGCCTTTCGCCCTCGCAGCGCGACCTCGACATGGAACAGATCCTCGCGCCGCTCGAGCGCGCCATGGAACTGACGCCGATCCTGGGCGAACTGGGCTACAATGAGAGCCATTCCTTCAACGGTCTTCTGCAGGTGACGGCAGACGGCGGCCCCTCCATGGGCGAGAGCCAGAAGGTGCGGGGCCTCTGGTATGCCGTCGCGATCTGGGTCAAGGACGGCCCTGGCATGGGCAAGCTCATCGCCGACTGGATGACGGACGGCCGGACGTCGATCGACCACCACGCCATCGACTATTCGCGCTTCTATCCGCACCAGACGCAGGAGCAGTTCATCTGGGATCGCTGTACCGAAACGGCGATGAAGGTCTACAATCCGGCCGTCCATCCGCGCGAGCCCTTCTCCAAGGCTCGCGACGTGCGCCGCTCGCCGTTCTGGGAGCGCGAGAAGGAACTCGGCGGCTATTTCATGGAACTCGGCGGCTGGGAGCGCGCCCATGGCTATGCCGCCAACGAGCACCTGCTCGAGAAATACGGCAACCGGGTGCCGGTGCGCGAAAACGAGTGGGACAACCGCCATTTCTGGCGCGTCTCCAATGCCGAGCATCTCGCCATGAGCGAGGATTGCGGCATCGTCAACCTGTCGCATTTCGCGATGTACGACGTGGAAGGCCCGGATCATGTCGCGCTGATGGAATGGCTATGCGCGGCCAGGATCGGCGGCGATGCTAACATCGGCAAAGGCATCTATACCCACTTCCTCGACGACGAGGGCATGGTGCGCGCCGACCTGACCGTCATCCGCATGGCCGACCGCTGCCGCGTCATCGACGGCGCCGATGCCGGCCCGCGCGACTTCCACTACATGCGGCGGACGGCAGAAGACAAAGGGTTCGATGTCGCCATCACCGACGTGACCGAAAAATACGTGACCGTCGGCATCTGGGGTCCGAACGCGCGCTCGACCTTGCAGAAGGTCGTCGAGGACCCGGATGGCCTGACGCCGGAGAACTTTGCCTTTGCGGCGATCAAGCCTGTCAGGATCGCCGGCAAGGACGTGACCGCTTTCCGGATCTCCTATGTCGGCGAGCAGGGCTGGGAACTGCACATGCGATACGAAGACGGCCTGGCCGTATGGGATGCTTTGCGTTCGACCGGCGTGATGGCTTTTGGCGTCGAGACCTATGCCAACAGCCGCCGCATGGAGAAGAGCCTGCGCCTGCAGAATGCGGATCTTTTGACCGAGTACAATCTGCTGGAGGCCGATCTTGCCCGCCCAAAGGTCAAGGAGGCCGATTTCAGCGGCAAGGCAAAGCATCTGGACTATCGCGCCCGCGCGCATCAGCCGGCCATGCTCTGCACACTTGTCATGACGGATAATGTCGATTCCAACGGCGTTGCCCGTTATCCCGTCGGCACGCTGCCGGTGATGGACCCGCAAACGGGTGAAACGCTGGTCGACGAACTCGGCCGCCGATCCTTCACGACCTCGGTCGCCTACGGCCCGACCATCGGCAAGAACATTGCGCTCGCCTATCTGCCGTGGACGTATTGCCAGGAGGGCCGCAAGCTGGATGTCGAATATTTCGGCGAGACATACCCGGTCGAAGTGGCCGCCGTCGGCTACAGGCCGCTCTACGACCCGGACAACCTCAAGCCACGCAGCTGAGCCTCCCACAAAAGAGGTGAGGGGCGGACTCGCAAAAATGTGAATGCAAGGACTTAAAGCGCGTCACGTTTTGTGGGGCCATGCGGCAGCGCCTTAAGTTCTCGTTTTTATGCAAGTCGTTGCCCAAACCCGCTGCGCATCCTTGGTTCAAGCCCGAGGGCATGCTTTTGGACGACATGCATTAGCCCGGGGCTAGGCTTTTCGCTTTGTGGCGCGACGATTTTCGCTTACCTTGCGGCATGTCTGCTTTTCCCCGCGCAGGACATCTCCTCTCAGGCGCCGCCGCGCTGGCGCTGACGTTCGTCCAGGCGCCGGACTCCCGCGCTGCCGATCCCGTTGACGTCGAACTGGTGCTGGCGGTCGACGTTTCGCTGTCGATGTCGCCGGCCGAACTCGAAATCCAGCGTCGCGGCTATGTCGCGGCACTGACGCATGACACGGTACTGCAGGCCATCGCCGACGCCGCCTACGGCAAGATTGCCGTCACCTATGTCGAATGGGCCGGCACGACCTGGCAGCACATCATCGTGCCGTGGACGGTGATCGCCAATCGTGCCGACGCCGAGCGGGTCGTCGAGCAACTCTCCGCCCATGCGCCCAACAGCGCGCGGCGCACCTCGATTTCCGGTGCCTTGCAATTCAGCAGCGATCTCTTCGCCGAGAGCGGCTTTCAGGGCGTCAAGCGCGTCATCGACATTTCAGGCGATGGCCCCAACAATCAAGGTGCCCCCGTCGACATCATCCGTGACGAACTGGTCAGGCAAGGCATTACCATCAACGGCCTGCCGCTGATGACCCGGGGCGGCTTCACCAGCGTCTACGACGTCAACTATCTCGACCGCTATTACACAGACTGCGTCATCGGCGGGCCCGGCGCGTTCATGATCCCGGTCAACGAGTGGACGCAGTTTCCCGAAGCGATCCGCCGCAAGCTGGTGCTTGAGCTTGCCGGGCCTGCCTCACCGCAATGGGCGGCGGAAGAAGCGGCGCATCCGCCGGTGGTGCTGGCGCAGGACAAGCCGGTCACCGACTGCCTGGTCGGCGAGAAAATGTGGCGCGACCGAAGCTGGATGTTCGACACCCGCTAGACTTCAATCGCCATCCGCCAGAGGTACGCGTGCAAAATATTGCCTTGTCTTGTCTACGCGGCCAGCAACTGCTTGCGATCGACGCGCTCCTGCTGCGGCGAGCGCGCATAGAGCTCGCGGTAGCATTTGGAGAAATGCGAGGCGGAGACGAAGCCGCAAGCGACCGCCACTTCGACCACCGGCAGCGATGATTGGATCAGCAAGTGCCGAGCCCGGTCGAGGCGGATCTCCAGATAGTAGCGGGCAGGGGATCGTCCCATCTCGGTGCGGAACAGGCGCTCGATCTGCCGGCGTGACAGGTCGACATGGTCGGCGATCTCGATCAACGACAGCGGCTCGGACAGGTTTGCTTCCATCAATTCGATGATGGTCAGCACCTTGGAGTTCTGCACGCCAAGGCGTGCGCGCAGCGGCAGGCGCTGGCGATCGGTCGGGCTGCGCACGCGGTCAGTCAAGACCTGCTCGCAGACCCGGTTAACGAGATTGTCGTCGAAATCGTCGCCGATCAGCTTCAGCATCATATCGAGCGCCGCGGTGCCGCCGGCGCAGGTGTAGATGTTCTGGTCGATCTCGAACAGGTCGGCAAAGACATTGGCCTTCGGGAACGCTTCGGAAAAGCCCGGCAGGTTCTCCCAATGAATGGCGCAGCGCTTGTTGGACAACAGGCCGGCGGCGGCCAGTATATGAGCGCCAGTGCACAGGCCGCCGATGGCGACGCCGCGATTGTATTCCTCGCGCAGCCAGGCGAAGGCCGATTTGTTCTGGTAGCGCTCGACATTGATGCCGCTGCAAACGACCGCCATGTTCGGCCGTTCGGAGCCGGACATCTTCTTGCGTTCGTCCTCCAGCGAGGTGTCGACGGCGCATTCGACGCCGTTCGAGGCGCGCACCGGCTTGCCGTCGATGCTGGCGAGCCGCCAGCGGTAGGCTTCGTAGCCGAGCATCCGGTTGGCCGAGCGCAACGGATCGAGCGCCGTTGCAAAGGCGATCATGGTGAAATCGGGGACCAGGAAGAATACAAACGATCGCCTGATCGGATGATTTACGACGTTCACAGGGTAACCCTCACGCTGCAATGGCGCGAACAGGATGTCGCGATCAGCATAGCGACATCAGGAAAAATCTTTCCTGTCAATCGGCTAGGCGGCAACGAAAAGACTTTATTTGCGACATGGGTCGCAAATGGGCAATCGCTATGCGATGACGACCCAACCTGCTGCCGGATTGAGCATTAGGCCGCATGTGGTCGGGGCATGCCCAGGCACGCCGCCTCGGCAAACCGAAGCGGCGTTGTGATCAAACTTTGAAGCAGCGAGCGCCGCTTGCGAGCTTGGCAGATCAGGCGACGAAGCCGAGGCGCGCGGCGGCCACGGCGCCGGTCTGGCCAGGCATTGTGTTGGCAAGGCGCTGGCGCTCGAGCGCGGTCGTCAGGCTCATTTCACGGCGAGCAAAAAGGCGGGCAAAAAGCTTCATCATCATCTCCATTCGGTTGCTCAGACGGGTCGCCTTCGCGTGATGGAGTGGGGCAGCTCGTTGGCTGGCGCTGATATAGGCTTACGTGAAGGGAAACTAAATCACAAAAGCGAAGCACTTGACATGAAAAGCGACATGGCATGCGATAAGTTTGGGCAGTCTGCCCAAGATTTGTGAATATGTACAAGGCGTTAGGCAGGAATCCCGCTGCTATGCGGCGTATTCATATGCGTCATGCAACGGCGACATGGCTCTAAAAGAACATTTGATCAACAAATAAAAAGGCCTGCCGGATATGGTCTGTGCGGCAGGCCTTCAGCTTTTGATACACACGATCTATTTTGCTCCGCCAGCCCAGGATCCAACGCCGTGGCGAGTGCCGGTCTTGGTGTCGGCGGCTTCAGGCCAGCCGATATCCTTCTGCAGTTCGATCGGCAGAGAGCGGATGGCGCGTTCGGTCTGGTAGCGGGCGCGGGCCGCGCTGAATTCGGTCGCGATGCGGCCGATGGATGACAGGATGGACATTTTAATTCTCCTTAGGGTTGGGCCGGGTGCCGGTGCTCGGCGGACCAAGCGCTACATCCGGTTTGTTTCAGCTTCATTTCGTGTCGATTGCAGATCAGTGTCGCAGTCGTTTCAACCCCGCCTTCGATGCGTCTGCCTTCGATGGAGTTGACTATCCTCCCAAAGTGATGTTCAATCAAACGAAATGGAATGATAGTTTGCATCAGAAAAATTGAAGGTCGATCCCGATGAACGCCCCACTCAATCATCCGTTGCCGCTGCTCGATCTCGACGTTTTGCGCACCTTCGTGGCGATCGCCGAAACCGGCAGTTTCACCACCGCCGCCAGTGCCGTCTTCCGCACACCGTCGGCTGTCTCCATGCAGATCAAGAAGCTGGAGGACATTCTCGGCCGCTCGGTGTTTGCGCGCGACGCGCGCTCGGTGACGCTGACCACGGATGGCGAGATGCTGCTCGGCTACGCCCGCCGGCTGTTGTCGATCAACCGCGAGGTGGTGTCGAAGTTCATCATCCCCGACATTGTCGGGGTGGTGCGGCTCGGCTCGCCCGACGACTATGGCGAGCGCGTGCTGCCGCACGTGCTGAAGCGTTTTGCACAGTCGCATCCTTCGATCGCCGTCGACGTGACCATCGACCAGAGCGTCAATCTGCGTCGGCGCATGGACGACCGGGCGCTCGACATCACGCTTCTCACCAATTCATACAAGACCAGCGCGCTCGGCGCCGAAGTGCTGCTCACCGAACCGATCGTCTGGGCCGGCGCCAAGGGCGGCTGCGCGCATCTGCGCGAACCGCTGCCGGTGTCATTGTGGGAAGAGGGCTGCGCCTGGCGGGCCGGGGCGCTCGAAGCGCTTGGGCGTGAGGGCCGCAACTACCGCGTCGCCTATATGAGTGCGCACACCGCCGGCCAGCGCGCCGCAATCATGTCCGACCTCGCGGTGGCGCCGCTGCCGAAATCGTTCCTCGGCAGCGACATGGTCGAGCTTTGCCCGAAGGACGGCATGCCCGATATCGGCACCTACAATCTGGCCATGGTCGTGGCGCCGGACGCCAGCGCGCCAGTGAAAGCCGTTGCCGATCACATCCGTGCGACCTTCGAAGTGTTCAAAGAAACCGGAAAGTTTTGATTCAGGACTTCGACGGCGTAGACAGGTTGTGAGTGGGGACTTCACGACCTGTCCTTTGCAGTGCCAATTCGCCGGCCTTGGCATGATAGCTTTCGGTGTCGCTGGCTAAAAACGTCACGATGCTGTCCCGCGCGCGCCGCGCTTCTGGCATGTCGATCAGCGGCCAAGCATGGAACATGCCTTGCTCGTGCACAACCTCTATCGCGACACCGGCGGCACGGGCCTTTTGCGCGAAGATCAGATTGTCGGGGGTCAGCATGTCGCGCGAACCGGTCAAAAGCAGCGTTTTCGGCAACACCGAGAGGTCACCGTAAAGCGGACTGATGCGCCAGTCGCTGGGATCTATGCCGGCACTGTAGAGCCGGACTGCCTCCAGCCCGCCAGGAATTCCCAGCCACGGATCGTAGCGTTCCGCCTCGAACAGTTCGGGGTTGGCGAGCGACAGATCGAGCCCGGGCGAAATCAGCACATGGCGCGACGGCAATGGCAGGTCGGCTTCCGCGGCCATCATGGTCAGCACCACGGCCATGTTGCCGCCGGCGGAATCGCCAATGAAGACGATGTCCTGCGCTTCCGTTTCGTCGAGCATCTGACGGTAGACCTCGCCGACCATGCCGAACATGGCGTGGAAATCGTGTTCGGGAGCAATGGGGTAGATCGGCACGGTGATGCCGAAGCCCAGCCGGTCGGCCATATCGGCGATCAGTCCCCAGTGATAAGACGTGATTTGAAAGACATAGGCGCCGCCATGCAGGTAGAGGATCCGCTTTCGCTCGCCGGTCTTCGGCGCGATCTCGTACACGGGAAAGCCGTCCACGCTGCGCGTCGCGATCTCGAAACGCTGATGCAGCGATGCGGGCGGCTGATGGTTCTCCGTCTTGCGGGCGTAGGCGATCCAGCGCTGCAGGTTTTCCGGGCTGGAAAAGGCTTTCTTGCGGCTATACCTGAGCACGAAGGAAACGACGTGGCTTTTGATACTGGGCATGCGGACACACGGACTTCGGCTGAGCCGACTAAGAGAACCCCTCGCAATCGAAGATCGTGCCTTCGCCCAGAATGTCAAGATTTGCGCGGTCTCAACACGGCCCTGTGATCTGGCTGGCAATCAAGGCCAGCGCAGCATCGCTCAGCGCCTGGGCAGCAGTACGGCGCGCAGCCGACGGTCGCTTGCTGCCGGAGCCGGATGACGGTTCCGGCGCTTGGCCAGCAGCTTGCATTTGTCGGCGAAGGTCATCAGCGCGCCGAACCCAGAAGCAGGGCCGAGAAGGTGACCTGCGGGTCGTTGCGCGGCGACACGGGCCAGCCGATATCCTTCTGAATTTCGGGCGGCAGGCTGTTCATGGCCCGGACCGACCTGTTCCTGTTGTGCGCATGCTTGATGGCCGTACCAAAGCGGCCGAGGCTTTCGAACATCGACATCTTCATCTCCCTTGGAGTGCTGCGGCGGCTGAAAGTTATTTCCTGCCTGCCGTTCGATGCCGGTTAAATGCGCCGCGTGTGTATCGGGTGGACTTCGCGAAAACAGCGCCTTGTTTCTGTTTGGGCTGATCCGGAAACATATGCATGCAAATGAGAATGAGGGTGAGTGCAGCTTTTAGCAGCGGGATGCTACCCCCGGCCGCGCCGGGCGGCGTGGCCTTCGCGCGAACGACGCCGTGGGGCGGCATCGCCGGCAATGCCGTCCTCGCTCACGGTCTTGCGCGGCGGCAGCTTCACCGCCGCCGATAGTTTTGGGAACGGGTCGATCTTGTTCGGCAGCGCCATGGCATAGACGAAATGCTCCTGGAATCTCGGCTCCAGCGCCGTCTCGATCTTCTCGATCCGGCTCACCGTTTCCTCGATCTCGCGGCGATAGCCGCGATTGAGCAGCGCCATGCGCGCACCGGCACCGGCGGCGTTGCCGACGGCCGAGACCTTGTCGAGATCGCAGTCGGGGATCAGTCCCAGCACCATGGCGTATTTCGGATCGATGAAGGAGCCGAAGGCGCCGGCGAAGTGGATGCGGTCGACATGATCGGTGTGCTGCTTTTCCATCAACAGCTTGGTGCCGGCATAGAGTGCTGCCTTGGCGAGCTGGATGGCGCGCACGTCGGTCTGGGTGATGGTGATCCTCGGCTCACCCTCCTTCAGCACGTAGGAGAAGGTGCGGCCACTGGCGGTGACGCGCGGCGAGCGGGCGCAGAGCCCACCGTCGACGACGCCGTCCTCGGAGATGATGCCGGCCAGGTACATCTCGGCGACCACCTCGATGATGCCGGAGCCGCAGATGCCGGTGACGCCGGTTGCCTGGACGCTGTCGAGGAAGCCGGGCTCGTCGGACCACAGTTCCGAGCCGATGACGCGGTATTTCGGCTCCAGCGTGTCGGGATCGATGCGGACGCGCTCGATGGCGCCGGGCGCAGCGCGCTGGCCGCCGGAGATTTCCGCGCCCTCGAAGGCCGGACCGGTGGGCGACGAGGCCGCCACGACGCGCTGGCGATTGCCGAGCACGATCTCGGCATTGGTGCCGACATCGACGATCAGCATCATCTCGTCCTGGCGGTGCGGGCCTTCCGACAGCGTCACCGCAGCCGCGTCGGCGCCGACATGGCCGGCGATGCAAGGCAGCATGTAGAGCCTAGCGCCCTGGTTGAGCTTCAGGCCGATATCCGACGCCTTGATGTGCACGGCGCCCGAGACAGCCAGCGCGAAGGGCGCGCCGCCGAGTTCGGTCGGGTCGATGCCGAGGAACAGATGGTGCATGATCGGATTGCCGACGAAGACGCAATCCAGGATGTCGTTGCGCTGGACGTTGCCTTCCGCGCAAACCTTGTCGACGAGACCCGAGATCGCCTCGCGCACCGCGACCGTCATGCCTTCGCGGCCGTCCGGGTTCATCATCACATAGGAAACGCGGCTCATCAGATCCTCGCCGAAGCGGATCTGCGGGTTCGACGTGCCTGACGAGGCGGCGACGCGGCCCGACAGCAGCGACACCAGATGCATGGCGATAGTGGTCGAGCCGATATCGCAGGCAAGCCCGTAGGCCTCGTTCTTGAGGCCGGGCCACAACGAGATGACCCGCGCGGTCTCGCTGTCGGCATCCTTGTGGATGGCGGCGGTCGCGGTCCAGTTGCCTTTGCGCAGGATGACTTGCACCTGCGGCAGCAGATGGAAATCGAAATCGAGGCTGTTGAGCCCCCAGTCCTTCATCAGCGCGATCTTCAGGCGATCGAGATCGCCTGATGGATTGTGCATGTCGGGCTCTTCGATCTCGACATAGCACATGTGGATTGCCGAATCGCGGGCAATGACCCTGGTGTCGGCATCCTTGCGAATGGTCTGGGCGTTGATGACCGTGTCCTGCGGCACATCCACGACGAGATCGCCCAGGATCTGCGCCGAGCAGGACAGGCGGCGCCGTTCGGGAAGGCCGCGCACGCGTTCGTAGCGTTCCTCCTTGGCGCCCTTGGGCGAGATGTGGTCGTTGGAAGAGACGATCTTGTGCTTGGCGAAATTGCCTTCCTGCACCTCGACCTGGCAGCGCCCGCAGGTGGCGCGTCCACCGCACACGCTCTCGACATAGACTCCGAGCTGGCGTGCGGCATCGAGCACCGGCGTGCCGACCGGAAACCGCCCGCGCTTGCCGGACGGCATGAACAGCACGAGTGGATCGGTGATGTTGGCAGGAGAGTTCACGATTGCGCGCTTATCCTCGGGCCATACGGGCTTCACGACCCCCGCGCCGGCGACCGCCATTGCCATTACCTTCGCCCGGCGCATTGACTTGCGTGGGCGCCGCGATCGCCTGGCCGCCTTCGGCCGGCTTGTAGTCCTTGTAGGTCCTGATCCAGTTGGTGCAGTTCTCGTCGGTGCCGTTCAGCACATTGGCGCCGCGCACCGCTTCCATCTCTTGCGGACGCACCGGGTTCATGATCGCCGAGGTCATGCCGGCGCCGATCACCATCGGGATGAAGGCAGCATTGATGCCGTGGCGGTGCGGCAGGCCGAACGAGATGTTTGACAGGCCGCAAGTGGTGTTTACCTTGAGCTCTTCACGCAGCCGGCGCAGCAGGGCAAAGACCTGGCGGCCGGCGTCGCCGAGCGCGCCGATCGGCATGACCAGCGGGTCGACGACCACGTCATGCGCCGGAATGCCGAAATCGGCGCAGCGCTCGACGATCTTCTTGGCGACGGCGAAGCGCACATCCGGATCCATCGAAATGCCTGTCTCGTCGTTGGAGATGGCAACCACCGGGACATTGTATTTCTTGACCAGCGGCAGGATGGCTTCGAGCTTTTCTTCCTCGCCGGTGACGGAGTTGACCAGCGGCCGGCCCTTGGCGACCCTGAGCGCCGCCTCGATCGCCGCGGTCACCGAACTGTCGATCGATAGCGGCAGGTCGACCAGCCCCTGCACGATCTCCAGCGTCTGCACCAGCAGGCCGGGTTCGGTCTCGTTCGGGTTGACCGAGGTGACGCCGGCATTGACGTCGAGCATGGTCGCACCGCAGGCGGCCTGTTCCAGCGCGTCCCTGATGACGGTATCGAAATTGCCTGCGATCATCTCGGCCGCGAGCTTCTTGCGCCCGGTTGGATTGATGCGCTCACCGATCACGCAGAAGGGCTGGTCGAAGCCGATGATGATTTCTCGTGTCGCCGAGGCGACGATCGTCCGGGTCATGCAATCTCTCCCTCGTGATATAAAGACTTCTTTATATCGTTTCTGTTTTCGATCAAGCGAATGGTGGCGTCCGCGCCATCAATGCGCGGTCTTGACCATGTCGACCTGCGTTTCGGTGATCTCGTCGTGCAAAATGTGGTCGAGCCGGTCGGCGACGAGCTGATCGTCGCGGCGGATTTCGCGTTTCCAGGGCTGGCGCCCCTTCAGCACGCCCGATTCATCGACGATCTCGGCGACATATTCCTCCTGGCGATAGGCCATCACATGGACGCCGCAGACGCCGGGAATTTCTTTCACCTCGTTGATGATATCGATGCAGAGCTGCTTGCCTTCCTTCTTCTGGTCCTGGGCGCCTTCCAGCCGCTTGACGATCGAATCGGGGATATGAATGCCCGGCACGTTTGAGCGGATCCATTTGGCGGTCTTGGCCGAGGCCAGCGGTCCGACGCCGCACAGGATGAAGCATTTTTCCGTAAAACCGAGATCGCGGACCTGCTGCATGTAGGTGCGGAACATCGGCACGTCGAAGCAGTACTGGCTCTGCACGAATTGCGCGCCGGCGGCGATTTTCTTGCCCAGCCGGTAGGGGCGGAAATCGATCGGCGGCGCGAAAGGGTTGATCGCCGCGCCGAGGAAAAGCTGCGGCGGCGTCGTCAGCTTGCGGCCGGACAGGAACTTGCCGTTGTCGCGCATGATGCGGCAGGTTTCCAGCAGTGACATGCAGTCGAGATCGAATACCGGCTTGGCGCCTGGCTGGTCTCCGGCCTGCACGCCGTCGCCGGTCAGGCACAGCATGTTGGCGACGCCCATCGCCGCCCCGCCCAGCACGTCGCCCTGGATGGCGATGCGGTTCCTGTCGCGGCAGGCGATCTGCATGATCGGGGCATAACCCATGCGGGTCAGCAGCGCACAGATGCCGACCGACGACATGTGGCAGTTGGCGCCCGAGGCGTCGACGGCGTTGATGGCGTCGACCCAGCCGTCGAAGATTTTGGCGCGGTTGTAGACGTCTTCCGGATCGGCGCTGTCCGGCGGGTTGAGCTCGGTGGTCACCGCGAATTCGCCGCGCCTCAGGACGCGCTCCAGCCGGCCGCGCGAGGTGTGGCCGGGCAGGGGGTCGAGCGGCAGATGGATGCCGGCCGGGTTCTCGTCGGGCTGGCGGCCGATCATGCCGGTGCCCCAGGTTTTGGAACATTGCGCGCGGCTTCGCGGGCGGCGGCGGCCTGTGCGGTCACCCGCAGCCATGCCGAGGTCTCGCGCAGCGACTGGTCGACCGGCTTCTGCACGTCGAGGATCTTGTCGCCATGCACCATGTTGCGTGAACCTTCCCAGGCCTTGACCCAGACGCACGGCATATCAGGCTCGACCTCGCAATTGCCGTTGGCGCGCACACCGCCGCAAGGGCCGTTGCGCAATTGCTTGGGGCAATTCATCGGGCACGACATGCCGGTAGAAGAAAGGACGCACTGGCCGCACATTCGGCAGTCGAACATAAAACCCTTGACGCGTTTTTCGACGAATTTGATCGGACCTTCGACGCGGCCGTAACCGATGCGCTTCCACAGCGGATGGAGGAGCAAAAACATGTCGGAGAACCTGGCGTAGAACCATTCGAGCAGTCGCGAGTGGCGGACGGACCACAGCCTGACCGCGAAGGAGCGCTGCACGCGCCGCTGCGGCGACACGTCGGCCGGCTTGTAGTCGGATTTCGGCGCTGCCTTCTTGACCAGAGTGGCCTGGGTAATCGCCGGGGTCGTTTCAGACATCTTCTTTTCCGCCCGCCTTGACCAGAGCGACCAGCCGCTCGCGGTCGTATTTCGCGTCGATGTCCTGAAAGGCTTTTTCCGCCTCGCCTTCAAGATCGTCGCTGACCGGCATGGGGTCGGCCTTGCGCCATTCGGCAAGGTAGTCGTCGGTGCCGCCGGCGCCGGTGCGCATCGCGCACATGTCGATCGCCTCGGTAAAGCGCAGCGGCAGTTCGCGCTTGGCGTTCTGCCGGCCCTTCTTGACGATGACCTGGGCGGGGATGTCGCGCCAGTAGACGACGATCAGATCGGCCATGAATTTCCTACTCCTCGCGCATGACCCCGAAAATCGGCATCGATTTTGGAAAGGATCATGCGCCGACTTAAAGTGCTACAGCGTCCATTGCGCGTCCAATAGGACGCGCGGCGCTGTAGTGAGTGCGAGCATTGCCGGAAGCGCTGTCGGGCTGCTTGTTATGGGACGACGCGCGCGCATTCAAAAGCGACGCAATTGGCAGCCGCAACGGAAACGCGAAAATATTCGATGCTTGGCCTGGTTTTGATCAGCCGGCGCGACGATCGAAGCTGCCGACAAGCTTCCTGTGGAAGCGGACATAGCCTCGCTCGGTCGTGCGCAGATGTTCGGCGACAATTTGGTGGAAACGCGGCAGGCGGTGAAAGGGAACGGCCGGATAAGAATGGTGCTCGGAGTGGTAAGGCATGTTCCACGCCATGAAGCGTACCAGGCTTGTGGTAAAGGTGGTGCGTGTGTTTTCGAGCATGTTGGCGACATGCGGGCAGAGCGCGTGCTCGGCCAGCAGATAGGCCCGCAAAAACGGCTGACCGACGAGCACCGGCACAATCCAGACCCACAACAGCAGCGCTGACTGCACGGCCAGGGAGGCTGCCAGCAGCATCGCATAGGCGATCAGAAACCAACGCGCTTGCGAAATCACCTTGTCGCGGCCCTTGTCCGGCACGAAGCCGTCGCGGTTGCGGCCGGCGGCGTTGACGACGATCACGCGCGCCATGCCGCTCCAATAGGGGATCCCGGAGAGATAGCGCACATACTGGCCGATGGTCTCCGGTTTCGGAGCCATCAGTTCGGGGTCGTTGTCCGGATCGTGCGTGTGGCGATGGTGCGCGAGATGGAAATAACGGAACCATGCCGGCGGCAGCAGGATCAGGAAGCCGGTCACGGCGGCGATGGCGCGATTGAGCCACGGCGTCCTGAAGGCGGTTTCGTGGATCGTCTCGTGCAACAGCGTGAAGAAAAAGACGACCAGGATTCCCTGCGGCAGCGCGAGAACCGGCCAGAACGGAATTCGGGCGGCGATCAGCGCACCCAGCACCACAACCAGCCCGCCGTGAACGGCCAGCCGGACAATCCCGGGCCCGTCCAGTTTGGCGGTGAGGTCGCGACGATCCTCGACCGAAAGGCTGGCGATGATGGTGCGGTGGTCGATTTCGCTCATAAGTGCCAAGCTTATCGCCAGAGCGCTGTCCGGTAAATCGGCGCTCGTTGCCAGACGCCGGTTTTTGCGCCGGTCCAGAGATGGAACCAGATCGTCGGATGGTACCATTGTTTCCAAGGCAGGCCGCGGCGCGGCGCCCGCAAAGACATAGTGCTAGTCGTGAAAATCTGACGGTTGATACCAAATCGAATTGCAGCGATGGGCGGTTAACTGCCGTCCGTGTCGCCGATTGGAACGCACAGGCAGCGCCATATCAGACCTTCGTGGTCTCACTTGCGAAATCGTTATCCGCACTCAATCCAGACATCTAGTGATTGGACTTGACGCGCTACTTCGGGACGAGCGACCCGGCGCGGCTTCCTGGGGTTGGATGAATCGCGCCGTTTCGGCCGGGGTCGTTATGTGGCTCATTCGAGCGCAATAGAGCGCGACTCGCGATCACTCTAGGCTGGTCTTGCCGAGCTGAGTGTACCAAGTAGCGTTGTCCCAAAAGCTCGTGATCTTGATGATCCGGCCTTCCTCGTTAGTTTCCAGAATGAACAGATGGCGCAACCAATACTCCTTGCCTTTGTTCGTGATTCCAAACGCGTCCTTAGTCTGCTTTCCGCCGATGTGAACATCCACGAAGGCAACGTCACCGCTCTTGTCCTCCCAGATTGTGCTAACCTCGTTGCGCAGGTCAGGGAAAGCATCGATCAGCGTCCGCCAGACCGGCACGCCATCTTTGAGGACATTGCCGGAACCAGCGTCACCGAAAGGCACGTAGACGAACGTGGCATTCTCGGTAAAAAGAGTGGTCATGGCGTCTACCTTCCGATCGCGGTAAGCGTCGAAGAATTTCTTTGCCGCTTCCGCTGCATTTGCCGCTTCCGCCGCAGCGACCGCGAAGGCAGACAAGGTGATTGCGATCAGCACCGCCGCCGAAATCCGAGCTGGGTGTAATTTTTCCCGTGTCCTGAGTGAATGGAACGTCATCATCTCCTCCCTGAGATTGTTGACTGCAGCAGATTGTCCAAAACGGCAGATCAGGATTCTACTAGATCGAGGAACGTCCTCGCTTCCTTGATGTCCGGCGTCGCGAAGCCCTCTGTGAACCAGCCGCAAACCGGTGCGAGAAGGTCGTGGGCCCTTTGCCGCTCGTTTCCCTGGACCCAGAGTCGGGCAAGAGATGTGGCGGCTCGCAGCTCCCAAAGCTTGGCGCGTTGATGTTGGGCCACGGTAAGCGCGTGCAGGAAGGAAGCCTCGGCCTTCTCGTCCGCCTTCAAGTCCAGGAGCAGTTCGCCCTTGCGGAGGTGCAACTCAGTCTCGTTCCACCGCTCGTTGGTCTCGGTGATCAATGCGAGCCCTTCCTCGATCCTGTCGAGTGCCGCGCGTGGGTTGCCAAGCCTGCTGAGGGCGCTGGCGAGCATGAGCAGCCAGCGTGGCACAAAAAGCTTAGCGTCGTGCCCACGCCATTCGACTATGCCGTCACGCATTTGAGCAAGACCGCTATCCGACTCACCCGCCTGGATCAGAACCCAACCCTTGAGAATGACCCCTGCTGTGCGCCAAAGTGAGAAACCGTGCTCCGTACTGATTGAGATCAGTTCATCGACAATGGCCTCATCCGCACCAAAGTTGCTGTCGCGCTTATACGCGCCGAGATCTGTCGAATAAGTGCAAAACAGGGCCGATTGGAACAGGCCGAACGCCGCGGATGGGCTGTGCCGGTGGTGTCTTATAGCCTGTAACAAATCGGTGTATTTCTCGAATGCTTGATCGGGATAACCGAGGTGCAGCAGCGCGTGGGCGATATAGCAAAGGTTTGCGATACGGGGATCATAGGCGAATCGATAGGCAAGCGCAGCGTGCTCGTTCGGATCGTACAGCGCCAACGACGCCTCCATATGCTTGCGTCCGGCATCAAAATCTCCCCGGTGCACCGACGTGATGCCGACGCACCGGTGTGCGATCATGATTGTGGCCCGATCGCAGTCGCATTCGGCCCTGCGCAGCATCGATGTCGTCGTTGCCAGCGCAGCATCGAGTTGACCACGCAGGAGGTAGACGAGATACCGGCCGTAATCGGCCACGCTGCGCAGAGTGATGTCGTCCACTCGCTCGCACAACTCCTCGGCTCGCGCGAACGCCGCTGCGGTGGCCGGCGACGACCAACCTTTGGCCGCCATAAAGGCGGTGCCCAACGCCACCTGCATATCCAGCTCCAGGCGGACGCGCTCCTGAGTGTCAGGTAGCGTGCGGACAAGTCTTAGCCCATTTTCCAGGTGCGCGATCGACTCCAAAATTGCAGAGCGCTGGATCGCCGATTGCGCGGCTTGCCACCAGTAGCTGACTGCCCGCTCGATAAGGCCTGCCTCGGTGCAGTGATGGGCAATGATCTCCGGCAAAGCCTCGGAACCCGCTGCCACACGCTCTTCGAGAGCCGCGGCGATGCGCGCGTGCATCTGCTGCCGCCGAGTTTTAAGAAGGCTGGAATACGCCGCATCCTGCACAAGCGCATGCTTGAAGCTGTAGGTCGCTTCCGGCGGCGCACCGCGGCAATAGATCAGCTCGGACCTGCAGAGCTGGGCCAAAGCGTCCTGCAGTTTGCCTTCGTCGTGCGGCGCCACGGCGGCCAGCAGATCGTGCGAGAATTCGCGGCCGATTACAGCCCCGATCTGCGCCACCTCCTTGACCGGCGCCAGGTGATCGAGGCGAGCCATTAGCGAGTCGTGCAGCGTAGCCGGGATCGCCAGCGGCGGGAGAGTTCCGGTCAACTCGAAATGATTGCCGACGTCCCGCAAAAGGCCTGACTCCAGGACTGTCTTGGTCAGTTCCTCAACGAATAGCGGAACCCCGTCAGTTCGCGCCATGATCTGGTCCAGAACCTCGCGCGGTAGCGCCTTGCCGCCGGTGACGCGGAGAGCCACGGCTGCGCCGTGCCGTCGCGTGAGACGAGAAAGCGAGAGCTGGGTCACATGGGCATGGCTGGTCCAGGGTGGGCTGAATTCCGGCCGGAAGGTGATCAGAACCAGTGCCGGCAGACGCTGGACCCGCTCAATTACCAGGCCCAGCAGCTCTAGTGTCGAAGGGTCGATCCAATGCACATCCTCGTATACGGCCAACACAGGCTTCTGCTTGGCTAGGCCGGCGAGCTGCTCGACCAAGATTTCCAGCGTGCGTTGCTTGATGCGCTGTGGCGGCAGATCGATTGGCGGGTAGCGTGTTTCGGTTGGGATCGCAAGCAGAGCGGCCAGTACTTGCGCCGCCTCCCGGTCCTGCTCGCCGCCCCGAGCGAGCAGAGTTTCAAGTTTATCGAGCTTCATCTCGGCGGTGTCATCACGGTCGAAATGCGCCGCCCGCTCCAAAAGTCCGACCACCGGATAAAGCGCACTGTTGGTGTGGTACGGCGAGCAGTAATTGCTGAGCGGGATGTACGATTCGTTGGCCAAGTGCTCGCGCAAGGCGCGCACAATGCGCGACTTGCCAATCCCCGGCTCCCCGGAGAGGAGGATCACCTGTCCTTCACCTTCCTCCGCCCGCGACCAGCGTTCCAGAAGCAGAGCCAGCTCCTGCTCGCGGCCAACGAGCTTCGTCAGCGCGCCGGTGTGGAATGCCTCGAAGCGGCTTTCGGCCCGGCCCTCGCCTCTGACGGAATAGGCTTTCAAGGCCGTCTCGAAGCCCTTCAGAACCTGTGGTCCCAGATCCTCCAACTCGAACAGATCGCCCAGCAGATGTCTTGTGCTCTCGGCGACAATTACGCTGCTCGGCCGGGCCAAGTCCTGCAGTCGCGAGGCCAAGGTCGGCGTCTCGCCGACCACCGCCCGCTCGCGCGCTTCCTTGTCGCCGACAAGCTCACCGACCACCACGAGACCCGTCGCGATCCCCACCCGGCCCGCAAGCGGCTTGCCATCCGGCGCCCGCAGTTGCGCCACTGAACTGGCAACCGCCAAGCCTGCGCGCACCGCCCGCTCGGCATCATCTTCATGCGCTCGTGGCCAGCCGAAATATGCCAGCACACCATCGCCCATGAATTTCGCAATGTGTCCCTCGAAGCGGGTAATCTCGCCTGCGCAACAATTCTGGTAGCCTCGGATGATCTCACTCATCTCCTCGGGATCGACCCGAGCCGAAATCGCGGTGGAGCCGACCAGATCAGCGAACATCACGGTCAGTTGCCGCCGCTCGGCACCGGTTGGGGACGCCGGTGCCGACGCAAGTTCGGCGACTTGAGTCAAGGCTTCGACACCTTCAGCTGAGATTGCAGAGGAACTTTCCCGCAGCTCGGCAATAGCCTCCAGAAGCTTCCGGCGGTGCCCTACCGAACTGACGCCGATGTCCTTGAGATCCTCGGCCGTCAGCCGCAGGAGCACTTCGGCCTCGACGTTGTTCTCACGAAAGGCCGTGCCGTATTGCTGCAGCCCTAAGCTGCGCAGCCACTCCTCAATGTCCATGTCCCACTTCCGCGGTGGAGACGCCGGAGGGCTCCTTCGGCAACAGTCCGGCAGTCTTACACAACTGGGGTCCTATGCAACGTCATGGAAGTTGTGGCCGAGGCTTCTAGCGGCCGGCGTGTTAGCGAGGTAGGCGGATCAACCGTCCGGTCTTTGAATCCTGCCGAATTTCAGATCGCTGGAACGAACGGCAGATCCCCACAGCTGTCCTTAAACCACGCCCGCGCCAAGGTCGCGAAAGGGTCACGACGTTCCCTTGACCTCTCATCAGGGATGGTCCGCAAGGGGTCGTCTCGCGTCCTTCTTCGTGGGTACAAAGCGTCAGGTCTTCACCACCAGCGCGTGGGTTCGCTTTGGACCGCCGGGTTAACCCTGATGATCGGCCTCAGGACAGCGGGCTCAGCGCTTGAATTCAAGGATGTCGAGCTTCGATTCGTAATAGGGGGCCGGGAACTCGATGCGCCATTCGTTGGCGCTGTTGCGAAAGGCATAGCCGACCTGGTCGCCTTGCGGCCCGCCGCCATAGGGTTTTGCGGGATCGTTGTTGACAAAGAACGAGCCGAGATAGATCGCGCGCTTTTCGCCGTCGTCGAAGAAACGGCCCTTGGTGCGCTGCGAACCGGTGCGTTTTTCCAGCATCCAGCCCGAACCATCGTCGCTCACTTTGCACTTGAACCAGCCATAGATGACGAGCGGGCTCAGTCCGCCGGCCTTGATGGTGCGGCATTGCCAGTTGCCGGCCAGATCCTTGTCGGAAAACGCGACCAGCGGCTTTGCCAGCAAGGCGTCGAGCTGCTTGACCTCGGCGTCGTCGCCGGCCCTGGCTTCATCAAGGGCTGCCTTGCGCGTCTCGGCATATTTGTCGAGCCGCACCTTGTCGGCGGGCGTGATCAGCTTCTGCACCTCGCCATCGGCGAGCGCGGGCAGGGCGAAGCAGAAAAAGCCTGCGGCAATCAGGAGGCGAGCGATCATCGGTGCGTTTCCCGGTCGACGGCTGGAACAGCCTGTTTTCTCGTTTGGCATACAACTTACCGGTTCGCGGCGGCCTGTCATCCGTGCTTAACAGCGGTCAGCTTAAAACTCGTGGTTTTGCCGATGCGAATCTTGCTTACGGGGTCGTCAGGCTGGCTGGGCAGCGCGCTAGCGCCGCGCCTGCGGTGCCCTTGGCCATGACGTCATCGGGCTGGATCCGGTCCCGTCGGCGCAAACGCAAATGATCGGCTCGGTCGCCGACCGTGATCTGGTGATGCGGACGGTCGGGGAAAACCGCATCGAGGCGATCGTCCACAGCGGCGCGCTGCACAAGCCTGACATCGAACACCAACGCAATGAGGATTTCATCGAGACGAATGTGCGCGGCACCCTGAACCTGCTCGACGCGGCGGTGGTATCAGGCGTTCAGCGCTTCGTCTTCACGTCGACGACCTCGCTGATGATCTCGAAAGCCATACGCGCCGGCCTCACCGGCGGTGCGCGCAAGGCCGCCTGGCTGACGGAAGACATGTCGCCCGAGCCGCGCCACATCTACGGCGTAACCAAGCTCTCGGCCGAACATCTTTGCCGCCTCTATCACATCCAGTCCGGACTGCCGGTGATCGTGCTGCGCACCGCCCGGTTCTTTCCCGAGGCAGACGATATGGCGCATGCGATCGAGCAGTCGGACGCCAACACCAAGGCCAATGAGCTGTTGTTCCGCCGACTGACCGTGGAAGATGCCGCCGAGGCCCATGTCGCGGCGCTGGAGAAGGCTCCACAGCTAGGCTTCGACGTCTTCATCATCTCGGCGCCAACGCCGTTCCGGCCTGATGATTGCGAGGCATTGATCGCTGACGCGCCGCCAGTCGTGGCGCGTTATTTTCCGGAGTTTCCGGCGCTTTATGCGCGAAAAGGCTGGACGATGTTTTCCTCGATCGACCGTATCTACGACGCGTCGCGGGCGCGGGACAGGCTGGGCTTCGTCTGCAAGACGCGCTTTGCCGCTGTGCTTGCCGGGCTTGCAGTGGAAGAAGACCGCGCCTGATCGAACGTCAGCCGTGTGCCGCGGCGCTGGCCAGCTCCGTCGTCAGGTCGCCATAGCCGGTGGAACGGCGCTCATAGGCGAGGCCGAGCATTTTCGCGGCTTTCTCGGCGACCTTGTCGAGTTCCGGATCGTCGGTCTGGGCGATATAGACTAGCTTCTCGTAATTGCCGAAATAGTCCTTGATCAGCTCCGGATGCCTGTCGAGGCCGAGCGGCTTCATGAAGAAGGCATCGAACTGCCGGCACAGGAAATCGGTCATGTAGAACGACATCATGTCGTCGCCGGCGATTTTCGCATAGGCTTCCATGCCCTGGTAGAAGGCAAAGCAATGCGGACCGGCCATGCGCTCGACCCCATGCTTCTCGCAGACGCGGTCGAGCAGGCCGCCGGTGCCGCAATCGGCATAGCCGACGAAAATATTGGTGTAGCCGTCCGCCTTGGCCTTCTCGATTGCCTTGTCCATGGCCGGCGCGATGCGGTCCGGGTAGAAATGGAACTCCGCCGGCAGGCAGGTCAGGTCGAGATGGTCGAGCCCCAGCTGCTCCTTAACGGCCAGAACTTCGCGCGCAATCATCCCGCAGGCGATGACAAGCAGCCTGTCACCTTGATCGGGTTGTAGTTTTCGCGCAATGCTCATGGAACCAGTCTAACCGATTTTCGTTGCTGTCCCACGAACCTATCTGTTGAGGGAGATACCATTCATGAAACCGCTACGCATTGCGCCGATCGCCATCCTCGCTTGCGCCCTGGCTCTTTCGGCCTGCGCCAACACCGTCCGCGGCGTCGGCAGGGATGTCAAATCGACAGCCAACGCGGTTGAGGACACGGTCGAGAATCCCTGATCCGCAATCTCATCAACGCGAATCGCGATCAACATAGTTCAAGCGATGCGCGTTAAGTCATTGTAACATCTGGGAACGACAAAGTCGCGTTGCAAGGCTTGGCTCGGTTTATGGTCCATGCCGAATTCGCCGAAGTGAGGTCGAAGCGGCCGTGGTGTCCGCCTATTGCAATTGTTTCGTCAGGTGGGGGTTCGCTGGGGCAGGCACAAAAAGTTGACTTTTCGAATGCGGGACATGCCGGTAGTCTTTCCCTGTACCTCAACAACGAAGCTAGGAGCATAGAATGAAGACCGCTCTCTTGGTTGTCGCCGCTCTGGGCCTATCGGTATCCGGCGCCGCAGCGGAATGTGTCGGCCACAACAAAACGACGGCTTCCGTAGATCAGCAAACCAAAGCTGCAAGCGTAGATCAGCAAACCACAGTCGCAAGCGTCTCGAATACAACCGCCGACACGCCGATCCTGAAAAAGGAAGAGGCGAAAGAGTCAGAATAGGCGATTCAAGCCGCTACGCGGATCGCTGTTGCTTGTTGAAGTCTTGACCGGCGCTACGCGGCGCCTCGTCTGCAAGAGCATAAGTACGGGCTCCGTACTTATGCTCTTGTGTTCTCCTCGTCAGTTCAGGCCGAAGCGCGGACGTTGTGCTTGCGCTTCATAAAATCCTTGGCGGTCTCGACTGCCACGGCCGCGTCGCGGCAATAGGCGTCGGCGCCGACGGCTTTGCCGAATTCCTCGTTGAGCGGGGCGCCGCCGACCAGCACGACATAGTCGTCGCGGATGCCCTTTTCCTTCATCGTGTCGATGACGACCTTCATGTAGGGCATGGTCGTCGTCAGCAGCGCCGACATGCCGATGATGTCAGGCTGGTGCTGTTCGATGGCGTCGAGATACTTTTCCACCGCATTGTTGATGCCGAGGTCGATGACGTCGAAGCCGGCGCCCTCCATCATCATGCCGACAAGGTTCTTGCCGATGTCGTGGATGTCGCCCTTGACCGTGCCGATCACCATCTTGCCCTGCTTCGGCGCGCCGGTGGCGACAAGCAGCGGACGCAGGATGAACATGCCCGCCTTCATCGCGTTGGCCGACAACAGCACTTCCGGCACGAACAGGATGCCGTCGCGAAAATCCTCGCCGACGATGCGCATGCCTTCGACCAGCGCCTCGGTCAGCACCTTGTAAGGCGCCCAGCCGCGCTCGAGCAGGATGTTGGTGCCTTCCTCGATCTCTTCCTTCAGCCCGTCATAAAGGTCATCGTGCATCTGCTGCACGAGTTCGTCGTCGGAAAGCTCGGAAAGGATGATCTCGTCGTCGGCCATTTTTAATCCAGCTCCTTGCCGCACAGATGCAATTGCGGGGCCTCAAATATCACGTCAATACCTAACCCGCTACAGGCCAGCGTCCATAGCTGATTTGCGACTTCCCGCAAAAGGAAAGCGACTGCAGATCTATTGGAATTCTTGTCGATTTTGCGACAGGCGTTGGCGCTGGCGGGCCGTTTCGAATAGGGTGCATGACTACGATCCGGCCAGAAGCCGCGATATGCGGCAATAATAATTGTGCCAGAACAAAAGCCAGGGAAGAACGATCATGAGTGAGAACGCGCCGGTCGACCAGGAAGCGTCAAACGCGCGGCGCGGACGCGCTGCCAGTGGTGGTGCCGCTGCCCGACGGGCGGCGCGCTCGGGTGGCGGCCCCGGCACCCAGCTCACCTACATCAAGCGCAAGATCAACGTCTATGAGGTGCTGGACGAGGAAGGGCTGACGCTGATCGAGAAGAACACCGACACGGTGCTCGAAGAGATCGGCATCATCTTTCGCGACGACGCCGAGGCGCTGCAGCTGTGGAAAGAGGCCGGCGCCGACGTCAAAGGCGAGCGCGTGCACTTTCCCAAGGGGCTCTGCCGCTCACTTTTGAAGACGGCGCCGTCTGTCTATACCCAGCATGCCCGCAATGCCGAACGTTCGGTGCAGATCGGCGGCAACGCCACGGTCTTCGCACCGGTCTATGGCCCGCCCTTCGTGCGCGACCTCGACGGCGTCAGGCGCTATGCGACGATCGAGGATTTCCGGAATTTCGTGAAGCTCGCCTATATGGCGCCGTCGATCCACCATTCGGGCGGCACGGTGTGCGAGCCGGTCGACGTGCCGGTCAACAAGCGCCATCTCGACATGATCTACAGCCACATCAAATATTCGGACAAGCCGTTCATGGGCTCGGTCACCGCGCCGGAGCGCGCCGAAGACACGGTGGCAATGGCCAAGATCGTGTTCGGCGACGATTTCGTCGAGAACAACACGGTGCTGACCAGCCTGATCAACGCCAATTCGCCGATGGTGTTCGACGAGACCATGCTGGGGGCGCTGAAAGTCTATTCGCGCCACAACCAGGCCTGCATCGTCACGCCGTTCATCCTCGCCGGCGCGATGAGCCCGGTGACCGTCGCCGGCACGCTGACCCAGGTCCTGGCCGAAGTGCTGGCCGGCGCGTCGTTCACGCAGCTGATCCGACCGGGCGCACCGGTGCTGTTCGGCACCTTCGCCTCGTCGATCTCGATGCAGTCGGGCGCGCCGACCTTCGGCACGCCGGAGCCGTCACTGGTTTCCTATGGCGCGGCGCAGCTCGCGCGCCGGCTTGGTCTGCCGTTCCGCACCGGCGGCTCGCTCTGCGCCTCCAAAATCCCGGACGCGCAGGCGGCCTATGAGAGCGCCAACACGCTGAACTCGACGATCCTCGCCGGCACCAATTTCGTGCTGCATTCGGCCGGCTGGCTCGAGGGCGGGCTTGCTTCCTGCTACGAAAAATTCATGATGGACATCGACCAGCTCGGCATGACTCAGAAGTTCTCCGAAGGCGTCGACCTGTCGGAGAACGGCCAGGCGATGGATGCCATCCGCCAGGTCGGCCCGGGCAGCCACTATCTCGGCTGTGACCACACCCAGGCCAATTTCCAGACGGCATTCTACCGTTCCAGCATCGCCGACAACAATTCCTACGAGCAGTGGCTGGCCGAAGGCGAAAAGTCGGCACCACAGCGCGCCAACGAACTCGCTCGCCGCTGGCTGGAAAGCTACGAGGCGCCGCATCTCGATCAGGGCATCGACGATGGGCTGAAGGACTTCATCGCCAGCAAGAAGGCGTCGATGGCCGACGCCTTCACCTGAAAGGAGCCCGAGTCAGGCGGGGCTAAAGTCGCCAACATCATCCACAAGGAAGTCTGGCGGAGCGCCTTTTCCGAGCCGGACAGGAAGGGATGATCCTTGAGCGCAGCATGGTCGAAGATATAGCGGCGGCGCTTTCCGCCCACGGCCTCATCCTGCGCGGCGGCTTCAATTTTGCAGCCGGTGAGGAAACACCCTCCGGTCTCTCCGGCGCTGCCGCCAGATCCGTGTTGCTGGTGGGACAGGCGGGCGCTGCGCCGTGGCCGCATTTCCTGCGCTGGCGGGAAGGCCAATCGCAAACTATTGCCGATCCGATCGATGCATGGTCGCGCGAAGTGATCGGCACGGTGGCGAAGAAATTCGGCGCGCGTGCCGTGTCGCCGTCTGACAAGCCTTATCTGCCGTTCCAGCAATGGGCGATGCAGGCGGAGGGTCTGAGACCGTCACCGCTCGGCATCCTCATGCATCCGCAATACGGGCTGTGGCACGCCTATCGCGGCGCGCTGCTGTTCGAGCACGAGATTGCGTTTGGGGAAACTCGCGAAGTGGTTCACCTTTGCGATGCATGTGTCGACAAACCTTGCCTGAAATCCTGTCCGGTCGACGCGTATTCTGCAGATGGTTTTGTGCACAAAGACTGTCTGGCGCATGTGTGTGGGCACAACGGCGCGCCGTGCCGAACCGGCGGCTGTCTCGACCGCAATGCCTGTCCCTACGGCGCGGCCTATCGCTATCCGCCACAGGTTCAAGCCTTCCACATGGCCGCGTTCGCGGGCCTGTAGCATCGCGGAATGCCGAACGAAACTTGAACACCGTAATTGCGACCCCGACCGCCCTGCAAAAAATCTTTCCATCATCCCAAGGAATCGTCATTAGCCTTCGTCCAACAGGCAAATGATGGCGATGATGCTGGATGAAAGCGAAGCCTCCGACGCCGAGCTGATCGGTCGGGCGCAGGGCGGTGACAGGGGGGCTTTCGGCAAATTGCTCGAAAGGCACTATCACTTCGTCTATCGCGCCGCCTATCGCTGGTGCGGGAAAAAGGCCGACGCCGAGGATATCGCCCAGGAAGTCTGCGTCCGGCTCGGCCGGGCGATCCGCGACTATCATGGCAGCGGCGCCTTCACCACCTGGCTCTACACCATGACGCTGAATGCGGCACGCGACATGATGCGCAAGACCGTCCGCGAGGCGATCAAGACCGAAGCCTACGGGGCCTACGAGCTGATCGCGGGAGAGGCCTCGGCCGAGCCCGAAGATCCAGCCGAGGCGCTTTGGGCGGCGGTGCGGATGCTGCCGGACAAGCAGCGCGACGCGGTGCTGCTCGTCTATGGCGAAGGGCTGAGCCACGCACTCGCTTCCGAGGCGATGGGCATCTCGGAGACGACGGTTTCCTGGCACATCCATGAAGCGAAGAAACGGTTGAAGGCGCTCATGCTTTCAGCCGGGGAAGTGTGATCATGGTCGACGACAACCAACTCAACAGGCTGCGCAACATCGCAGCACCGGCACCCGGTACCGACGCGAAGGCGCGTGCCTTCGAGGCCGCCATGCGGGCTTACGACCTGGGCGAAAAAACTTCACCTGCCGCCCAAGGAACGGCGAAAGGGCTTCGTCTCACAGAGCGAGCACAAAAGCTCTGGAGCGAAATCATGCAAAAGAAACTCTTCGCTACCCCGGCCATTGCCGGGCTCGTCGCCCTGCCGATCGCCGGATACGCCACGATCTATATGCTGCAGGAGCAGCCGTTCTATTCCGGTGGGGACGAGAAGATCGCTGAAACGCTGGCCGATAAACCAGCGGCTAAAGCGCCGGCAAGGCCGCTCACCGTAGCCGAGGCCGACAAGCGGAAGAAAGCCGATGCCGACGCCGAAAACCGCGTCGCAGCCGAGGCGCTTGTCGCGCCGGCATCGCCGCCGAAGCCACAATCGGCTGCCGGCCTGGCGCAGCAGGACGCTCTGGCCCGCAATGTGGCGCCCGAGCCGGCACCTGCGCCGAAAGGTGAGTTCGCAAGGGATGGTGGAGCTGCGACGTCTGGCAGAGTGATGATGTCCATATCTCCTCCGAAAGCCGACGGAGCCACGCAGGCTGGCCGCATGCCAGGCGCCGAATCCAAGCTGATGGTACAGCCGCAGGCCATGCCGGCCGACCAGATGCTGCCGGAGCAAAACCGCGACCGCGTCGAGGATTTCAAGAGCAATCCGGTGCGTGCCGCGCTCGAAGACCCGGTCTCGACCTTTTCGATCGATGTCGACACGGCCTCCTATTCCTTCGTGCGGCGTTCGCTCAGGGAAGGTGTCGTGCCGCAGGCCGACACGGTCCGCGTCGAGGAGATGATCAACTACTTCCCCTATGACTGGAAAGGTCCGGACGTTGCCTCGACGCCGTTCAACTCGACCGTCAGCGTCATGCCGACGCCGTGGAACGAACACACCAGGCTGATGCATGTCGCCATCAAGGGTTTCGACGCCAAGCCGGCCGAGCAGCTCAAGGCCAATCTGGTCTTCCTGATCGACGTGTCGGGCTCGATGAACGAGCAGGACAAGTTGCCGCTCCTGCAGTCCGCCTTCCGGCTTCTGGTCAACAAATTGAAGCCCGACGACACCGTCTCGATCGTCACCTATGCGGGCGATGCCGGCACTGTCCTGGAGCCGACGAAGGTTTCGGAGAAGGACAAGATCCTCAATGCCATCGACACGTTGGCGCCCGGCGGCAGCACGGCCGGCGAGGCGGGTATCAGGCAAGCCTATCGGCTGGCGCAGAAATCCTTTGTCAACGACGGCATCAATCGCGTGATGCTGGCGACGGACGGCGACTTCAATGTCGGCCAAACCGACGATGACGATCTGAAGCGGTTGATCGAAAAGGAGCGCAAGACCGGGGTGTTCCTGTCGGTGTTCGGTTTCGGCCGCGGCAATCTGAACGATCAGATGATGCAGGCCATCGCCCAGAACGGCAACGGCACCGCCGCCTATATCGACACTTTGGCCGAGGCGGAGAAGGTGCTGGTCGAGGATGCGTCCTCGACGCTGTTCACCATCGCCAAGGACGTGAAGATCCAGGTCGAGTTCAACCCGCAAAAAGTCTCGGAATACCGGCTGATCGGCTACGAGACCCGCGCCTTGAACCGCGAGGATTTCAACAACGATCGCATCGACGCCGGCGAGATCGGTTCGGGGCATTCGGTTACCGCGATCTACGAGATCACGCCGAAGGACGGCGGCGGCGAGAAGATCGATCCGCTGCGCTACGGGCAGGCGTCCGTGAACAATGGCGGCGTCGCCAATGCCGACGAATATGCGTTCGTCAAGATCCGCTACAAGCTGCCGAACGAGGATGCCTCGAAGCTGATCACCACGCCGGTGACATCAGCCAACGAAGTGGCTGGTTTCGACCAGGCCAGCATCGACCAGCGCTTCTCCGTTGCCGTCGCAGCTTTTGGCCAGAAGCTGCGCGATGAGGATGCGACCGCGAGGTTCGGCTACGACAAGATCATCGAGATTGCCACTGCCGCCCGGGGAGCTGACCCGTTCGGCTACCGGTCCGAGTTTCTCTCGCTGGTGCGCCTTGCCTCGGCGCTCGGCGGTAAACGGTAATGGTGATGACGGCCGGTTTTCCTCAGATGGGGTCGTTCTGATACGGAAAACCGCCGATGGGCGCTGAGGCAGGCCGGCAGGGAAACCTTGCCGGCCTTTTCAATTGCGTCAGGCGCGGCTGCGCCGGCGCTCGCGGCGGGCTTCGCTGGTCTCGACGGTGTTGACCGTCGCCTGCTTGTTGCGCATCGGGCCGATGCGCTCGACAATTTTTTCGACGGGCGGGCGATCCGACCTTGTGTGCGCATCGAGTGCCTTGCGCATGGCGGCGAGGTGGGCGAACGAGGTGCCGCAACAGCCACCGACGATCTTTGCGCCGGCATCGACGGCCAGCCTGACATAGTCGGCCATCAGCTCGGGCGTGCCGGAATAGTGGATCTCGGCGCCGCGAAATTCCGGAATGCCGCAATTGCCCTTGACGATCACCGTCGCCTCCGGCTTCGCCTCGGTCATGTCGAGCAGTGAGGCGAGGATGTCGGAGGCGCCGACGCCGCAATTGGCGCCGACACCGAGCGGCGCCTGCGACAAGCCATCGGCGACGCCGTGGATGTCCTTCGGCAACAGCCCCATCATGGTGCGGCCGGCGGTATCGAAGGAGCCGGTGTAGGTATAGGGCAGGCCGACGCGGATCGCGGCTTCGGCTGCGGCGCGGATTTCGTCCGGCGCCGACATGGTCTCGATCCAGGCGACTTCGGCGCCGCCGGCCTTCAGGCCCTCGATCTGCTCGGCAAAGGCCTCGACCGCCTCGTCATAAGTCATGGCGCCGAGCGGCACCAGCAACTCGCCGGTCGGGCCGACCGAGCCGGCGACGATGACCTTGCGGCCGGCTTTATCGGCAACGGCGCGGGCGATCTCGGCGGCGCGCTGGTTCAGCGCATGCACTCGGTCTTGCGCATGGTGCAGCTTCAGCCGGTGGCGGGTGCCGCCGAAGGAGTTGGTGAGAATGATGTCGGCGCCGGCATCGACGAAGTTCTGGTGCAGGCTGGTGATGGTGTCCGGCGCCGTCTCGTTCAGCAACTCTGGAGCCTCGCCGGCCTCGAGCCCCATGGCGAACAGATTGGTGCCGGTGGCGCCATCGGCGAGCAGAACGCCCTTTTCGGCAAGCAAAGCGTCAATTGGATTGGTCATTGGAAATTACGCCTTCCCGGATTCTTTTTCGAGATAAGGATATAAAGAAATCTTTATATGGCGTCAATGTTGGTGCAGGAAGCAAGCCGTCAAAATCGCATTTCCGCCAGCCTTTGGGTGAAGCTGGCTGCTTCGTGCGCATTGATATCGGCGGCGCGGATCAGATTGTCGAAATGGCTGGTCAGCGTGCGGACCGGCTGGGTCGCGTTCAGCACCAGATACATGTCGCCGACATAGATGGCGGCGCGATAGGGCCCGAAGATGGTGTAGGGTATCGAATAGCGCATCCGTCCGTCATAGAGAAACAGGCGGAAGGTGGGATAAAGGTCGTCGAGCAGCGTCGCCATGTGAAGAAGCTGCTGGTGGCGGGCGCCCTCAGGGAAACGGTCCCAGACGCCCAGGCCGCGCGCAAAGATCTCCAGCGTGTGGCGCGGCATGCAGACTTCCATGTCGGTTTCCGGCCGCCGGTTGTAGTCGATGCGGTACTGCGTCTCGCCGGCCTGGGCCTCACGGCTCTTGTTGGCGATACCGGCCTCGTAATCGACGAGCGCTTCGGTGCGCAGAAGATCGGGAATGCCGGCCGGCACGTAACGGATTTTCGTGCCCGCGGCCTCGGTATGCCATCTGGCCAGCAGCGTGCGGTCGAAGCCGTCAGGCGCTTCCTCGATCTCCAGGCTCTCGCGGATTTCACCGGTGAGGCCTTCGTCTTGGCTGAGGCCGAGCAGCCAGTCGAGCGACACTTTGAATTCGGCGGCGATGTTGAGCAGCGTTTCGGCGCGGGGAAGGCGTGTCGAGGCGCCGGACAGCAGCTGCGAAAGCGCCGAGCGGTCGATGCCCACCGCAGTCGCGAAAGCGGACTGGTTCAGATCCGATCGTGTCAGGAGTTTTTTCAGGCGCTCCCGAAACACCGTCGACAGGTCGCGTTTGTCCATATCGTCATTCCAGCCATTGGGAGAAAAAAAATTCGCCGAACCCGCCAACGTGGCACTTTGGGCGTAAATGAATCCTCAAGCCTGTTTACAATAGATAACATATGCGGCTGAAAATGCGCAATCGCAACATTTTGTGCGCTTTGTCGCGTTGCAGCATCACGACGCTCCTGACACAATGCTGTCAGGAATCAAAACGGTTCCGGCGACTGGAAGGGCAGTGGTCGATCCATGACAAGCAACAGACGACGCAATGCACCGGCCATCGAATGGCCGACCGTTTTCCTCGCGATTTTCTGCTACGGCACCTGGCTAGCAGCTGGCCTGTTCCTGTGGCCGTCCTATCCGCTGCTGGCGCTCGTCGTTCTGGCCTTGATGGCGGCGCTGCAATCCTCGCTGGCGCACGAAGTCCTGCACGGCCATCCGACCCGCAATGCGCAGCTCAACGAAGCTTTCGTCTTCCTGCCGATTGGTTTCGTCTGGCCTTTCCGGCGGTTCAAGACCATTCATCTGCGCCATCATGCCGACGAACGGCTGACCGATCCGCTTGACGATCCTGAAAGCTACTACAAGGCGCTGTGGCACCATGACGAATTGCCGCCGGCGATGAAGTTCCTGCTGAAGATCAACAACACCATGATCGGCCGGCTCATTCTCGGCCCGTGGCTGTCGTGCACCGGCTTCTTCATCGACGATGCCAGGCAGATGCTTGCCGGCGACAAGGTGATCCGCAAGGCATGGCTGCTGCACGCCATCGGCCTCGCCGTGGTGCTGCCGGTCGTGCAGTTCGGCTTCGGCATCCCGCTATGGCTCTACATCCTGGTGCCGGTGTGGCTGGGCCAGTCGCTGATCTCGATCCGCACCTTCGCCGAGCATCAGTGGTCGGAGCATCCGGAAGGCCGTACGGTGATCGTCGAGCGTTCGCCGCTGTCGTTCCTGTTTCTCAACAACAATCTGCATTTCGTTCATCACAAGAGCCCGACGGTGGCCTGGTACAGGCTGCCGAAGCTGTTTCGCGAGCGCCGTGACGAGTGGCTGCGGATGAACAATGGCTATGCCTATCCGAACTATTTCGCGCTGCTCAAGGCATATGCCTTCAAGGCCAAGGAGCCGATCGTCCACCCGGTGCTGCGGCGCACGCCGGAACCGGGCCGGGCGTTCAAGCCGCGCGTCAGGGCGCGCAGCCTCAATGGGCTTGGCAGCGCGCCGGTGCCGGCCGAGCCGCCGAAAGAATGAATTTTTGGGTATTGCCGGCAGCGATGCCCAGGTGCGCGTCAATGGCCTCGTCAATTTTTCTCAGCGTAACGATCAAAGTCCCGGCATGAGCGATTTCGTTGCCGGCTTGCCGATGTACGACTGGTCTGAAATGCGGAGCGAGGTCGACGCCCAATGGGCGCGGCTGCGTGATGCCTTCCGGCAAAAAGGCATCGACGCGCCGCAGACCATCGCTCGCGTCAATGCCGATCTGCGGCCTGTGGAAGGCGGCATCCGCGACGCCGCCGGAATGGTCATCGCGCCCGATCCGGCGACGCTGCCGCCGGACGAGTTGGATTTTTTCGGCCTCTGGCTGCATCCGGCGCTGCTGCTCGCACAGGCCTGCTGGGGTCCGATGGAACTCGGGCTGGCGACGCATGTTCAACTGATCGGCCAGCCGCGTTACGACGCGTTCGAGGGCGGGCAGGGTGAACTCTATTCGAGCGCGCTGGTGATGCGTGCAGGTGAAGCGCCAACGGTTGCCTCACCGTCCGATGGCAGCCCGCTCATCCCGCTCGATGTCCTGCGTGACAAGCATTTTACCTTCAACAGCCTCGATTCCATGTCGGGCATTATCGCGCCGACGCGTGACCTGGAGGCGCTGGGCGAAAGCCTGGACATCTTCTCCGAGCGCAGCGAAAGCGGTGGCCACCGCGCCTCGATCGTCGCCATTGCCGAGGGCAAGGCCGATGTCGCGGCGATCGACTGCCAGAGCTGGGCCAATGCGCGGCGCTTCGAGCCGGCAGCGGAAGCGGTCACGGTCGTCGGCTGGACAACGCGGCGCAAGGGCCTGCCGTTCATCACTGCCAGAACGACACCGGAAAAGATCGTGGAGGCGCTGCGCGAGGCGGTCGCGGCGACCGCATAAAAAATCAGTCGCCGAGCAGCCGCTCGTCGAGCGGATAGGTCGAAAGCTGCTCGTTGCCGGTTTCGGTGATCAGGATCTGCTCTTCGATCTTGACGCCCTCGCGTCCGCCAAGCCGGCCGATATAGCTCTCGACGCAAAGCACCATGCCCGACACAAGCACGCCGTCGGGCGTGTCTTCGGTCCAGTCGATGGCATGCGGCAGCGTCGGGTATTCGTCGGCCAGGCCGACACCGTGATAGAGCACGCCGTAACGCGTCGGGAAACAATCTCCGGGCGGCACCGCCGAGCGTTCGACAAGATCGCGGAACGATGTGCCCGGCTGCATCAGGCCGATGTTGTGGGCGATCTGATCGGCGGCGATGCGAAACAGCTCGCGTTGCTCGTTGGATGGCTCGGTGTCGCCGCAGAGCCAGGTGCGCGACAGGTCGGCGCAGAAACCGTAAGGGCCGATCAAATCGGTATCGAAAGCGACGAGATCGCCGGCTGCGATCGTTCGCGACGAGCATTCCTGGAACCAGGGATTGGTGCGCGGGCCAGACGTCAACAGCCGGGTTTCGACCCATTCGCCGCCACGCGCGATGTTGCCGCGGTGGAGTTCGGCCCACAATTCGTTTTCGGAAATCCCTGGCCTCAATGCTGCTTCCATCTCGCCCATCGCCGCCTCGCAGGCGGCGATCGACCGGCGCATGGCCAGGATTTCGTCGGGCGATTTGATCAGGCGTGCATTTTCCATCAGCGCTTCGCCATTGGCGATCGAGATGCCGAGGCGGGCGAGCGCTTCGACGCCCTCGGGATTGATGTGATCGACGGCGATGCGGCCGATACCGCCGCCATGCTGCTTGACCAGATCGGCGATCCCGGCGGCCCAGCGGCGGACTTTTTGCTCGGTGAGCTCGCCGCTGTAGAGATACATCCACGACACTGCCGGCCGAACCTCGTCGACGACGCCGGAGTGGTCGGAAAGGTGCTCGCAGGAAAAATAGTCGAACAGCACCACCGGACCTTCGGTGGCAACGAAACAATGTCTTGTCGGATTGTGCGCGACCCAGAGCTGCATATTGGTCGAGTCGGTCGCATAGCGGATGTTGATCGGATCGTAGAGCAAGGCTCCCGCATAGCCGCGGCGCTTCAGCTCGGCGCGGATGCGGTCGAGCCGGTATTGGCGCATGGCGGGCAGGTCGGGAGCAGCAATGCCGGCGGCGTGCCACTCGGCTTCCGCCAGTGCGCCGTAGCCAAGCACATGCTGGTTGAGTTCAGCGGCCTTCTGCCGCGACTTCAGGCGCAACGCATCGATTGAGCCTGCTTCGTCTGGCTCGAACGGCGCGATCCTGCGATGACGACCGAACCGTCGCTCGACGCCCGGATCGCTCATTTTCCTATCCTCCCGATATCAATCGGCCGCGCGGGTCAGGCCCGAGGGCGGGCCTTTGGGTCCAATGCTTTCAGGCCCGCATCTTCTCGCCGCTCGGGTCGAAAGGCGGCTCGACATTGATGCGGGCTGGTCGTCGGCTTCCGAGGATCTCGATCGCGAACAGTCCGGCGCTCTCGTCCGCGGCCAAGGCCGCCGGCACATAGCCTTGCGCCATCGATTCCTGGACGTAATGGGCATAGCCGCCGGAGGTGACCCAGCCGACCACGCGCCAGTCGCCGTCGACGATGCCGCGCACGGCCGAAGCGCCTTCCGCGGCGCTCGAGCCGCGCACTTCCTTGCCGTCCGTATCGAAACGCGCCGCACCATAGCCGTGCGGCTTTTCCACCGTGCCGTAGTCCTTGCCGCCGACCTTGGCCCAGATTGGTTCGTCGCCCATCACGTCGGCGTCTGCGGCATCGACGATGAAGGAGACACGGCGCAGTTTTGGCCCTTCTGCCTGCTCCCTCGCTGCCGCGTCGCGTCCGATGAAGTCGTTCTTCTCCAGCTTGACGAAGCGGTCCATCTCCCCCTCGAACGGCCCGTAGATCGGGCGCAGTTCGCGGAACCAGGTCGGAAAATTCTTTTCCAGGCGCATCGAGAGCAGGGCGCGCATGCCGAAATCGACCAGGCCAAACTCTTCGCCGGCATCCTTGATCGCCTTGTAGACGAGACGCTGGTAGGCCGGCGCCATCCAGATCTCGTAGCCGAGGTCACCGGTATAGGTGATGCGATTGACCATGCAGGGCGCGCCGCCGACCGCCATCTCGCGGAAGTCCATGAAGCGGAAGGCCTTGGTCGAGATGTCGGCGTCAACCAGTTTCTGCAGGAGGTCGCGTGATTTCGGCCCGGCGATCGACAAGCCGACCAGCGTCTGGTCGAAGCGGTGAATGCGGACCTGTGACGCCCCTGGACCATCGTTCGGCAGGTGCTTCTCGAACCAGCGCATATGATACTTCTGCGCCGCCGACGAGCTCCAGATCATGAAGCGCTCTTCGCCCGCCTTGGCGATGGTGAAGTCGCCGATCAGCCTGCCGAACTCGTTTAGCATCGGGGTCAGCACAATGCGGCCGGTCTTCGGCATGCGGTTGGTCATCAGCCGGTTGAGGAAATCTTCCGATCCCGGCCCGGAGACTTCGTATTTGGCGAAATTGGCGATCTCGGTGACGCCGACCTTCTCGCGGGTGGCGCGCACTTCCTCGCCGATCGGCCCGAAATCGTTGGAGCGATGGAAGGAAACGATGTCCTTCGGCTCGGTGCCTTTCGGTGCGAACCAGAGCGGGGTTTCAAGGCCCCAGCTATCGCCCATGACGGCGTTGTTGGCCAGCATCGTGTCGTAAAGCGGAGTCGTCTGGGCCGGGCGTGCCGCCGGCAGCTCCTCGTTGGGAAAGCGGATGGAAAAACGGCGCGAATAGTTTTCGCGCACCTTGGCATTGGTATAGCGCAGCGTCGCCCATTCGCCGAAGCGCGCGACGTCCATGCCCCAGACGTCAAAGCCGGGATCGCCATGGACCATCCAGTTCGACAATGCCAACCCGACGCCGCCGCCTTGCGAGAAACCGGCCATGACGGCGCAGGCGCACCAGAAATTGGTCAGGCCCTGCACCGGGCCGACCAGCGGATTGCCATCCAGCGCGAAGGTGAAGGGACCGTTGATGATCTGCTTGATGCCGGCCTTCTCGATGCCGGGAAAATGCTTGAAGCCGATTTCCAGCGACGGCGCGATGCGGTCGATGTCGGGCTGCAGCAGCTCATGGCCGAAATCCCACGGCGTGTTGACCGGAGACCACGGCTTGCAGGCTTTTTCATAGGTGCCGAGCAGGATGCCGTTGCGTTCCTGGCGGGTGTAGATCTCGCCCTTGAAGTCCATAACGCCGATCATCTCGCGGCCGGTCGACTTGTTGAATTCCTCGACCTCCGGCATCGGCTCGGTCAAAAGGTACATATGCTCCATGGCCAGCAGCGGCAGCTCGACGCCGACCATGCGGCCGATCTCGCGCGCCCACAGGCCGCCGCAGTTGACGACATGCTCGGCCTTGACCGTGCCTTGCTCGGTAACGACGTTCCAGGTGCCGTCGACCTCCTGCGTCAGCTCGACGACGCGGTTGCGCAGCACGATCTCGGCGCCGAGCTTCCTGGCGGCCTTGGCGTAGGCGTGGGTGGTGCCGGAAGGATCGAGATGGCCTTCGACCGGATCCCACATGGCGCCGACGAAATTGGTCTCGTCCATCAGCGGGAACATCGCCTTGGCCTCTGACGGCGTGATCAGCTCGGTGTCCATGCCGAGATAGCGGCCTTTGGCGTGGGCAAGGCGCAGGAAGTCCATGCGCTCGGGCGTGTCGGCCATCATCACGCCGCCGGTCAGGTGCAGCGAGCAGGACTGGCCTGAAAGCTCTTCGATCTCCCTGTAGAGCTGCACCGTATAGGCCTGCAGCTTGGCGACATTGGGATCGCCATTGAGCGTATGGAAGCCGCCCGCCGCATGCCAGGACGAACCGGAGGTGAGCTCCGAACGCTCGATCAGCATGATGTCGGTCCAGCCCGCCTTGGCCAGATGGTAAAGCACCGAGCAGCCGACGACTCCGCCACCGATGACAACCGCTTTTGCATGAGATTTCATGAAGATAGTTCCGTTTTTGAAGAGATTGAATCGAGTGGGCGGGGCGTGAAAGCAAAGCGAGGAAGGGCGCTGGCTGGAATAATCTCACGCCCTTCCTCTACCCCGTCGATCGGGGGAGAGGTGTCGAGCGGAGCTCGACGGAGTGGGAGTCGCCTGTTCATCAATCAATGCAGATGATCAAAAATCAGTCGGCGCGCCGCCTTCGGACCGACGTTTGTCGACGAAGGCGTCGAGCTCCTCGCGGATAGCCGGGTCCATGTAGGGCTCTTCATAGGAGGCCAGCCGCTCCTTCCACACCCGATTGGCTTTTTCGATAGCTGTCGGCGATCCGGCTTCCGCCCAGGTCTCGAAGTTGCGCCAGTCGGAGATGATAGGCGAATAGAATGCGGTCTTGTAGCGGTCCTGGGTATGTTGGGTGCCGAAGAAATGGCCGCCCGGACCGACGGACTGGATGGCGTCGAAGCCGAGGGCCTCCTCGGAGAGGTCGAGCGGGGTCAGGAACTCCGCCACCATCTGCAGCAGATCGATGTCCAGGATGGTCTTCTCGTAGGAGCAGCGCAGGCCGCCTTCCAGCCAGCCGGCCGCATGCATCATCAGATTGCCGCCGCCCTGGATGGCGCCCCACAGCGAGAACACGCTTTCATAGGCGGCCTGTGCGTCGACCGTGTTGGCGGCGCAGGTGTTGGAAGTGCGGTAGGGAATGTTGTAGCGGCGGGCGAGCTGGCCGCCGACCAATTGCGCCTTCATGTATTCCGGCGTGCCGAAGGCCGGCGCGCCGGACTTCATGTCGACGTTGGAGGTGAAGCCGCCATAGCCGACGGGCGCGCCCTTGCGCACCATCTGGGCGAAGGCAATGCCGGACAGTGCCTCGGCATTCTGCTGCACCAGCGCACCGGCGATGGTCACCGGCGCCATGGCGCCCGACAGGGTGAACGGCGTCACGATGACGACCTGGCCCTTGCTCGACATCTGGATGATGCCTTCCATCATCGGCACGTCGAGCTTGAGCGGCGAATTGGTGTTGATGATGGTGAACACCGACGGCTGTTCGAGAAGCTGTTCGGCGCTAATGGCGCGCGCGATCCTGGTGATCTCGATGCCGTCGACATTGCGCTCCTTGCCGAGCGAATAGATGTGGAACACCTTGTCGGTCAGCACGCTCAGATCGCGGATGCATTCGAGGTGCCGGACGGACGGATGGATATCGATCGGCTCGACCGGATAGCCGCCGGTGCAGTTCAGGATGTTGTGCATCTGCGCAAGCTTGAGGAAGTTGCGGTAGTCCTGCTGGTTGCCGGGGCGGCGGCCGCGGTCGATGTCGGAACAATTGGGCGCCGACGCCATCATCGAGATGATCAGGTTGTCGCCGCCGAAGCGGACATTGTGCGCCGGATTGCGGGCATGGATGGTGAATTCCGACGGGCAGTGCGAAACCAGCTCGAGGATCATGTCGCTGTCGAAGCGCACCCGCTCACTGCCTTCGCGGACATCTGCGCCATGCGCCTTCATGATGCGCCTTGCCTCGTCGTGCAGCACGTCGACGCCGATTTCCCTGAGAACGCGCAGCGAGGCGAGGTGGATCGATTCCAGTTCGTCGTCGGAGACCAGCCTGGTCGGCGTCAGCGGGATTTTCAGTTGACGGAAAGGCGGCTGCTCGAATGCCGCCGCTGCGCCGGCGCGCTTGCCCGCGCGGCCGCCGCGACGGGCGCGGTCGTTTGTCAATGCCGGTTCGGCGGGATGAAGGGCGGCGGTCATGCTAGTCCTCGTACGCTGCGATGGTGCGGCGGCATAATGGACCGACCGCCGTCCCGCCATTGCGGAGGCGGCGACCACTAGGACGAGGGAAGCGACATGGACGTTCGCCAGCCGGACGCACCAGGGCGAATCCAGATCTGTGCCCGAACTGTGAAACATGTCACGTTGCGATCACGTCATATTGAGCAAGTACATTGAATACAAACCGTCCTGAGGGAGACTATTTCCGTGTCGGATGTTGTTAGCGTGCGTGCAGCGACCAACAACGAAGTCGCTTTCATTGCCTGGGATATTGACGGAATGATCGACGGCTGTCTCGGCTTCGAGATCGTCCGCATCTATCCCGGCACCGGCGAGGAACGCTGTCTGGCTTCCTGGGTGCCTTTCCGGGGGCAACGCAACAAGGACTGGATTCCGCAGGATACCGGCGTCTGGCCGGTGCAGAAGACATTCTGGCGCGATCTTACGGTGCGGCGGCGCCGCGACAGCGTCGAAATCAGGCCCGATGGCGAATTGGTCGCCTACCGGGTGCGTCCGGTCGGCGACATGCGGCCCGGCCTCGATCCAGTGCCGGTGCGCCCCGAGAAAGCCTATACCGGAGCGGCTCGGCCGCTCGGCTATCTCGGACAAGGCGCCGTCAGCCCGACCATCTTCCTGGGATCGATGTTCGGCAAGGCGCGGCTCGCCTTCACCAACGGCGTGCTCTCGACGCAATGGCTGTCGCGCGCGCTGGAAGACGCCGGCATCAAGGTCGGGCAGCGCGACAAGATCAGGGCCGAGCTTCAGCGTCCCGGCAGCAAGATCCGCGCCTATCTTCATGGCGAGGTTCCGGATGTGCTCACCAGCCTGATGAAACGGGCCAAGGCCGAGGGCGGCACTGTCAGGCTTGCCCTCTACGAGCTTGGCGATGACGAGTTGTGCGACGCGATCATCGACGCCAAGGATGTCGTCGACGTCATTCTTTCGAATTCGGGCAGGGATGAACAAACGAAGGCGTGGGACGCGGGCAACGCGCCCTTCAGAAAGCGGCTGCGCGACGCCGGCGTCGTGCTGACCGATCGTCTGTTCAACAACAATCATATCGGCCACAACAAGTTTGCCGTCTACCGCGACGCCCAGGCCAATCCGCAGGCGGTCATGACCGGCAGCACCAACTGGACGTCGACCGGCATTTGCGGACAGTCCAACAACGCCTTCATCCGCGACGACCCTGCCATGGCCAAAGTGTTCGATGCCTATTGGGAGCGGATGAAGGCCGACGTGTTCCCGCCGCCGGCGAGCGATAGCGCCGCTGGACGTGTGGCGCAGAAGCAAGGCAGGCCGTTTCGCCTGAAGAATCGCACACCGAACCATGTCGATGGGACCACCATCTGGTTCTCGCCAAACGATCCCGACCGCAGCAAAAAGGACATCTCGGTGCGGCCTGTCGACCTCGAAGATGTCTTCGCACGAATCAAGGCGGCGAAGGAGGCGGTGCTCTTTCTCGTGTTCAATCCGTCGCGGCTTGGCAACAATTCGGTCATCGATCAGGCGGTCGCGGCGGCGACGGCGAATCCAAAGCTGATCGTGCAAGGCGCAATCAGCGATCACACCGCCATGCCCAACTATATTGCTCCGACCCGGGATCCAGTCACCAACAAATCGAACAAGGACGGCAAATCGCCATTCGTCTTTCCGGAGAAGGTCTGGGAGGCGCCGAACGTCTCCATCGTCAGGGCGGCCAACCTGACGGGGGCCTCGGTTGCGCGGGATTTCCAGGCGGAAGTGCTGACCGTCGGCCATGCGATCGTGCACGACAAGATCGTGATCATCGATCCGATGGCCGACAATGCGACCGTCATCGCCGGCAGCCACAACCTTGGCTACAAGGCGTCCTATGAAAACGACGAGAACATGGTGATCGTCGAAGGCGACAAGACGTTCGCTGCGGCCTTTGCGGTGCATATGCTCGACGTGTTCGACCACTACAAGTTCCGCGCCTGGCGCAGAACGATTGGAGTAGGACCGTCGGACAATGACGGGCTCTCCATCGACGACAAGTGGCTGAAGCCTTACGCGGAGGGCAGGAAGGGGGCGATTGCCCGGTATTTTCCGTAGTGGCCTGAATGGTGCCGCGGAGTCCTTAACAAGGCATGCTCTGGCTGGCGCAAGCGGTTCCTGCCGCCGGTGCTTCCCGGCACGCCCCCGAAACGCTAATCGTGCAGGTTTCGTGGTGCGAATCATGGACCGGGCGGAACAGAACAGCGACGAGACAATGCAGTGGGCGGCGATCACCGGCGTGATCGCCACCGTTTCGGTGTTCGCCATCGCGCAAGGGCTGAGCTACCCGCTGCTGAGCTTCATCCTGCAGCGCCAGGGCGTCTCGCCGGCCATGATCGGCCTGTCGGCGGCAATGACGCCGGTCGGCTTTATCGTCTCGTCGCCGCTCATCCCGGCGCTGGCGCGCCGGTTTGGGGCAGGGCGCACGGCGCTGACCTGCGCGGCCCTTTCCGCGATCATGCTGGCGCTGATCGGCTGGACGCAAAATGTCTATCTCTGGTTTCCACTGCGCTTCCTGATCGGCGTGGTGACCAATCCGCTCTATGTGCTGAGCGAGATCTGGGTGATCGCGCTGGCGCCTCCGGCGCGCCGCGGTCGCATGATGGGAATCTATTCTACAGTCATTTCGGCAGGTTTTGGGGCCGGCCCGCTGTGCCTGCTTGCGGTCGGCACCGAAGGATGGCCGCCGTTTCTCGTCGGCATCGCCGCATTCGTCTTTTGCGGCGCCTGCCTGGCGCTGGTGCTGGGACGGCTGCCAAAGGTCGATGAAGCCGGGCACCAGGTTTCGGTGATGGGTTTCATGCCGATGGCATGGTTGCTGCTGTCGGCGGTCGTGGTGGCCGCCGGTTTCGAACAGGGGGTGCTGGCACTGCTGCCGGTCTACGGAGCGCATTATGGCATCGCGGAGGCCCGCATGTCGGCGCTGCTGTCGATGATGATCGCCGGCAACATCGCCATGCAGGTGCCGCTCGGCCTGCTGGCGGAACGGCTGACAGCGCGTCTGGTGCGATTTATCTGTGTATCGCTAACGGTGCTCGGGTGTGTGCTGTTGCCGGTTCTCATAGAGACGCCGCTGATCTGGCCGTGCGTGTTCGTCTGGGGCGCGGTTTCCTACGGCATCTACACGATGTCGATCATCGAGCTCGGCGAGCGGTTTACCGGCTCGGCACTGGTCGCCGGCAACGCCGCCTTCTCGCTCATGTGGGGCGTCGGGGGCATCGCCGTGCCGCCGCTGGCGGGCGGCGCCATGGATTCTCTCGGCGCGGACGGCCTGCCGATCACGCTTGGCGCCATTTGTCTGGCGTTGGCGGTCACAACCGTATTGCGGGGGCGAGCGGTCTAATACAATTGCGGGGTGCCTTCATTTCCGTGCCATCTGGAAATCGCCCATAAATCACATTCGGCATGGTGTTCAGAGGGATGCATCCTGCGTAGAAGGTTTCGAATTTCAACAGCACGATCAAAATCGGGTATCAATCCAACATCGGACAGTTCCGTGTTCGCAAACACGTCAGGAAATCCTCCGCAGTTGGTCAAAGCGCTTATGGAGACGTCTTTATCCAATAAGTCGTAGCCCAGGAAGGTAAATCCGTTCCAGTCGAGTGAACGCACGTCAACCGACGGTCTTCGTATCACATTGAGGACATTCAAATCGCCCGGATCCGCCAACTCCGAAAGGAGGAAGTCCAGGTCCACAAAGAAATCGAGCATGTAGTCCTCGTTAACAATATGGGGCCAGTAGCTGTCCTTTACCTGTCCCAGCGCGACCGGCCCGAGCATTCCATCGAGTGAGACGACCTCGCTTAATTGGGTGAGGCCGGACCAGTTGATGTACATGGTCCACGCAGTGCCGCTGAAAGGACCGAACTTCTCTTTCGCAATGTACAGATGTTGCATGGAGTTCCCTCGTGGCCTGCGGGCGGCAGGCGGCCCCACCTTAGGAGGCCAACAGCGCAATGGCTCCTTTTGCGTTCCAAGTTGAATACCGATAGTGGCAAGACGACGTTGCCGAGCCTTGACGAATTTATCGGAGACCACATGACCAGTTCGAACACAAAGACGCGTCCCAATTCGGCGACTGAGGATCCCTTTCTCTGGCTGGAGGACAGAACGGGCAAGGAAACGCTCGACTGGGTTCACCGTCAGAACGAGATCACGGTCGCCGAGTTGCAGGGCGATCCATCATACCAGACCTGCTTCCAAACCGCACTGGACCTGATGACGGCCGAAGACAACATTGCCGTCGGGTTTGCGCTCAACGGCCACGTCTATAATTTCTGGCAGGACAAGACCAACGTGCTCGGCCTCTGGCGGCGCACTCCGGTCGCTTCCTACAAGACCGAGAAGCCGGAATGGGAGACGATCATCGACTTCGACAGTCTGTCAGCCAAAGAGGGTGTGAAATGGGTGTTCAGCGGCGCCAGCCGGCTTTACCCCGATTTCAGCCGCTGCCTGCTCAGCCTGTCGCCGGATGGCGGCGACGCCAGCGAAATGCGCGAATTCGACATCGACAGCAAGTCCTTTGTCGAGGACGGCTTTCGTGCTCCTGCCTCGAAGTCGGGCTTCAACTGGCTGGACAAGGACACGGTCATCGTCTCGGCTGCCTTCGAAGAGGACGAAAAAACCCAGTCCGGTTATCCGCGCGTGGTCAAGCTTTGGCAGCGCGGCACCAGACTGGAGGATGCGACGCCGATTTTCGAGGCGCAGAAGCAGGATCTCGCCGCCGGCGGTTCCCTCGAATTCGACGGCGACAAGCGTCATCTCTTGCTGACCCGGACGCTCGATTTCTTTGCCTCGCACAGTTTTCTTCGTCTGCCCTCCGGTGAAAACAGGCGCATCCCGTTGCCGGACGACGTGACCGACGCGGTGCTGTTCAGGGATCAGTTCGTCTTTGGAGTGCGCAGCCCGTGGACGGCGCCGGACGGCACGCTGTGCAAGCCTGATGGCCTCTATTCGCTGGACTTCGCGCGCTGGATCGAGACCAATGCGCTCGCACCTGTCGAGACCGTGCTCGAGCCGGCGGATCGTGTCTCGATTGCCGGCATTGCCCGCACGCGGGACCGATTGTTCATCAATCTGATGGACAATGTGCGCGGCAAGGTCGTCGCCTGCGATCGCAGCGGCAGCGGCTGGTCGCTGCAGCCGGTGGCGCTGCCCGAAAACGGCAGTGTCGGCATCAGCCACGCCGAGCGTTTCGGCTCCAGCGTGTCCTTCTCCTTCACCGATTTCCTGACGCCGAGCTCGATCATCTGGTCGGACGACAATGCAGCGATGCTGACAACCGTGAAATCGCAGCCGGCGCGTTTCGATGCATCGTCCCTGGTCTCGGAACAGTTCGAGGCACGCTCGAAGGACGGCACCAAAATCCCTTATTTCGTCGTCAGGCGGCGCGACCAGGACGGGCCGGTGCCGACGCTGCTTTACGGCTATGGCGGCTTCGAAGTGCCGCTGCTGCCCGGCTATGCCGGCGTGCGCGGCCGGCTGTGGCTGGAAAAGGGCAATGCCTATGTGCAGGCCAATATCCGCGGCGGTGGCGAGTTCGGTCCGAACTGGCATCAGGCCGCGCTCAAGGCCAATCGCCAGAACGCCTTCGACGATTTCGCCGCGGTCGCGCAAGACCTGGTGGAACGAGGCATCGCCACGCCGGCGACGCTTGGCATCCAGGGCGGCTCGAATGGCGGCTTGCTGACCGGCGTTTCGCTGACCCAGCATCCGGAGCTTTTCGGCGCGGTGATCATCGACGTGCCGCTGCTCGACATGCTGCGCTACACCGAACTGCCGCCCGGCGCATCCTGGATGGCCGAGTATGGCGATCCGGCGAAGCCGGAAGAGGCCGCGTCGCTGGCGGCTTACTCGCCTTATCAGCATGTCGAGCCCGATGCCGCCTATCCGCCGGTGCTGCTGACCACATCGACGGCCGACGACCGCGTCCATCCCGGCCATGCGCGCAAGATGGCGGCGCGGCTGCAGGCTGCCGGCCACGCGAAGACGCTGTTTTTCGAGGAGACCGAGGGCGGCCATGGCGGGCGCGGCGATCGCCGGCCGCAAGCGGCACAGGCGGCGATGAAGTATGTCTTCCTGCAACGGGCGCTGGCCGGAACGGCTTGAACTGATCGCATCAGACCGCCTAAGATGCTGCATGGCTTGGATGAAGGCATCATGCGCGTTTGGGGTGGCGGTGACGCCGTCGCCGCGCACGCTTCGCGCCGAGCTTTTGCGGCTTTGCGCCCGCATCGGCTATTCGCCGCCCGCCTTCCTCTGACGAATCCGCCCCGGCTGCAATTGCCGGATTGGTTCAAGAGGAAAGATCAGACATGACCTATCAGAATTATTCGCTGAAGCAGCTTCAGCAGATCGATGCTGCGCATCACATTCATCCGTTCACCGACCACAAGGAGATGCGCGAGGCCGGCTCACGCATCATCACCCACGCCAACGGGCCGTTCATCTACGATTCCGAAGGCACGGAAATCCTCGACGGCATGGCCGGGCTGTGGTGCGTCAACATCGGTTACGGGCGCGATGAGCTGGCCGACGCCGCTTACGCCCAGATGAAGGAACTGCCCTACTACAATTCCTTCTTCAAATGCTCGACTCCGACACCGGTGCTGCTGGCCAAAAAGCTGGCGGAACTGGCGCCAAAGCACGTCAACCAGGTGTTCTACGGCTCGTCCGGTTCGGAGGCCAACGACACGGCGCTGCGCCTCGTGCGCCACTATTGGGCATTGGAAGGCAAGCCGGAGAGGAACCGCATCATCTCGCGCAAGAGCGCCTATCACGGCTCGACCATCGCCGGCACGTCGCTGGGCGGCATGGAGCCGATGCACAAGCAGCTCAACGGCGCGGTTCCCAACATCGTTCATGTGATGATGCCGTATGCCTATGAGTTGGCTCTGCCCGGCGAAAGCGACCATGATTTCGGCCTGCGCGCGGCCAAGGCCGTCGAGGATGCCATCCTCGAAGCCGGCGCCGACAAGGTCGCCGCCTTCATCGGCGAACCGGTGATGGGAGCAGGCGGCGTGAAGATACCGCCGATGAGCTATTGGCCGGAAGTGCAGCGCATCTGCCGCAAATACGATATCCTGCTGATGCTCGACGAGGTCATCACCGGCTATGGCCGCACCGGCGAGTGGTTCGCAGCTCAGACCTTCGACATCGAGCCCGATACCATCACCACCGCCAAGGCGCTGACCTCCGGTTATCAGCCGCTGTCGGCACTGCTGGTCGGTGACCGCATCACCGCGACGCTGGTCGAGAAGGGCGGCGAGTTCAATCACGGTTATACCTATGCCGGCCACCCCGTGGCCTGCGCCGTGGCGCTGAAGAACCTCGAGATCATCGAGCGGGAGGGTTTGGTCGATCGGGTCAAGAACGACACCGGACCCTATTTCGCCAAGGCGCTGCAGGAGCACGTCGGCGGGCACGATCTGGTCGGCGAGGTGCGCTCGATCGGCCTGATGGGGGCGATCGAGATCGTCAGCGACAAGGCGACCAAGGCGCGCTTCCTGCCGGCCGGGAGCGCGGCCGTGACCGTTCGCGACCACGCAGTTGCCCAAGGCATGATGCTGCGCGCCACCGGCGATACGATGATCCTGTCGCCGCCGCTGATCTGGACGCGCGAGACGATCGACATGGCCTGCGAGCGCATCGCCAAGGCGCTTGATCTGGCGCAGGCGGATTTGCGCAAGCGGTGAGATAAAACGATGGCCGGGCGTCCTGCAACCGGACGGCCGGCGTTTGAATGCCGGATTCTGCCAGCCGGAGGAGCCGCTCACCAAGGCCCGATCGGCGGATTTCACTTTTTTGTCTCGGGCAGCGCCGCTTTGCTCGAGGTCGTGCTGCGCTTCGGTGCGGCGCGCCGGCGCCGCATAAATCGCTCAAGCAAGTTCCGTCTTCTCTTGCGCTGGAGAAGATCGATATCGCTGACAAGCTTTGCGCCGCCCTCGCGCCGCTCCAAGGTGATCTTGCGGCTATGAAAGGCTTCCAGCTCGGCGCGATGCGCCACGCTTATGATGGTGACCTTCGGCAATTCGTGAACGATCATCTCCATCATCTTGTCCTGGCTCTTTTCATCGAGTGCTGACGTTGCTTCATCCAGCACGATGATATCGGGGCTGTGCAGCAGAAGACGCGCGAAGGCGAGCCGCTGCTTTTCGCCACCCGACAGGGTCTGGTCCCATGGCGCGTCGTCCTCGATCTTGTCGTTCAGATAATCGAGCCCGACCTTGTCGAGGGCAGCCTTGATCTCGTCCAGCGTCCAGCGATCGGCGGCGCCTGGATAGGCGACTGCGCGGCGAAGCGTCCCGGTGGGGACATAAGGCCGTTGCGGCAACATGAACAGCCGTCTGTCGGCGTGGATGTTGACGCTGCCGCCGCCCCACGGCCACAGACCTGCGACGGCCCGCACCAGCGTACTCTTACCTGAGCCGGATTCGCCGGCGACGAGCACCCGCTCGCCTGATTCGATCACGACCTTGGTTTCCTTGACCACGGCGGTGCCGTCGTCGAGCGACACGGAGAGATTGTTCAGGCTGAGCATCGCATCGCCTGCAGCTTCGCCGCGCTTTATGCGTCCCAACGTGTTGCTCTGTTCGGCGCGCTCGAGCCCGTCCAGCGACATCATCAGCGAGGCGATGCGCCGTGCACAGGCGTTCCAATTGGCGAGACGGGGGTAGTTGTCGACCAGCCATCCGAACGCGCCCTGCACAATGGCAAAGGCTGAGGCAGCCTGCATGACCTGTCCAAGTGTCATGCCGCCTTCGAGAAACTTTGGAGCGCAAAGCAAAACCGGCACGACAGGCGCAAACAGACTCGCCCCCTGCGATACCAGCGCTGTGCGCATGTGCTGACCTGTAAGGAGCGCCCATTGCCTGAGCACATAGGCGAACGTCTTGTCGATGCCGCTACGCTCTTCCTCCTCGCCGCCGAGCAATGCGATACTCTCGCCGTTTTCCCGCACGCGGGTCAGCGTGTAGCGGAATTCGGCTTCCGCCTGATTTTTTTCCTCGGAGAGGTGGACGAAATGGCGGCCAATGACCGCCATCGAGGTGGATGTGATCGCGGCATAGAGCACCGCGGTGATGACGAGAAAGCCGGGAATGGTCACCGTCGAACCTGCGATCGTCAGAGTCAGGGCCCCGCCGATCGTCCAGAGCACCACGATGAAGGTCGAGGCCGACAGAAACGCGTTGATGACACCGGCGATGAAGTCGACCGGGGATTCGGTGGCAATCCGCAAATCCTCCGTGATGCGGGCTTCAGGGTTCTGGTGGTCGCCGCCGACGAGGTTCAACTGAAAGTAGCGGCCGCTTGCAAGCCACCGCGCGATGACCGCGTTGGTGAGCCAGGAACGCCAGCGGCGCTGCATCGTCATGCGAAGGAAGACCTGTGCAACGACAAGGCTTCCGCTTCCGAGCACGAGCGGCACGAAAACGGCGCTCAGGACATAGACGGTGCGCGCATTGCGTTGCTCAAGGGCATCGAAAATTGCGCGATTCCAGACATTGATCCCATACTGGAAGCCGACATTGATGACGATCAGGAGCAATAACCCGATCGTGTACGGCCAAGCCCGCCTATCGCCGCCGCGGCCCCAGTAACCGCGCGCGCTGATCCAGAAACGCCTCAGCAAGTATCTCTTGCGCGCCTGCTCGGCCTCCTCAGGGGTCAGCTCCGGATCGGGTTCGACGAACTCCAGCGGCGGCGGGGCCGCGCCGACGATCTCAGACGCGGCTTCGACAGTCGATTGCTTCTCCTGGCGCGACTTCTCGGCATCGCGTGATTTGGAGACCGATTTCGGCTTGGATTTAGCCCCGGACATACCGGCGATAACGGCTTGGAAATCAGAAGGTTTCAATGATGTCCGCTCAAGCCGCTTGATCTCCACGTCGGCGCGGATGCGGTCGGCTTCGTTTCCTGGCGTCTTCCTTGATCTGCTGCCGCTTCGCGAGCGTGTCGACAATCTTTCGTCCGCAGTGCGGCTTCCAACGACAGTGGTGTTGGAACTGCCATTCATCTGGGGAATTGTAATGCTGGCTAAGCATAAGCCGCTTGGCACATAGGCTTGTCAGAGCAATCGAAGCGTCAACTGTAAGTTTTGTAAGATCGACAACGCAATTTGTAGTTGCGTTTTACATAAACGCGTCAAAATAACATAGGGAGGCTATCATGATTAGGCTGCAGACAGTTCTATTTTCTATTCTGCTACTAGGAGTGACAGGGTTGCCGGCGACGGCGGAGGAGGTCTGGTCACTTGACGGCTTCAAGGCCCCAGAGAGCGTCCTCTTCGATGCAAAGCGGAACGTCTTCTACGTCTCCAACATTGTCGGCGAGCCCGCCGGCAAGGATGGGGCTGGATACCTTTCGAAAGTTTCGCCTGACGGAAAATTGCAGGCAGCCGAATGGGTGACCGGCTTTAATGCGCCCAAGGGATTGGTGATGAAAGGCGATACGCTTTTCGTCACCGACATCGATCGGCTCATGGCTGTCGACGTCGAGAGCGGTCAGATCACTGGAACGTGGCCTGCAGAAGGCGCTCAATTCCTCAATGATCCCGCTATCGACGAGGCGGGTCGGGTCTTTGCTTCCGACATGCTGGCGAACAGGATTTATGTTCTGGACAATGATGCTCTCTCCGTCTGGCTCGAGAGCGAGGATCTCCTGCATCCGAATGGTCTGCGCGTCGAAGACGGTCGCCTCCTCGTCGCAGGTTGGGGTCGCGACATCCAGCCGGATTTTTCGTCCAAGACACCCGGCCATCTGATCGCGATCGACCTGAAGACGAAGGCCATCTCTGACATCGGGTCCGGCGAGCCTGTTGGAAATCTGGATGGTCTAGAATCAGACGGGGCAGGGAATTGGCTGGTTACGGATTGGGTCGCAGGGGCGCTCTTTCGCATTCATCCGGATGGAAAAGTCGAGCAGCTGATGGACCTCAATCAAGGCAGCGCCGATCTGGAATTCCTGGAAGAAAAGAAGCTGGCAATCATCCCCATGATGATGGACGGCAAGCTGGTCGCAACTCGATTGGATGGAGCAACTTGAGAAGAGGCTCGCATAGCCCTCTTCCCTTGGCCGCACGGGGTCGTGACTTGCACCACCGAGGGCCGCATCTTCGGCCCTTTTCACATCGGTGCCCGCTCTTGTGCGCGGTCCCGTTCCGAAATGCAAAAACCGCGCTCCATCGGGAACGCGGATTTGCCAGATACGCATGGCGCTTCGCTGACTGGACACTTGCGAAACTTACGGGCTCCGGGACGCGAGACCTGATCCGGAGCGCCGGGCGGTTGCGATAGGCCGCCTCGCACTCCGTTCTACAGGGACATCGTTACCGGGTGGTTATCGATAGTTTAAGCAAATCTAAATTTCCGATGTTTCTTGCCGGAAACCGAAAGCCCCTCGAGTTCGAGGCTGAAAGCGCGTCGCGCCTGAAGGGCAGGCTTTTGGGCGACATGCGTTACGCCGGGGTGCCGCGCAGGAAATTTATGATGCCGGAGAAGTCGGCAGCGGCATGCCCCTGGGCGTTGAACAGCGCATAAAGCTGTGCGGCCTCGGCGCCCAGCGGCGTCACCGCACCGGCGCTTTGCGCGGCTTCCTGCGACAGTTTCAGGTCTTTCAGCATCAGTGCCGCGGCAAACCCCGGCCTGTAGCCATCGTTGGCCGGCGATGTCGGCACCGGACCAGGGACCGGGCAGTAGGTGGTCAGCGACCAGCACTGGCCCGACGAGTTCGAGGCGACGTCGAACAGCGCCTGGTGCGACAGGCCGAGCTTTTCCGCCAGAACGAAGGCTTCGGCGACGCCGATCATCGAAATGCCCAAGATCATGTTGTTGCAGATCTTTGCCGCCTGTCCGGCGCCGTCATCGCCGCAATGGACGATGCGGCCGGCCATCGGCTTGAGGATTGGTTCGGCCTTGGCAAAAGCTTCCTTCGAGCCGCCGGCCATGAAGGTCAGCGTGCCGGCGGCGGCGCCGCCGGTGCCGCCGGAAACCGGCGCGTCGATCGACAGCAGCTTGTGTCTGGCGGCAATGGCGTGGGCTTTTCGTGCCGATTCGACGTCGATGGTCGAGGAATCGATGAACAGCGCGCCTTTTTTCGCTTTTGGCACGATGTCTTCATAGACCGACAGAACGTGTTTGCCGGCCGGCAGCATGGTGATGACCACATCGGCCTCCTTCACCGCGGCAACGGCATTGGCCATGACGACGACCCCATGCTCCTTGGCGTTGGCGAGATTTTCCGGGATCAGGTCGAAGCCGTGAACGGCATATCCAGCCTTGACGAGATTGGCTGCCATCGGATTGCCCATATTGCCGAGGCCGATGAAGGCGATGGTGGTCATGATGGCACTCCGTGGTTTGGGTAAGGCAGTTGTAGGCAGGCAGTAGGGCAGTAGGGCAGTAGGGCAGTAGGGCAGTAGGGCAGTAGGGCAGTAGGGCAGTAGGGCAGTAGGGCAGTATATTCGGGCGCTAGTTGCTTATAAGTTGCGAAGCATTTTTCCTATGCCTAGGTCGCATCTGATAAAGCTTGATCATGCGCCAGATATCTCCCCTGCTGCCATACAATAAGGTCCTTGTAAGAATTGATCCTGCCGGTCACTACTACTGCCCTACTGCCGCCCGATCAGCGCGCGTGCGATGATGACGCGCATGATCTCGTTGGTGCCTTCGAGAATCTGGTGAACGCGCAGATCCCGCACCAGCTTCTCGATGCCGTAATCGTGCAGATAGCCATAGCCGCCATGCAGTTGCAGCGCGTCGTTGGCAACGTTGAAGCCGATGTCGGTGACGAACCGCTTGGCCATCGCCGACCATTTTGAGGCATCCGGGGCCTTGCGGTCGAGCTTCGAGGCAGCGGCGTAAAGGAATATCCGTGCAGCCTGCAGCTCGGTCTCCATGTCGGCCAGCTTGAATTGCAGCGCCTGGAACTGGTTGATCTTGACTCCGAAGGCCTTGCGTTCGGCGGTGTAGGACAACGCCTTGTCGAGCGCCGATTGCGCCCCGCCCAGCGAACAGGCGGCGATGTTGAGCCGACCGCCGTCGAGCCCGGCCATGGCGATGCCGAAGCCGGCGCCTTCGTCCGAGAGCAGGTTTTCAACCGGCACCTTGCAGTCCTCGAAGACGACCTGGCGGGTCGACTGCATGTGCCAGCCCATCTTGTGCTCGTTGGCGCCGAAAGACAGGCCGGGCGCATCTTTCGGCACGACGAAGGTCGAAATGCCCTTCGGACCGTCGGCGCCGGTGCGCGCCATGACGATGTAGAGGTCGCTGTCGCCGGCGCCCGAAATGAACTGTTTGACGCCGTTCAGCACATAGTCGCCACCGCTCCTCACCGCGCGCGTCTTCAGCGCCGCGGCATCCGATCCCGAACCCGGCTCGGTCAGGCAATAGCTCGCCAGCCATTCCATCGAGGTCAGCTTCGGCAGGAAGTGCTGGCGCTGCTCGTCGCTGCCGAAGCGGTCGATCATCGAAGCCACCATATTGTGGATCGAGATGAAGGAGGAGAAGGCCGGATCGGCGCGCGAAAGCGCCTCGAAGATCAGCACCGCGTCGAGCCGGCCGAGCGCCGAGCCGCCGACATCGTCACCGACATAGATGCCGCCAAGCCCGAGCGGGCCAGTCTCGCGGATCACGTCCGCCGGAAAATGCTTGTTGCGGTCCCAGTCGAGCGCGTTCGGCGCAACGCGATCGGCAGCGAAGGCCTCGGCCATTTGCTGGATGGCGCGCTGGTCCTCGTTGAGTTCGAACTGGCTGGTGCCCGCATCGACAGCGGCGTCCATGGCGTGCTCCGTAATGTCTTCGGCCTCCTGGCCTTTCGTTTTTGGCTTTGCGCGCGGTTCAATCTAGACCAATGATGCCGCCGCGCAAGCCGACCATCTCCATTCCACCATCTGGGGGCGGCTGTATGAGAATGCGTGTCTGGAGCAGGGCGTGACGACAAATTTCGATGAGCTGCTTGAACGGTTCCACGCCACGCTCGAAACATTCGATGATGCGCTGGTGCGCGATGCGGTGGCCCGGATCGGCTGGGCCATGCCGGCGCGTCCGCTCGAGCCGCGTCCGCTTGCCTGCCTGCGCCAGCTCGACCGCATCGTCGAGCTCGCTCCGGCCAACGCCCAGCCGTTGGCGCGGCTGCTTGCGGAGCGTCGCGGCGAGCTGCGCTGGGGGCAGACCTACAGCGAGGCGGATCTCGGCAAGACATTCATCGACAAGTACGGCTGGCTGGAGGTCTTCGGCATGCGCGGCCATTTCGTCAACGACGAGGCCGCGGCCGGCTTGCTGATCCTCGGACCTGAAATCGTCTATCCCGACCACCATCATGTCGCCGAGGAGATCTACATTCCGCTGACCGGCGGCACCGAATGGCGCATGGACGAAGACGACTTTCGCAAGCGAGAGGCGGGTGAGGTGATCCACCATGCCTCTGATGTCAGCCATGCCATGCGCACCGGCAAGGAGCCTCTGCTGGCGCTCTACATCTGGCGCGGCGGACCACTGGCCGCGAAATCCACGATCACCGGCAGCGTTTCACAGGGCAGGAATTAATGGCGGCCAAGGCGATCATGCTGCAGGGCACAGGCTCCGATGTCGGCAAGACGGTGCTGGTCGCGGGCCTCTGCCGCGTGGCGAAAAAGCGTGGGCTGAAGGTGCGGCCGTTCAAGCCGCAGAACATGTCGAACAACGCCGCCGTCGCCAATATACCGGGCGACAGACGCGGCGGCGAGATCGGCCGCGCCCAATGGCTGCAGGCGATCGCCTGTGGCGTTGCGCCCACCGTCCATATGAACCCGGTGCTGCTCAAGCCGCAGACCGATATCGGCGCCCAAGTGGTGGTGCAGGGTAAGGTGTTCGGCGAGGCGCGGGCGCGCGACTACCAGGCGCTGAAAGCCCGGCTGATGGATGCCGTGCTGGAATCCTGGGCCAAGGTCGCCGAGGGTGCCGACCTCGTCATCGTCGAAGGCGCCGGCTCGCCGGCCGAGATCAATCTCAGGAGCCGCGACATCGCCAATATGGGCTTTGCGACGCGCGCCAACGTGCCGGTGATCCTGGTCGGCGACATCGACCGCGGCGGCGTCATCGCCTCGGTCGCCGGCACCCATCTGATCCTGCCGGAAGACGACCGGCGAATGATCGTCGGCTATCTCATCAACAAGTTCCGCGGCGATGTCTCGCTGTTCGATGACGGCATCAAGGCGATCGAGAGCTTCACCGCCTGGCGCTGTTTTGGCGTCGTGCCGTGGCTGAAGGCGGCGGCGCGGCTGCCCTCGGAAGATTCGGTTGTGCTCGAACGACTGGCGTCCGGCGAGAAGCGCGCGCTGAAGGTGGCCGTGCCGATGCTTTCGCGCATCGCCAATTTCGACGACCTCGACCCGCTCAAGGCCGAGCCGCAGGTCGAGGTCGTCTTCGTGCCGCCCGGCCAGCATTTGCCGGACGACGCTGGGCTGGTGATCATTCCCGGCTCGAAGTCGACGATCGGCGATCTGCTAAGATTCCGCGAGAATGGCTGGGACCGCGACCTTGTCGCCCACCGCAAGCGCGGCGGCCACGTCGTCGGCATCTGCGGCGGCTTCCAGATGCTCGGCCGTGTCGTGCGCGATCCCGACGGCATCGAGGGCAGCGCCACCGAGACCGAGGGGCTCGGCCTGCTCGACGTCGAAACGGTGATGCAACCGGAAAAGACGGTGCGCAATGTCAGCGCGCGCTCGGTCCAGTTCGACCTGCCGCTCGAGGGCTACGAGATCCATCTCGGCCGCACCACCGGTCCAGACACGCTGCGGCCGTCCACCGTCATCAACGGCGCCGATGACGGCGCCGTCTCCGCCGACGGCAAGGTGTCGGGCAGCTATCTGCACGGGCTGTTTTCCGCCGACGCTTTTCGGGCGAAATTCCTGGAAAATCTCGGCGTCAAAGGCGGCGGCATCGATTATCGCGCCGAGGTCGAACGGGCATTGGACGAGGTCGCAGCCGAACTGGAAACCCACCTCGACTGCGACGCTATCTTTGGTCTGGCGCGTTAGCTGGCGGGCTCACCGGCCTTTGGCCAATAGGTGCCGAACGACCAGACATTGCCTTCCGGATCGCGGCAGATGAACTCGCGGCTGCCATAGTCGCGGTCGGTGAGCTCTTCCAGTATTTCGGCGCCGGCCTTCTTGGCTCTGGCATAAGCGGCATCGGCATCGTCGACGGCAACATAGATCGAACTGCCGCCACCGGGGCCCGGTGCGCCGATCATCTGGCCAAACTTGTCGTCGCGTGCGGTGCCCAGCATGATCATCGAGGAGCCGAAAGTCAGTTCGGCGTGTTGGACGATGTCGCCTTCGCCGTAGCGGGCATGAACGGCAAAGCCGAAGGCTTCACCCAGCCAGTCGATCATTTTCGCGGCGTTGCGGTAGCGCAAGGTCGGATAGAGCCTGGGCGGTTCGACTGACATGGTCATGACGATTTCCTTCAATTGGATTGGACGATAATCCAGTCTGGGCGAAGGCTTTTCCCACGTCTTGAAGAAATGTTACCGGCGCCTCTATGCCTGGGCGGCCAGCGCCGTCGGCGTTTCGCCGGCAAGGTCGCGGAATTCTCGTACCAGATGCGCCTGGTCGGCATAGCCGCAATCGGCGGCGATATCAGCCCAATCGGATTTGCCCTGCCTTGACAGGCCGAGCGCCCGGTTGAAGCGGACGATGCGCGACAGCGTCTTGGGGCCGACGCCGATCGCGTTGGAGAATTTTCCCGCGAGATGCTTGCGGCTCCAGCCCAGCCTGTCGGCGAGCGATGCGACGCGAATGCGGCCACCCGAGACGATGATCCGGTCATAGGCCCAGGCGATTTCGGCCTGCATTTCGCGGGCGTCGGTCAGCCGCGCGGCGACGAACGTCTCGACGATGGCAAAACGTGCGCTCCAGCCGTGCGCATTGCCAAGTCTTTCGCGCAGCGCGATGCCTTCGATCCCGAGCACATCGTCGAGGCCGACCATGCGGTCGGTCAGTTCGCTCATCGCAAGGCCGAAGAAGCGACGGGCGCCGAGCGGGGTGAAATTGACCTGGATGCAGCAGGCGCCGCCGCGGGATTCGATCACCACCGGACCGGCATAGAGGCCGGCGGCGAAACTGGCGAAGCGGTCGTTGTCGCCCGGCTCCTTGCCGAGCCCGATGGCGAAGGGTTCGGCAAAGCTGATGACCAGCGGCACGGTCAGCGATGCGTATTCGACGTTGCGGAAACGGCCGGGCATGGTTTCGCGGTAGCCGCAGATGTCGGTGACTGAACCCTGGAGCCTAGGGCCAGGCGCACGCCGAACCATCTCGAACCGGTCGAGGCCAGGACTGTGCTGGTTGCTGCCGTCTTCGCTCTGGGCAGACATGAGCTTTCCTCCGCCCGCGGATGGTAGCAGACCAACCCTCAGAATCAAAAGTGCCCGGCTTGTGGCCGGGCGCTCCGAGTTGCCTGAGAGATCTGAGGCTTAAGCGCCGCGAACCAGGCAGCCGCCGGCAAGCACGACATAAGCGATGAGGACGATCCACACCGCGGCCAGGGGAATGAACGCAAAAACGCCGAGAGCGGCGAGAAGACCGATGATGGCGATAACAAGGGATATGATGAAAATAAGCTGCGTAGGCGCACTGAGATTCATGTGTGGCTCCTCCGACATGATTCGTACAACCGCATCCTATCAGGCGCCCCGTTCACACACCAATCAGCGTGCGCAGCGGCGGCGACCACCAACTGTCGATCTTGGCGCCGCCCCTCATCGCCCTGCCGGGCACTTCTCCCCGTTTAGGAACGGGGAGAAGAGGGCGGTGGCGACCTCGGTGAACATTCTGCAACGCTGGTGATTGGCGAAACCTTCGATGGGAGCGCCCCTCTCCCCGTCACTATACGGGGAGAGGATGCCGGCAGGCAGGTGAGGGGCAGCGCCAATGGCCGGAAAAGGGCGAGGAGCCGAATTCAAAACCTGAAAGCGATTGCCCTGTCGAACCACAGCCGACCATTTGCGCAAGGCCGATTCCGCGCTACCTATTTGCAACGAATCGGAAAGGGGTCTCTGATGGCATTCGCATTGCTGGAGCAGATACGCTCGATCTTCGACGGCGACCCCGGCGTGCGCAAGGTCGCGGACGATCCGGTGCTGTCGGCGGAACTGCTGATGCTGTTTCGCATGATTTTGGCCGACGGCACGGTCAACGAGAGTGAAATGGCCGCCTTCAGGCGCATCTGCCGGGAAGCCTTCGGCATTCCGGAAGCCAGCATCGACAGCGTCATCGAATATCTCAACGAGTTCGGCTACGAGACCAACGGCTCGCAAGCCATCGCGCAGTTCCGTGACCTCGACGTCGAGAGGCGCAGCCTGCTTGCCCGCCATATGGCCGAGATCGCCAAGGCCGATTCGCAACTTGCCGGGACAGAGATGCAGCTCTTGCGCCGCACCCTCGACTTGCTCGACATCAGCCCGGCCGATGTGGTGAAGGCCGAAGAGTAAGCCTCTCCCGACGGTCGGCTGTTCACCCCTGTTCCTGTAACCGCCGGGCAATCGCGCGGTGCAGGTCCGGGGCCGCAGCGACCAGCGCCTTGGCGGCTTCGGACTGCGGATGGTCGAGAACGTCGCTCGTCCTGCCGCGCTCGACGATCTTGCCGGCATGCATGATCATCACCTGGTCGGTAATGGCGCGGGCAACGGTCAGATCGTGGGTGATGAACAGATAGGCAACGCCGAGCTTCTGGTTGAGCTCGGCGAACAGGTCGAGAATCTGGGCGCGGATCGAGACGTCGAGCGCCGAGACCGGCTCGTCGGCGACGACCAGTTTGGGGCGGGTGATGATGGCGCGGGCGATCGACAGGCGCTGGCGCTGGCCGCCTGAAAATTCGTGCGGATATTTGTCCATGTCGCGTGGACCGAGGCCGACCTCGTGCAAGGCCTTTGCCACCATCTCGCGCCGCTCTGCATTCGTCGGCCTTTTCTCCAGGACATTCAGTGGCTCGGCGACCAGTTTTTCCACCTTCTGGCGCGGATCGAAGGAGCCGTATGGGTCCTGGAACACCACCTGCATGTCGCGGCGCGCCGGCTTGAGCTCCGCCTCGCTCTTGTCGGTGATGACTTCGCCGCGAAACCGGATCGTTCCCGATGTCGGCCCGTCCAGCGCCAGGACCATGCGGGCAAGCGTGGACTTGCCGCAACCGGAACGCCCGACCAGCGCCACAGACTGCCCAGGATCGATCGAGAACGAGACATCGTCGACGGCGCGGGTCGGAACCGCGCGCTTCAGCAGCGATTTGCGCCGTCCCGGATAGTCCCGCGTCACGCTTTCTACCTGAAGAAGAGGTTTGGCCTGGAGCATGGGGTTGTCTTGGCCGACCTCGTTTGTCCTGGCACGCGCCGGCACATGCATCGAGGCCTGCGCCAGTTGTCTTGTGTAGGGATGAAGCTGCTCGGACAGGGTGCGCGCCGTGTCGCCGGCCTCCATCACTTCGCCGTGGCGCAGGATGGTGATGCGCTCCGCCATTTCGGTCACCACCGCTAGGTCATGCGAGATCAACAGCAGGCCCATGCGGTTTTCTGCGACCAGGTCGCGCAACAGGTCGAGGATCTGCGCCTGCAGCACGACGTCGAGCGCCGTCGTCGGCTCGTCGGCGATCAGCAGTTTTGGTTTCAGCGCGCAGGCAATGGCGATGACGACACGCTGGCGCTGGCCGCCGGAAAGCTCGTGCGGATAGCGCGACAGCGGAAATTGCGCTGAGGGCAGGCCGACCCGGTCGAGCATTTTTCGGGCGCGGTCCTCGGCGTCGGCGCGGCTTGCCCTGGTGTGCCAGCGTATGCCTTCGGCAACCTGCTCGCCAATCGTCTTGACCGGGTTCAGCGCCGTCATCGGCTCCTGGAAAACCATGCCGATATCATCGCCGCGCAGCGCGCACATCTGGTCTTCGCTGGCCGCGAGGATGTCGATGCCGTCGAAGACGACGCGCCCGCTGGCGCGCGCCGCCCAGGGCAGAAGCCGCATCACCGTCAATGCCGCGATCGACTTGCCCGAGCCGGATTCGCCGACCAGCCCCATCACCTCGCCGGGCGCGACGGCGAGCTCGACATCCCTCAGGATCGGCGTGTCGCCGATCGTCAGCGACAATTTCTCGATTTCGAGCAGGCTCATCGCTGCCGCCGCGATTTTGGGTCGAGGATGTCGGCAATACCGTCGCCGAGCAGGTTCAGTCCAAGCACGGTGACGACGATCGCCATGCCTGGAAAGATCGCCATCCACGGCGCCATCCCCATGCGCGTCTGGGCGTCGAACAGCATCCGCCCCCAGCTCGGCATCGGCGGCTGTGTGCCGAGCCCGACATAGGAAAGCCCGGCTTCAGCCAGGATGCCGAGCGCGAACTGAATGGTGCCTTGTACCAGGAGCAAAGTAACGATGTTGGGCAGCACGTGTTCGATGGTGATCAGTGCTTTGCCTTTTCCGGCGGCACGCGCGGCGAGGATGAATTCGCGCGGCCAGATCGCCAGCGCGCCGGCCCGGGCGACGCGGGCGAAGACCGGGATGTTGAAAATGCCGATGGCGATGATGGCGTTGAGCGCGCCCGGGCCGAAGATGGCGGTGATCATGATCGCCGACAGCAGGGCAGGGAAGGCGAAGACGAGATCGTTCAGCCGCATCACCGCCTCGTCGACGACGCCGCCGCGCGCCGCGGCAAGGGCGCCGAGCGGCACGCCAACGCCCATGCCGATACCGACCGCCACCAGCGCCACGGCGATCGAATTGCGGGCCCCGACCATGATCATGGAAAAAATGTCACGGCCGAAATGATCGGTGCCGAACCAGTGCGCCGGCGAGGGTGCCTGGGTCTTGTCGGCGATGATCAGCCTGGTGACGTCAAAAGGCGTCCAGAAGAACGAGACGATGGCGACCGCCGCCACAAGTGCAGTGATGACGAAGCCGGTGAGGAACGAGCGGTTGGTGAAAGCCTTGACGAGGATGTCGGCAAAATTTTCCTCCGGGATGTCGAAGCGCAGCGTCATTGGCGGCTTCTCAGCCGCGGATCGACGACCGCATAGGAGAGATCGACAAGCAGGTTGACGGCGATGACGGCGGCGACCAGCAGCATGACGACGCTTTCGACGACGATCAGGTCGCGCTGGGTGATCGCCTGGAACACCAGCCGGCCGAGGCCGGGGAGATAAAAGACGTTCTCGATGATGATGGTGCCGGCGAGCAGGAAGGCGAACTGCAGGCCGAGAATGGTCAGCACCGGGATCATTGCGTTGCGCAGCGCGTGCCGCCACAGCACCGCGCGATAGGGCAGACCCTTGGCGCGGGCAGTGCGGATATAGTCCTCGTTCAGCACTTCGATCAGCGCCGAGCGGGTGACGCGGGCGAGGATCGCCGCCTGCGGCAGAGCGAGCGCGATCGCCGGCAGGACCAGCGATTTCAGCGCCGGCCAGACGCCGGCGCTCCATCCCGGAAAGCCGCCGGCCGGCACCAGCCGCAGCCAGACGGCAAACAGGTAGATCAGCATCAGCGCAAACCAGAAGTTCGGCACGGCAACACCAAGCTGGGCGGCGCCCATCGCGATCGTGTCGCCGGCCCGCCCGTGCCGGCCGGCGGAAAACAGCCCGACCGGAATGGCGATGATGGTGGACAGCGCCAGCGCGATCAGGGCCAGCGGCAGCGAGACCACGATGCGCTCGCGGACCAGGTCGATGACCGGCACCGAATAGGTGTAGGAACGACCGAAATCGAGGCTCAGCAAGCCGCCGGCCCAGTGCAGATAGCGCGCGGCAAGCGGCGCGTTGAGGCCCATCTGGTTGCGCAGCAACTCGACCTGGTCGGCGCTGGCGTTCATGCCCAGCATCAGCCGCGCCGGGTCGCCGGGAATGATTTCCAGCACGGCGAAGACCACCATCGAGGCCAGGACCAGCGTGATGAGGGCGATGGCAAGACGCTTGAGGAGATAGGCGGTCATGAGGGGAGGACCGCAGCGCTGCCTGCAAAGATCGGGCGACAGTGCTCTTTCACGTCCCCGTCTGTCCTGCCGGACGCGCCGGTCCGAGCCACGGGCCTCGGCAGGACAGTTGCTACAGACAAAAGATAGCGCTCGACCGGCCAATTGTTAATGCCGGCAGCGCAGAACTGAAGCGATTGCCCTGCGGCTCGGGCCAGGCATCTCGGCAGGACAGAGGGGAGTGCCACCGGCTGCAAGCTTCGCCCCTTTGGCCAGCAGCCCCTCACTCCGTCCACTTCACCTTGGTCAAATCATTGGCCTGGATCGGCGCATTTGCCCAAAAACCCTCGAGCTTGGCGTCCCAGACGCCGACTTTCGGCAGTTCGTAGAGGAAGCCGACCACGGCATCGTCGGCCAGTATCTTCTGCGCCTCGCCGAGCAGCGTCATGCGCTTGGCCTCATCGGAGGTGAGGTTCAGATCGGCGATGATCTTGTCGAAGGTCGGGTTGTCGTAGTTGAAGTAATAATCCTTGCGCGAATAGATATCGATGTCGTTGGGCTCGGTGTGGGAAACGATGGTCAGGTCGTAGTCCTTCTTGGTGAAGACCTGGTCCAGCCACTGCGCCCATTCCACCGGCACGATCTGCAGATCGATTCCGACGTCGCGAAGCTGCGACGCGATGATCTCGCCGCCAAGTCGCGCATAGGGGGGTGGCGGCAGTTTCAGCGTCGCCTTGAAGCCGTTCTCCAGGCCGGCTTCCTTCAGCAGTTCCCTGGCCTTCTCGACATTGTGCGGATAGAGACCGGTGAGGTCGACATAGACCTTGTTGGCGGGCGACATGTGCGAGCCGATCGGCACGCCAAGGCCGGCCGAGGCGCCGTCGATGATCGCCTTGCGGTCGAGCGCAAACGAAATCGCCTGCCTGACCTGCAGCCGGTCGAAAGGCGGCTTCTTGTTGTTCATCGAAAGGATGGTCTCACCCTCGGTCGCGCCGATCACCACCTTGAAGCGCGGGTCGCCCTGGATCTGGGCGACGCTGTCGGGATCGAAGAACGGGAAGGCCTGAACATCGCCGGAAAGCAGCGCCGGAACGGCGGCTGCGGCATCCGTGACGATGCGGAACTCGGCCTTGTCGAGGGACACCGGGGCACCCCAGTAGGCGTCGGACTTGATCAGCGTGATTGACGAGCCCTTGGCCCAGGTCTGGAACTTGAACGGGCCGGTGCCGACAGGCGTTTCCTTGTTGGTGTCGGCTGTCTCCGGCGCGACGATGACCGCGTCGCCCCAGCCCATATTGTAGAGGAACGAACTTTGCGGGTTCTTCAGCGTGATCCTGACCGTCGCCGGATCGACCATTTCGACCGTATCGATGGCGGCGAACAGGCCCTTTTGTGCGTTGACGGAGTTGTCGGCACGGGCGCGATCGAGCGAGAATATGACGTCGTCGGCATTGAAGTCGGTGCCGTCATGGAATTTCACACCGCTATGCAGCTTGAAGGTGTAGACCTTGCCGTCGTCGGAAACGGTCCAGCTTTCGGCGAGAGCCGGCAGCACCTCGCCGTCCGGGCCGATGCGGGTCAGCCCCTCGAACACATTGGCGTAAAGCACCTCGTCGATCGCCGCCGCAGCACCTGCGGTCGGATCGAGATGCGGAGGTTCGAGCGTGATGCCGATGACCAGATCGATCCGCGTGGCAAGCGCCGAAGCGCCGTTGGCCAGCACCAGGGCCGCAGCGGTGAGAATGGTTTTCCACAATATCATCGTGCAACTCCCGATATGTTCAAAAACATGCTCGAAACCCGGTGGATAGAAGCGTGATTTCACCAAGGAGTAAATTGCGTTTCGTGCTTTCCGGCGGCGCCGGCAGGAATGTTTTTCCGCCCATCACCGGCTACCGAGCGCCCGCGCCCCTCAGCAGCACGTTGAGCCCGATCGCCATCACCTTGGCCGATTCGACCATGTCTGATATCCCCACCCATTCGTCGGGCCTGTGGGCGAGGTCGAGAATGCCCGGGCCATAGGCGATGCAGTCGTAGATGTGGCCGATGCGGGCAATGTGCTTCTGGTCGTAGGTGCCGGGCGAGATCACGTAGTCGGGCTCGCGGTCGAATATCTCCATGATGCCCTGCGCCACCGCCTTGACCACCGGCGCATCGCGCTCGGTCATCAGCGGCAGCACCTCCATGAGATCGCGGATCTCGTAGTCGAATTTCTTGCGCTCGCGCTTCAGCCGGTCGAGGATATCGCTCACCTCGCTCTTGACCGTGCCAAGGTCCTCTTCGAGCAGGAAGCGGCGGTCGATGGTCAGCCGGCAGGAATCGGGGACATTGGGCGAGGGCAGGCTGGGCCGGAAATCCTCGGTCTGGCCGCCATGGATCGAGTTGATGTTCATGGTCGAGCGCTTTGCCCCGTCGGGCACGACCGGCATGCGCGTGACCTTGCGGTCGAGCGCCGGGAACAGCTCGTCCTCGAAAGCCCTTAGCACGGCGCCCATATGGCGCACCGCATTGTCGCCGAGGAACGGCATCGAGCCGTGCGCGATCTCGCCCTTGGTCTCGATCTCCGCCCACCAGACGCCGCGATGGCCAAGGCAGATGCGATCCTTGTTCAACGGCTCGGGGATGATGACGTGGTCGACCTTCGGCGTGGAGAAATAGCCGAGCCTGGCCAGATGGGCGACGCCGCCGAAGCCGCCGGACTCCTCGTCGACCGTGCCCGAAATCTCGATGGCGCCGGGAAAGTCGGGGAACACCTCCATGAAGGCTTCGGCGGCGATGATCGAGGAGGCCAGGCCGCCCTTCATGTCGCAGGCGCCGCGGCCATAGACCTTGCCATCCCTGACGATGCCGGCGAAGGGATCGAGGCTCCAGCCGTCGCCGGCTTCGACCACGTCGATATGCGAGTTGAAATGCACGCAGGCGCCGGGCGAGCGGCCATCGAAGCGGGCGACGACGTTGACGCGCGGGTAGCGGTCGGTGTCGCCGGGCGTGCCTTCGGCGCGGATGAATTCGACTTCGAAACCGCGCTTTTTCAGCCGCGATCCGACGTATTCGGCGCATGGCCGATAGGCCTCGCCGGGCGGGTTGATAGTCGGAAAGCGGATCAGGTCCGCGGTCAGCGCGACCAGGTCGTCGACCCGATCATCGACCGCTTTCAGCAGGAGTTCTTTCATTCGACGAATTGAGCAGCCAACGGTGCGTTTTGGCAAGCCTGTTGGCGGGTCGCGCCCTAGTTATGTGGTTACATGTCGCCACGGCAACTATCGCGGGAAATCGTTCAAATTCGCTGCTTTGGATTGGTGAATTCGTCAGAGGTGTGTGGTTACCTCATTCACTTGCGATTAAAGGATGAAGAATAGCGTGAAGGCAGGCAGGCAAGGGCAATCAAAGGGGTTTGATCGCATGAAAAAGACCGTTCTCATGGCAGCGGCACTGGCAACGATGCTGTTCGGTTCTTCGGTCGAGGGCTGGGCAGCCAAGCTGGTTGCAAGGATCGATGTGTCATCGCAGACGATGACTGTAAGATACGGCCGGGCGGTCTACCGATGGCGCGTATCCACGGCGCGCAAAGGCTATATCACGCCGCGCGGCAGCTACCGGCCGCAACGAACGGCACGGATGTGGTATTCGCGCAAATACGACATGTCGCCGATGCCTCATTCGGTGTTCTACCGCGGCGGCTATGCCATCCATGGCACCGGCGCAGTAAAATCTCTCGGGCGCCCAGCGTCGCATGGCTGCGTGCGACTGCACCCGTCCAATGCCGCCGCCTTCTATTCGATGGTGCGGCAAGCCGGCTTCCGCAACACGCGGATCGTGGTGACCAACTAGAGCGCGGAAAACACGCCGATCGCCCCGACCAGAACTAGACTTAGCGCCCAGATCACATCTAGATCAAACCAGCTTTTCGAAAGAAACCTTAATCCCAGCCACCGATAGACGCCGAAGGCCAAAGCGCCGCCCGCAGTGATCATCGCGCCGGTGTGGACCGCTGCCACGCCGATCGAGAGCGCTGCAGTTCGTGCAATGAGGGCGGTCGCGGCACGGTGCCCGGCATCCGTTTCAACGACGCCGCACAGGCCGAGGTAGATCGGCACCAGCATCAGGCCGGCGCCATGCGCGACGGCGACGAGAAAGGACCAGAGCGCCAGTCGCGACGGCGGCACGCGCGCCAGAAATCTAGGATGCCGCCGGTTGAAGAGCAGCCAGACTCCGAGCGCGACGACAATTAGACCTGCGCCAACGCGGATCTCGGTTTGCCAATCAACCAGCATGGTCATCAGCGCGAAGGGCAAGAGGACCACCGTCATGGCGACAAGATGCCCGAACGCCAGCGCCAGAAGTGCGCCCGGCAGCGCATAGGCTCGCCGTTCCATCAGGGCGGCCGAAACAGCAAGCGGCCAGCCCATACCCGGGTTTACGCCATGGTAAATCCCGCTGGCGACCACAGCAAACCAGAGGCCGGCTGTGGTCGAAAGGAGTTCGGGCGACACCTAGGCCGATGGGTAGCAGAAACTGTCGGTAGAGCAGTCGCCGCCTTCAAGTCGGATCTGGTGCGTTCGATAGCCTTTGGGGAACTCGACGAAGAAGTTGGTGTCGAGCGTCAGGCCACCATTGGCGCCAACATCGGCCTTCACCATCGCCCCGCCGCGCTCACCGGGATAGAACTGATCGTCCCAGGTCGAATAGAGCGAATTGGTCCAATAGACACGCTTGCCGTCGCGGCTAATCTCGACCATCTGTGGCCCATAGCCGAAGACCTTGCCACAGGGGTGCTTGGTCTTCTTGACGATCCCACCCAGTTCGACCTTGCCCGCCAGAACCGGCTTCATCGGGTCGCTGACATCGTATTGATGCATTTCACCCGTACCCCAACAAGCCACATAGAGATATTTGTCGTCGAGGCTGAGGTCGATGTCGGTGACCAGCGGGGGCACCGCCGAGAAACCCTTCAAAAGATCCGGCAGATCGTCGGCATTGGCCGGTTGAGGCGGGATGACCGCCGTCTTCTTGGCCTGGAACTTGCCATCCGCGTCGCGCCACCAAGTCCAGATCGAGCCTTCGAGATTGGTGGTATCGACTACAACGCCGCAGAAGCCGTATTGCTGGACTGGATCATGCGCCGGGCGGATTTCAAGCGCCATTTGGTGATTGGCGCCCAGATCGATCGTCTGAATGTTCTTACGCGCACGCAGATCCCAGAAATGCATGCGGTGGCCGTACTTGTTGGACAGTAGATCCTCAGGGACGATGCCGTTTTCGAACTGCGGCGGCAGGGCCCATTCGGAACTGACCATGTAGTCGCGCGGCAGGTTCCACCAGAAATCGTAGTGCTTGTCCTGGGCGCCACGATCTATCTCATAGCGGCCAATGACATCGAAGGTCTGGCAATCCATGATGAAAATGCCCGGAGGACCGTCGGTACCGTCCTTGCCGCCGCCGCCGAGGGTCGAGACATAAATGCCCTCGGGTCCGCAGTGGATCGTATGCGGGCGGGAATAGCCCGTCTTGGCAAAGACTTCTGCGGGTTCGATGATCTTGTGAATCTTGGCGGCTGTCGGCCCGCCCTTCACATCAATTATGTAGATGCGCGACGAACGAATGCCCGGAATGATCAGATAACGACGCTCCAAAAAGGCGTGGCCAGTCAGTGGTGATAGCGCCGAAGAACACGCATTCCAGCCGAAGTGATGAAACTCATCGCCCTTATTTGGCATGATCACGGTGTGGACGATCTTGCCGAAATCCGGCGAATTTGGATCGACATTCACCACAGCCAAACCGTCGGGTTGCGAGAAGTCCGGGCTAAGCATCAACGTGTAGGCCAGAGTTTCCGGCGGCCCTTCCATAGCCAGCCTAGGTGACGGATAGAATGTGGGGTCTGGTCGCAGATTCATCGCGGTATCCTCCCTACGCGTTTGTGAAACATTTTTTGGTGCTCTCCGTGTCGCTCCCTTTTGAAATGCGGCCCAGGTAGGGATCACAATACACCAAGTCTCCTCGTCTGTCTGACACCGCGTCGCGCTAGCACTATTTACGTGGGCAGACTTTGGGCAGAATATACGGGGTGGGAGGGAGCATTCGGAATCCTGAATAAATGCGCCCGAACGGCTTCCGACCGTTGGTTGCAAGGGAGGATAATCATGAAACGTATTTTCTCGCTCGCGGCATGTGCCGCGGCGTTATCGCTCGGCGTATCGAACGCCTACGCACAATCGGGCGGCGTCGACAAGGCGGTCGGCGGCTACAGCTTCGAAGAAGCCGCAAAGGAGGCCCCCGGTACCAAGGACTTCCATTCGGCCGATGGTCACCTCACATTCGCTATCGTGACACACACTGCCGGCAATGGCTTCTTCGATCCGGTCTACGTCGGCGCGACCGTCGCCGGCAACCTGATCGGCGCCAAGGTCCTGCTGCTCGGCTCGGAATCGCCGACTGACGACCCTGCCCGCGAGATCGAAATCCTGAACCAGATCGTGCAGGATCCGACGATCGACGGGCTGATCATGACAACGCCCCAGGTCGGCGCCTACAACGACATCGTCAAGGCCGCCGAGGCGAAGGGCATACCGGTCGCTACGACCAATTCCTTTGACGGCACGATCCTCAACCGCAGCGGCATCGGCCACACCGGCCAGGACGCCTCCGCTGCCGCAATCGCCGGCGAGGCGCTCGTCAAGTGCCTCGCGGACAAGGGTATAGAGAAGGGTTCGATCGTCCTGCCGTCGTCGACCGCAATGGGCAACATCGAGGTGAACAACCGCGTCACTTCGGCTTTCAACGCCATCGTCAAGGGCCTGAAGGATGCCGGCAAGCTTGATGCCTTCAAGGTCGACGCGGGTCCGGAGAACACCGGCATAGACACCAATCCGAATGACCCGGTGAACGGCATCGTGACGCTGTTCGAATCGCGCGGCGATGTCGTAGGCGCGTTCGCCGGCAACAACGTGTTCACGCCGGCGCTTGCCAAGGCCGTCGCTCAGACCGGAATGACCGGCAAGATCTGCGCCTACGGTTTCGACCTCGGCCCGGCCCAGCAGGACGCGATGAAGAGCGGCGATCTGACCGGCGCGCTGGGGCAGCAGCCCTTCTTGCAGGGCTTCTGGCCGGTCATGCAGCTCTATCTGGAGATCGACCGCGGCATCGCGGCGGCCAACCTCGACACACGCGCCCAACTGGTGACGAAGGAGACCGTCGAGGATGTCGGCAAGCGCTTCGAGAACTGAGTCCACTCGGAACGTCTGAAATCATTGCGGGAGAGCGCAGGCTCTCCCGCAATGCGGCAGCAGGAAATCGACCAGAAGAGACCATGGCGCTTACCGCGACCACATCGCTCGGCCGTGCGCCGTCCCAGATTGTCGGCGGCTGGGAGGTGGGGCTCGTTGCCTTGCTTTTGCTGCTCTATCTCGGCGGCGCTCTCGTCAATCCCGCGTTCTTCGGCTCAACAGGAGCGTTTCACTCGCTGCTCCGCGACACCTCGCGGGTTGCCATCATCGCGGTCGGAGTGACCTTCGTCATCGTCAACAAGGACCTCGATCTTTCGGTCGGTTCAACTTACGGCCTAGTCGCCGTCGTCTTTGCCAGGCTGTTCGCGCCGAACTTCCTTGACCTCGGCGTCGTCACGTCGGCGATCCTCTGCCTGCTGCTCGGCACGCTGATCGGGCTGATCAACGGCGTGCTCGTCACCATCCTGAAGGTGCCGGCGTTCATCGCCACGCTGACCGTCCTCTTCATCGGCCGCGGCTTCGTGCTGGCGCTCACTCACGGCCAGGCGATCTACTACCCTGCCAAGGCGACCGGCTATCCGGGTTTTTTTCACCTCGGCGAGACCAACCTCCTCGGCTTCAACAACCAGATCGTGATCTTCCTCGTTGTCGCCGTGATCGGCGCCTATGTGCTTGCCAAGACGCGCTGGGGCTACGAGACCTTCGCCACCGGCGGCAACGAGCAGGCGGCGTCCTATGCCGGCATCCCGACCAACTGGGTGCGCATCCGAGCCTTCCTGATCTCCTCGCTCTGCGCGGCGCTGGCCGGCTTGATGTCAGCTGCGCAGGACAAGGGCGTGACGCCGCTCTACGGCGTCAGCGGTGAGCTGACCGTCATTGCCGCCGTGATCATCGGCGGCGCCTCGATCCTCGGCGGCCGCGGCCGGGTCGCCGGATCCTGCCTTGGCGCCCTGCTGGTGGTGCTGCTCGACAAGGTATTGCGCGAGGGCTGGCCGATCACGCGCACCATCAAGATCGGCGACGAGGAGATCACGGTCAACGCCGTTTTCTCGCTGCCGGTCGGCGCGGTGCCGGTGTTCCTCGGGCTGCTGCTCGTCATCGCGGTGCTCATCGAGCCCTATCTCATCCGCCGCCAGGTGGCAGGGCGCCTCTGGGCCTGGCTCCGCGGCCGGCCGCCGCCACCGGCCTACGAGATCGGCGGCATTGCGATCGAGGGGGTGCAGACCAAGGGCGCGATGGCGACCGACATGGCGCTGTCGGCCACCGGGTTCGGCAAGTTCCTCGCCCGGCGCGACGCGCTCGCCGTCATCCTGACCGCGCTCCTGTGGCTGACCGGCCTCGCGCTCCGGCCGGACTACTGGTGGAACCTATCCAACAGCTTCGCTATCTTGCTCAACTACACCGAGCTTGCGCTGATCACCATCGGGCTCACCTACGTCATCGCCGCCGGCGATATCGACCTCTCCGTCGGGGCGGTGCTTGCCCTCGCCGGCAGCACAGCCGCCTATTTCCTCAAGGTCCTCGGCGCCGACCCCGTGACCGCCGTGGCGATGGGCCTGCTGGCGGGCATGTGCGCCGGCCTCGTCAACGCGATCGTCACCGTCGGCTTGAAGCTGCCGGCCTTCATCGCCACGCTCGGCATGTTCTACATCGCCCGGGGCCTCGCCGCCTGGTTCGTCGCCGGGCAGCAGCTCACCGGCTGGCCCGAGGGCTACAACCTGCTTGGCCGCAAGGTGAATGACATCCTGCTGCACTACCGCATCTCGCTGCCGGACGGGCTGCTGCGCTCGATCGCCGAGGTGGTGAGCGTCCAGACCATCTGGATGCTGTTGGTCGCCCTTATTGCCGGCGTCGTGCTCGCCTACATGCCGTTCGGGCAGAAGGTCTATGCGACCGGCGGCAACATTCGCGCCGCCGCTTATGCCGGGATCAACACCAACCGGGTGCGGTTCCTCGCGCTCATGCTGGCGGCGCTCTGCGCGACAATGGCCGGGATCATCAACGTCGCCTACTTCCGCAGCTTCAACCCGGTAGCCGGCCAGTTCCGCGAGCTCGACGCCATCGCTTCGGTGATCATCGGCGGCGGTTCGATCTTCGGCGGCTACGGCACCGTGATCGGGGCGCTCGCCGGGGCGGCGGTGATCACCCTGATCCGGGCGCTGCTGCAGCTCAACGTCCAAGGCTTTACCATGCCGCAGCACTGGATCAACGTCTTCATCGGTGGCATCCTGATCGTGGCGGTGCTGATCGACATCTGGGTGCGCCAGGCCAACATCTTCGGCCGCCTGCGGGCGCGCCTCGCGCGGCGCACAAGAACGGCGGAAACCACCCATGCGTGACGCGACCAGGCCCGCACCGATCGTAGAAATGCGGGGCATCGAAAAAGCCTTCGGTGCGGTGCAGGCGCTCCGCAACGTCGACCTCGTGCTCTATCCAGGCGAGATCCTGGGCCTCGTCGGCGACAACTCGGCCGGCAAGTCGACGCTGATGAAGATCCTGACCGGCGCCTACCAGCGCGACTCGGGCGGCGAGATCTTCGTCGCCGGGCAGCCGGTGCACTTCAAGAGCCCGCACGAAAGCCGCGACGCCGGCATCGAGATGATCTACCAGGATTTCGCTCTTTGCGGGAATATGGATGTCGGTCAGAATATCTTTCTTGGCCGTTGGCCGCGCAGGGGCCTTTTCGTCAATCGGCGGAAAATGTACGCGGAAGCCGACAGTGTGCTGAAGCGGCTCAAGGTCGACGTGAACTCCGTCTATCAAAAGGTCGAGAGCCTTTCGGGCGGCCGCCAGCAATCGGTGGCTATTGCCCGCGCTATCTCCTTTCAGCCGCGCGTGGTGATACTCGACGAGCCGACCGCCAATCTCTCGGTGATGGCGACCGAGCGGTTGCTCGAAACCATGCTGGAACTGAAAAAGCAGGGCGTTGCCCAGATCATCATCTCCCACCGCCTCGTTGACATCTTCGCTGTGGGCGACCGCGTGATGGTGCTTAAGCGCGGCGAGAACGTGGGCGATCGCTACATCAAAAACACCGACGAGCATGAGGTCCTGGAGATCATCGTCTCCGGCACGCGAGAGCATGCACTTACGGCCGATGAGGCAATGCTTTGACCGAGTCCTGGCGTCGCAGAAATGCGGCTAAAACCACCCGCTCTAAGTCCATCGAGATTGTGGCCCGAGATGGCGAAGGGACCGGTGTTGGCTGCGCTTTCTCGCCGTTGCGCCGCGATCACCACCCGAAGGTCGCAATGATTGCGCTCAACGGGCGCCGAACCATTCGATGAGGATGTCAATCAGCGCACGCACCTTTCTGGGCGCAATCCCGCCAGTGGCCGCACCACATAGATCCCCGCCTCTGGCGAGGGATAATCCGCCATCACTTGTCTCAATGTACCCTCCGCGATCGGCACGTCGGTAAGGAAGTCGGGCAGCGCAGCAATGCCCAGCCCAGCCAAGAATGCGGCGGTTCAGAATAAAAGCGCTCTGTAGTGATCCTTCGCGCCCCCCTCTGTCCGGCAGGACAGAGGGGGGCGCTGTCCGGGCGCTGTCCCTCCGCGATCAAAGGTTCTGCACCGCAGCAGCGCGAGGGCTGGCGGCAGCGGCGAGCAGGGCTGAGCCCGCCAGCAGGGCGGCGGCGAGCAGGAAGGCGCTCCACCAGCCGGCAGTGTCGAACAGCATGCCGCCCGCGGAAGCGCCGCCGGCGATGGCGAACTGGATCAATGCGACCTGCAGCCCGCCTCCAGCTTCAAGATCGTCGGGAATGATCTGAGCCATCCATGTACCCCACGCCGCCGGAATCGGGGTGTTGAACAGCCCCCAAAGAACCAGAAGCGAAGCCGTGGCCCAAAGCACCGGTCCCACTGCGATCAGGAGCAGGGAGAGGAGCGCAAGCGCGCTCGGCAGCCCGATCAGCACGGCAGTGAGGTTTCGCCGGAGAACAAAGCCGGCGATGGAAAGTCCCGCCAGGCCTCCTAGGCCGAGGCCCAGGAGCACCAGCGACAGGACGTTCACGTCGAGGCCGGTGACGCTTTCAAGGAATGGGCGCAGATAGATCGACAGCGAATTCATTCCCATGAATGCGAGTCCAGTTGCGGCCATCCCGATGGTGAATGTCCGATTGCGCAGCAGACGGAACGTGCTGGATACCGAAACGGCCTCCATTGGCGGCATCTTCGGCAGAACGGCCAGTTGCCAGACGAGCGCCGCGACGCCGACCGCGACTGTGACGAAGAAGGTGCCCCGCCACCCGATCAATTCGCCGAGGAAGCTGCCGAGCGGTGCGGCGATGACGATCGCCAATGCGGTTCCGCCCTGCAGCAGGGCGATCGCCTTGGGCAGGTCGGAGCCTGAGGCCAGGCGCGCCAAAATGGCCGTGGAGAGCGACCCCAAGCCGCCGATCGCGATCCCGACCAGGGCCCGTCCGGCCAGAAACACCAGGAAGTTGGGAGCGAGGGCAACAGCCAAACTCGATGCGACCAGCACTGCCGTGTACAGCAGGACGACCGTTCTCCGGTCGAACCTGGCCAGCAGCGCGTTGCCGAACAGGCTGGTGATCACGGCAAAGAGCCCCGACACGGCGATCGCCTGTCCGGCCTGGCCTTCCGAGATGGCCAGGTCCTGCGCAATCGGAGTCAACAGGCTCACCGGCATGAACTCCAGGCCGACGAGGAGAAAGGTCAAAAGCGAGAGGCAGGTGACGGCGGCCCATGGCGTTACCGGCCCTTCAGCCGCCAGCGTGTCATCCAGTGTCAGTTCGATAGCCATTTCGTGCGCTCCTGTCCGTCGACAGACTAGGTAGCCGGGCTGGTCTTGTCAGACTAGCAGCTATAATCTGCATGTCGTAGTGAACGGAGCTCACCAATGCCGCGTGACGAGTTCAGTGAGATGCGAGCCTTCCTTGAGGTCGCTCGGGAGCGCAGTTTTACGCGAGCGGCGACCAAATTGGGTGTTACCCGATCGGCCCTCAGCCATACGATCAGGGCAATGGAGGAACGGCTTGGCGTCCGTCTGCTCTCTCGCACGACCCGCGATGTGGCGCCCACGGCGGCCGGAGAACGCCTCGTCGAAAGCATCGAGCCGCATTTCGAAAGCATTGCCGCCGGGATCAGCGCGATCAGGGCCCTGCGCGGCCAGCCCGCGGGCCAGATCCGTATCGTGTGCCCCGATGATGCCGTCAATCTGGTCTTTCGCCCCAGGCTGCCAGCGTTCCTGCGAGACTACCCGGACATCAACGTGGAGCTCATTGTCGACAACGGCTTCACCAACATCGTCGAGCGTCAGTTCGATGCCGGTGTTCGACTTGGCGAGGCAATCGCCCGCGACATGGTGGCCGTTCGCATTGGTCCCGATGTCGGCTATGCCGTCGTCGGCTCACCCGATTATTTCGCTCGTCGGGCCGCGCCGAAAAGCCCTCAGGACTTGACCGACCACAACTGCATCAACCTGCGGCTTCCCAGCTCAGGCGCGTTATATGCCTGGGAATTCAGGAAGAACGGACGCGAGTTCAGCGTCCGTGTGGACGGCCAGCTGACCCTGAACAATATCGCGCCGGCGCTTGACGCGGCCCTCGACGGCATTGGTTTGGTCTATGCACCGAAGGATCTTGTTCAGCCCTATGTTGTGAGTGGTCGGCTCGAGGAAGTCCTTGCCGACTGGTGCCCGACCTTCCAGGGCTATCATCTCTACTACCCCAGCCGGCGCAATCAAACGCCGGCGTTTGCGGCCTTTGTCGCGGCTTTCCGGTACCAGTCTCAATAGACCTTCTCGACCCGCCCCAAGATCGCAGATCAGGATGCGGGCTCGATCGGCACCGGAGCCAAGGTGCGCCGCCACTCTCCCGGCGCCAGCAATCGGGACGAGACCGCCGCACGGACGGCCCGTCCTGGCTCGGGAACGTGCCCATCGGACCGTTCGCGTCGAGGAGCGCGAGGCGAAGGGCTCACGCGGCCCGTTCGGCCGTAAGGGTGCCCTCGAATTTGTTGAGGTTCGTCGAAGTGAAGCCGGAGCAGGCAGCGTCGGCGCCAGCGTCCTCAAATTCGATGGCGAAGGCGAGCGTCGGCGCATCGAGGGCAGTCTCCGAGGGGCTGTAAACAGGGCCGAACAATGCGCGCTGTGGACTGGACGGGTCGACGCTGGCGATGCGTGCCGCCGGCGCTTCACCAAGCAGCCGCAACATCGCCTGCGTAACGGCGACGACGCCGAACACGTTGGTCTCGAACACTGCGCGTCCCTCGTCGAGGGACGCCGCATGCGAGATGCCCTGCTTTCCCGCATCGGAAGTGCCTGCATTGTTCACCAGGACGTCGAGGCGACCGAACTCGTTACGGATGCGCTTTGCCGCGGCGGCAATCGAGGCCTGTTTCGTGACATCGAGTTGGACGGCGCGGGCATCCGCGCCGATGCTCTTTGCAGCCGTCTCCGCATGCTCGAGCTTGCGCGACCCTACGAGCACGGTGAGGCCGTGCGTCGCCAGATCCCTGGCGATCTGGAGGCCGATTCCCTTGTTGGCCGCAGTGACCAGGGCAATAGGTTTGACCCGCATGGTGATCTCCTCTTTTTGCATTGACGTGTAGGCAACGGCGCCATGCTGTGCTAATTTTCCCAATCGGAACTGCATTCCGTTTTATACGGAACATCGTTCCGTTTATCAAGTGGAAAAATCATGGACGACAAATCGGAGGAGCGGGGTGGTGGCTTGGAGCCCGTAAACTCGACGGATCGGCGCGTGCGTGCGGACGCGCAACGCAACTCCAAGGCGCTGCTCGAAGCAGCAATGGCAGTGTTTGCGGCTTCGGGGGTCGATGCTCCGGTGCGAGAGATCGCCGATAAGGCCGGCGTTGGCGTGGGTACGCTTTATCGGCATTTTCCGCAGCGTTCGGACCTGATCGTGGCGGTCTTCCGTAACGAAGTGGATGCCTGCGCAAATGCTGCATCTGCCATTGCCGCCGAATATGAACCCGGCGAAGCGCTCGCCCGATGGATGCAGCGTTACGTGGACTTTATCGCTGCCAAGCGTGGACTCGCCGCGGCCTTCTCCTCCGGCGATCCGGCATATGAGTCCTTGCCGCTGTATTTTCTTGAGAAACTTCGGCCCGCGCTGCAGACCTTGCTGGATGCCGCGACCGAAGCGGGCGACGTTCGCTCGGACGTTGATGCGAAAGAACTATTGTTCGCGATTGCCAGGCTCTGCTCACCAGACCGCTATGGCGGAGGCCCCGACCAGGCACGACGGATGGTTGGCTTGCTGGTGGATGGGCTTCGCTATGGCGCCCCTTCGGTTGGCTGATTGGACTTGCCAGGACAGGCCACCGAGTGATCGGTGACTAAACAAAAACCCGCCTCGGCAACCGGGCGGGGTCGGTGGCGCAATTAGAACATTGCCAACAATAGCATAATTGCTGTCACTTACTTCTACTCAGGCGGCTTCGCCGCGGTTCCTCGCCCGCTTGTGCTTCCCGCGCGGGCCGCTGATTTCCCATCTTTTGTGGAACCACATCCATTGGCCGGGATCCTCGCGCACCCAGCGCTCGACCACGTCGTTGAGCAGCTGGGTGGTGCCATGGACGTCGACACTGCCGCCGGCGGTGCGCGGCAAGATCAGTTTGTCCTCGATCTCGAGCCGGAAGCGGTTGCCCGGCAGGCGCACGCAGCGCGCCGGATAGACATCGCAGTCATAGTGTCGCGCCAGGGTGCCCAGAACCCGGTTGCTCTCGCATGGGCGGCCGAAAAAAGTCGTTTCGAGCCCGCTCGAGAATTTCTGGTCGACGAGCACGCCGATATTGCCGCCTTTCTCCAGGATGGCCGCCAGCGCGAACGAAGCGCCGGTCGCGGAGGGCAGGAGCGAGCCCATGGTCGAGCGGCGCGTCGAGAGGATGTAGTCGGCAAGGTAGGGGTTGTTGGGCGGACGAAACAGCGCCGTGATGTTCATGCCGAAAGTGGCTGCCGCCACCGGAAGCAGCTCGAAATTGCCGAGATGCCCGGTGAAGATGATATGCGGTTTTTGCTCGCCGGCGATTTGCACGAAGTGCTCGACCCCCTTGACCTCGATGCGGCCCGGTTTTGTCGCGGCGGGATCGTAGTCGAACAGGGCATCGAGAAAGACGTATTCCGCGGCAAGGCGAGCCATGTTGCCCCACATGTCGGAGGCGATGGCCTGGATCTCCTTGTCGCTCTTTTCCGGATAAGCCTTGCGCAGATTGGCGATGGCGACGTTATGGCGCCCCACCCAAGGGCCAATTCGGCGGGCGGCGCGGTCGGCGAAATTGAGCGCGCTGTCGACCGGCAGCAGACGCAGCAGCCAAATCATCGTCATCGCGAGGCGCGCAAGCAGCCAGTAGTTGAACTGGCGCAGCCGCCTGCCGTGGCGGAACGCCAGGTCCCGGCGGAGCTTCTTGAAGGCGTTGCCGACCATTCCTAGACCATGATGTTTTCAGACAGCAGCATCATGGTCTAGCCGACGCGCAGGATGATCTTGCCGAACACGTCGCGGCCTTCCATGCGCTTCAGCGCGGCGTCGATGCCGTCGAAGCCGACTTCGGTGTCGATAACCGGAGAAACCAGCCCCGCCGCCATTTTCTGCATGGCGTCGGCCATGTTTTGCATGCGGCAGCCGAACGAGCCGAGCAGCTTCAGCTGCTGCTGGAACAATTGCATCAGGTTGATCTGCGTCGATACGCCCGAGGTTGAGCCGCAGGTCACCAGGCGGCCGCCGCGTTTCAGGCACAGCATCGAGGCGGCAAAGGTGTCGGCGCCGACATGCTCGAAGACGACGTCGACGCCCTTCTTCTTCGTCAGCTTGCGCACGACGCCTTCGAAACGGTCGTCGCGGTAGTTGATGACGTGATCGGCGCCAAGCGCCTTCGCCTTGTCGATCTTGTCGTTCGAGCCAACCGTGGTGAGCACGGTGCAGCCCATCTTCTTCGCCAGCTGGATCGCGGCGGAGCCGATTCCCGAGCCGCCGGCATGGATCAGGATGGTTTCGCCGGCCTGCAGCCTGGCATTGTCGAACAGCATGTGCTCGACCGTGCCGAAGGTGACGGGCGCGACGGAGGCGCCGACGTCGGTCACGCCAGGCGGGGCAGGGACCAGCAGGCGCGCCGGCAGGTTTATCTTCTCTTGCGCAAAGCCGTCGAGATGGAAGCCGTGAACGCCCGAAACATGCTCGCAGAGGTTGTCGCGGCCTTCGCGGCAGGCGCGGCAAAGCCCGCAGGTGCGCGCGCCGTAGATCGATACAAGCTGCCCCGGCACAAGGCTGGAGACGCCGGGGCCGACCGCCTCGACCTCGCCCGAGGCTTCAGCGCCCACGACCAGCGGCAGCTTGCGCTTGGCGAAGGCCATGCCGCGCCAGCCCCAGACGTCGATATGATTGAGCGCCACGGCCTTGATGCGCAGCGTCACTTCGCCCAGCGCAGGCTGCGGCGGAAGCGGCAGGTCCACCGTTTCAAGGCGGCGGTCCTCGATAAGTTGCAATGCGCGCATGGAGCCTGTCGGTTCTGTTGGCGAAGAACGGTCGCTTAGACTGGTTCCCGCGCCATGACAAGGCAGGTGTTCTGGCCGCCGAAGCCGAAGGAGTTCGACAGCACCGTGCCGACCTCGGCGTTGCGCTTCTGGTTCGGCACCACGTCGAGCACGATCGCCGGATCGGGATTGTCGTAATTGATGGTCGGCGGGATAACGCTTTCGCGCATGGTCATCAGCGAAAACGCCGCCTCGACGGCGCCGGCGGCCGACAGCGTGTGGCCGATCATCGACTTGTTCGACGAGATCGGCATCGAGCCGATCCGCTCGCCGAACACGGTCGACAGCGACAAATGCTCCATCTTGTCGTTTTCCGGCGTCGAGGTGCCATGGGCATTGACATAATCGATCTCGTCCTCGCCCAAGCCGGCATCGGCGAGCGCGGCGCGAACCGCCGCGATCGCCGGCGAGCCGTCCGGCTTCGAGCGGGTGCGGTGGAAATCGTCGGCCTTCTCGCCGCAGCCGCGCAGGATGCCGAGGATGTTTGCACCACGGGCGAGTGCCGCCTCCAGCGATTCCAATACCAGCGCGCCAGAACCCTCGGCGAGGACAAAACCGTCGCGATCCCTGGAAAACGGTTTTGACGCCTTTTCGGGGATGTCGTTGTGGGTGGAGAGTGCGGAAAGCAGCGAGAAACGGATCAGCGCCTCGGCGGTCGCCGAGCCGTCGGCGCCGATCGACAGCGCCCGGTCGCATTCGCCGCGGCGGATCGCCTCGACGCCGAGCTGGATCGAGGTGGCGCCAGAGGCGCAGGCTGTCGACAGCGTGATCGGCAGGCCGCGCGTGCCAAAACGGTCGGCGAGCCGGTCGGCGATCGAACCGAATTGGGTGGTCTCGAAAACATCGAGCCCCTTCAAGCCGCGCGCCACGCGAAGCAGCCGTTCGGCGCCGATGTCATGCTTGTCGGAATTGTACAGCGAAAAGCGCTCGCTCCAGTCGAGCTCGACCGGCGGCGAGGCGAGGAAAAGCGGCCCGCCGAAATCGCCCGAATCGAGGCCGGCTTCGGCCACGGCTTCCTGCGCGGCTATCTCGGCGAGGTCGTAGGTAAGAAGGGAAGCGCCCTTGGAGCTCGACGGCAGGAAATCGACCGTGCCGGAGATGCGGGTGTTCAGATGGTCGACCGGAAAGCGGGTTATCGGATGGATGCCGGACGTGCCCGCGGTGAGCGCTGCCCAATTGTCGGCCTTGCCGACGCCCAGCGACGTCACCACGCCGATGCCGGTGACGGCAACGATCGGCCTGCCCATGTGGTCGTTCAGATTGGCCATGTTTTTGTCCCAAAACCCTCTAGGCGGCGTTGACCAACGCCATGCCCTCGAATTGGTGATAGCCGATCGCCGTTGCAAGCACGGTCCTGGGAATGCCGTTGAACGGCTTCTCGGTGGCGGCGTCAAAAGCGGGGTAGGCGGCCTTGCGTTCGACAGCCAATGCAGCCAGCGCCACGGCGAAGGGAAACTGCGCTTCCTTCATGTGGCCGGTCAGCGTCGAAAAACCGCGTGCGGCAATCGCCGGATTGGCGTCGAGCGCCGATTTCTCGGCAGCAGTCGCGGCATGGGCACCCGAAGCGCCTGAAATCGTCAGTAGCTCGCCGTTCGGCAATGCCGCCTGGCTGAGCAGCGCGGCAATCTCGGCATGGAGCTCGCCCTGCCGGCGTATGGCGCGTCCGGATACGACCGGGCCGAGTTCGGCATAGATCTTTCGCCCGCGGCTGATCGCGTGCTCGCGCTGTTCCAGGACGAGAAACGCACCGCCCGATCCAGTCACCACGCCGCCGCCGTCCAGGCCCTGTCTCTGCCAGACCGGTCTCCAGGGGCCGCGATGCAAGTAGCCGGCCAGCTCATAGCCAAGCAGCATGTCGGAATGTTCGGTCTGGAATGCGCCGCCGACCAGGATATGCGTCGATTGGCCGGAGCGGATGCGCGCGGCGGCTGTCTCGACAGCGGCGACGCCGGCACCTTCCTCGCCCATGAAAGTGCGCGACGAGCCGGTCACCTTGTGGACGATCGAGATGTTGCCGGCGAGCAGGTTGGAAAGCTGTGCCAGAAACAGCGTCGGCCGCAATTCGGTGGTCAGTTTCTCGTTGAGCAGCACGTCGCGGTCGTTGCGGCTTTCCGAAGCGGCGAGAATGTCGGCGTCGACCGCCTCGTCGCGCTCGCCGCCGCCGGCAGCCACCACCATGTCCATCGTCGTGCAGAGATCGTCATTGCCCTTGATGCCGGCGTCGTCCAGCGCCATGCCGGCGGCGTAGGTGCCGAGCCGCTGCCAGGTTTCCATCTGCCGCTGGTCGCCGCGCTTGGCGATCTGCAGGTTCCAGTCGATCTCCGGCAGCGGGTGGACGGTGTAGGGCGAGAAGCGGGCGGCTTCGAGCACCGGCTCCAGGCCGGGCTGGACGAGCTTGCGCCAATGCGCATCCGGACCTTCTCCCAGCGAAGAGACAAGGCCGATGCCTGATATGACGACGTCGTGGGAGCTCATGGGCGAGGGTTCATGGGGCGGCTGTTGTGGGTCAGGCTAGAAGACAAGCCATTTCAGGCGTTCTTTGCCATGACCAGGGCGTCGATCTTGGCGCACAGGTTCTTCATGACGAAGTAATCGTCGGTCGAGGCCTTGCCGTCATTGACCTCCTGCGTCCACTTTTCCAGCGGCACCTTGATGCCGAATTCCTTGTCGATGGCAAAGACGATGTCGAGGAAGTCGAGGCTGTCGATGCCGAGATCGTCGATGGTATGGCTTTCAGGGGTGATCGTGTCGATATCGATCTCACTGGTATCGGCGATGATCTTGGCGACTTTGTCGAACGTGGTGGACAAGGGCTTTTCCTTCGGTTGCGGGCGGAATCTGTCCGCTTGTGTTTGCGCGCTGTCTAATCGGTTTTTCCGGACAGGAAAAGGCCTGAACGCCGGCCGCAGATGGGATACCCACTCCGTAAACGCAAGAAGAGTCGTTGGCGACCCTCCCGGCGATATGCCGCAACCATCCCATCTCTGGTCATTGCATGTACCAGTGTACCATGGTACGGAAATCCTATGACCACCATCGAACGCGTGCAGACCGGGGTTCGCCTGGAAAAACGATTGGTGAAGGTGCTCAAGGCCTTGGCCGAGCATCGCGACATGAGCCTGGGTGAACTCATCGAAGGCATCGTGCTGCATGCGTTCGAAGGCCAGACGCCGTTTTCCCCGACGACCCTGGAAACAATCGGCCAATTGAAGCGCATCTACGGAATGGAGCTGGGCGCAGCGGACAGCCACCGTCTGGTGGAAATCGCCGGGGAGGGGGATGACCAACCATCTTGAGCGCAGCCACAGCATCGTGCTTTCGGGGCCGATCGACCGCGTCTTTCCGCTGTTCACGCCGACTGGGGAGACCCTGTGGGTGGACGGCTGGGATCCGGAGTTTCTGCATCCACAAGACGGGGAGACGCGCCAGGGCATGGTCTTCAGGACCGCTCACGGTGATGAGACCACGCTCTGGGCCTGCACGGACTGGGACCCCGTGGCGCATCGCATCCGCTATGTCCGGGTGACGCCGGATACGCGTTTCGGATTTGTCGAGGTGGCCTGCCGCCCGACCGCTGACGGAGGCACGGAGGCGTCGATTGCCTACACGTTCACTGCCCTGAACACGGCAGGAACATCGTATCTGTCCGAACTGACGGAGGAGGCATTCGCGCAGATGATCGAGGGATGGAAGCTCCGTATTGATGCGCGGCTGCAAGTGTGAAATCTAACGCCAGGTGCCTTAAACTAACTGCCGCTAAGGGTGGAACTTTACCCTTCGCTTCGTCTCCCGGAACAGCGCCGCGCCACCATAACGGCAATGTCGAAACCTGCGTCGTCAAAAGGCAATGCCTCCACCCCACCTTTAACGAAGCTCGCCTGCGGAACCGCCGCCGCCGCTTCCCCATTGGCATCTGCCGCCGGATCGATGCCGCTCAGGTCAGCGCCCTCGGCAACAAGCTGCCCTGCAAAGCCGCCGGTACCGCAGCCGATGTCAAGAAGCCTAAGCCCGGCGATCGACGATCGCACCGATCTGACAACTGCCAACGGACTGTTTACGAACTGCATAGCGTGTTTCCTTTCGGGTCCGACGATAAGGAAGAGCCTCTGGCAGGAAGCACATTCACCCACCTATTGCAGCAAGCTCGGGGCGCATTTCCTCTAGGGTCATTCCCATCCCCAACAACACGGAAACCAGGATCCGCAGCTTGGGTCCGGCGAGATCGCCGGCAAAGACTGCCCCGGCTTTCTCCAGATCCTTGCCACCGCCATTGCCATAAATCGGCGAGACGCGACCTTCGCCACATCGCGACGCCACGAATACCGGAACGCCGTCGGCGATGATGTCTCCAACGGCCGCTGCGACGGCGGGCGTCGCGTTTCCCCTGCCGAAGCCTTCGAGCACGATCGCCCGCGAGCCGCTTGCCGCCGCATGGCGGATCACGCGGTCATCGGAGCCAAGCACCATGCGTATGAGATCCACCCTCGGTTCGATCGCGCTCGCCGCAAAAGTTTTCCGAAGGATAGGTCGGCGCGATACGCTTACAGCGGCGCCGTCGATTTCGCCGAGCTTGCCGTGGTTTCGCGAGACAAATGCGTCGACCCGGGACGTATGAGCCTTTGTGACGTCACGCGCGGCGTGGAAGTGTTGTTCCAGGAGCACAACCGCACCGAGAGCCCTCGCCAACGGCGATGCCGCAAGCCGGACGGCGTCGGTGACATTGCGCGGTCCGTCGCTGGCTGAATCATCGGCGCTGCGCTGTGCGCCAGTAAACACCACTGGCTTTTCATTCGCTAAAAGCAAATCCGCGAGGTAGGCGCTTTCCTCCATCGTATCGGTACCATGGGTGACCACCACGCCGATGCAATCGTCTTCAACAAGGTGCAAGTTGATCCGCTGAGCCAGACCAAACGCCATTGGCAGCGTCATTGCGCAACTGACGATATTCATGAAGTCGTCAACTCTAATGTCGACGCCGGGAGGAATGTCTTGAATCGTGCCCCGAAGTTTTTCGCCGTCGATGGTCGATACGACACGATCTTCAGCATCAACATGCCGCGAAGCTATGGTACCTCCGGTGGTAATTAGCCAGATACACGCCATGCGGCCTGCTTTCGGACGGGGGGTTGATGGTCGGCTAGAACGTAGCTGATTGAATTTCAAATGAACACAGAAGTTCAGGGATATCCTGTTCCCTATTGGGAACATCTCATTGGGTCAGACTTGCCGAAGGTCATCTCAATGGGAAGCGCAAAGAAGGGTCGACCTGAGCTCTTGCGCGAAGGGCAGCTTTTGAGAAGCGCCACAGATGTCAGCAAATGGCGCGTCCCGTGGTTCAAATACCAGAACGCCCGAGATGAGCGTCGAACGACTGGCTGGGGTGGTGAGCCGACTTTCAGTCGCACGGCTGAACGGCTCAATGCCAGAACGCGACGCCGGCAGGGAATGGCTCGTCAATGGAGTTGCGCACGCGCGATTCTTTGCGTCATACTGCGTAGGCACGCGGAGAAGGGGCCGGCATCATGCAAGACGACGAGAGCAGTCCTCGGCGCCGTTTCCGCGATGTCATCACGAGCGAAGAGCAATTGCGAGCGGTTTTGGGGGTCCCCACAGACCGAGCAGTTGCCAAGGTCGTTCGAGTAATTGACGAACATGCTCGCCGCTTCATTGCTCATGCGCCTTTTGTGTTCGTAGCGTCCGCCGGCGCCGATGGCATGCTCGACGTCTCGCCAAAGGGTGATCCCGCCGGCTTCGTCAAGGTGCTGGACGAGAGAACTCTCGCCATTCCAGACCGCCCCGGCAATCGTCGACTCGATACTTTCCGTAACGTCCTGAGCAACCCGAATGTCGGCCTGATTTTCGTAATCCCCGGTGTGACCTACACCCTTCGCGTGGCCGGCAAGGCGCTCATCGTCCGCGATGCGGAGCTGCGTGAGGCCATGGCTGTCAACCGTAAGCTCCCTGAGCACATACTCGTCATCGAGATCTCGCACGTACTTTCTCATTGCCCGAAGTGCATGGTCCGCTCGGGCTTGTGGCAGCCGGATGCGTGGCCTGATACCAGCAACCTTCCCTCGTTTGCGGAGATGTTGGTCGCCCACGGCAAACTCGCGGAGACGGTTGAGGAGATGCAAACGATCGACACGGGTAATCGCGACCGGCTCTACTAACTTGATGAACCACGGTTGCCGGCTTCATGCTGACGCGGCGTGCTACTCTGCCAACAGAGGGGATCATGCAGATTATCGATCATAACCTTCAGCCGACAGAAGAGTGGCGTCCCGGCGTGTCGACCAGAATGCGCGTTTCTGCGGTCACCGAGGCAGCCACGCTGTGCATATTCGAACAGTGGGTCGCACCAGGAAGTGGCACACGTACTCACACCCATCCCGTCGAGGAAGTCTTGACCGTGCTGGAAGGCCAAGCCGAGCTGTGGTTGGATGATGAACGAGAAACAGTATCGACGGGACAATCAGTCATCGTGCCGGCCGGCCGCTGGCATGGCTTTCGCAATACCGGAAGCGCGACATTGCACATGCAGGCCATACTGGCCGCGCCAACCTTCGAGGCCTCTTTCGAGGGGCAGCCGGAAGTGACGAGGCATTGGGCTACCGCAAAAGCGTAACACCCGCCATCTTGACGACGGGTCCCGCGCCTGGCTCCAATCTGATCCGTGGATCGTGTACTGCGACGAGACGTCGGGATCGGGGATCAGCGGACATGGGCGAGGAGGCCTTGGCAGAGATCTCAACCCGGTATCTTCGCTTCGCCGACACGGAAGCTCGCAGTCGCTCACCGCTCTATGAGGAGTTGGCTCGTGCTGTCGCAGGGGACCGCGAGACACTCGGCTTCCTGTCGACCCTCCCGGACGTGAAGCGGCAACCGAATCTTCTGCTTGCCGTGGTGCGTCACCTGTTCGGCACACCGACAGGGTGGACCGAGTTTCGCCAGGCGCTTCTGGCGCACCCCGAGCTTGTCCGCTCGCTCATGCTCGAGCGCTCGACGCAAACCAACGAGCCGGGAAGGTGCGCCACACTGCTGCCCGTCCTGGCGCGCCTGCCGCAGCCGCTGGCCCTCCTGGAGGTCGGGACTTCCGCAGGGCTCTGCCTTATGCCCGACCTCTACAGCTACGACTACGGGCGCATGGTGCTCCGCACACCCGTCACGGCCTCGGAACCGCCTGTCTTCCGATGCTCAGCCAGCGAGACAACGCCATTGCCGACGGCCCCGCCGCATGTCGTCTGGCGAGCGGGATTGGACCTGAGCCCGATCGATGTTTCAAACCCCTCGCAAGTCGCATGGCTTGAGACGCTGGTCTGGCCGGAGCAGACGGCGCGGCTTGCCAATCTGCGGGCGGCCCTAATGATCGCTGCCACAGTCAAGCCTCGGGTGGTGAAGGGCGACCTGCGCGGGAGCGACCTCGTGCGGCTCTGCAGCGAAGCGCCAAAGGACGCTACCCTCGTTGTCTTTCACACAGCCGTCCTCGACTATGTCTCCGATCCGGCAGACAGAGAGGCCTTCGCAGAACAGGTGATGCGTCTTTCTCCGTATTGGGTATCGAACGAGTTCCCGCGCGTATTCCCGTCCATCGCCACACGCGCCGGAAAAAGCTGGCCGCCGGGCCGCTTCCTCCTATCTGTGAACGGCTCCCCTGTCGCTTGGACCGACCCGCATGGCGCCTCGCTCGAGTGGATCACGGACGTAAATTCGGCCGAGGCCGAACGAACGAGCTTCCGCTAGGGGTCGGAACCGGTATTCCGTTTAGGGACCAGGCGTTAAATTTCATTACTGGCGAACGTTTCAACCGGCTCCAGCGCAGATTAGAAAGTGACGCGGCCGAGCACGCGCAGGCCGTCGCCTTGCGGCTCGACGATCACGGCTTCGCCTTCGCGCGGCGAGATGCCGGTGAGCGCCATGATGTTCTCCAGATGGGTGACCATGACGACATTATCGGAGCCGGAATAGGCGCTGATCTCGTTCATGATCGCCTCGAGCTGGGCGGCTTTCTCGCTGGCGTCGGTCTTCAGCAGGTCAAGCGGGGCGAAAGGTTCGGGCTCTTCTCTGAAAGCGGTGCGAGCCGTGTCGAGGGCGCGGCAATAGCGGCTGGACAGCACGCGCTCGACCGGCGCCGCGCGGGCGTCGAAAAGCGCGCCGATCTTGCGTGCCTGCTGCTTGCCGCGCACCGAGAGATTGACCTGGGTGGCGCATTTCTCGATGTCGAAATTCGCCGGATCGGTGGTGCCGGTGACCATGGCATGGCGAAGCAGCACCACATGTCCGCCGTCGCGCAACAGCGCCCAACCGGCTTCGGTCGCGTGGGCCGCGGCGGGAATGACGAGCAGCAATAGAGCCAGCACAGATCGAAGCATCAGGCGTCCTTTTCCGGTCACCGGAGGTGGCTTCCGGTGACCGCATATAGGGACGGCAAAGCCGGCTGAAAAACAAGGCGTCACCTATCCCGGCTGTTTGCGAGAACCGACCGCTTTGCCAGGCGGGGCGGTTGCGCTCAAATCCCGGCTCGCCTATCAGGGGAAAAATGTCCCCACTCATCGAAACCGTCCTTTTTGTCTTCGGCCTTGTCGCGCTCGGCTATCTGGCCGGGCTCACCGGCTATCTGAAGGCCGAGGCGGGTGGGGCCATCGCCGAATTCGCCGTCGGGGTGGCGATGCCGCTGCTTCTGTTCCGCACCATGGTCAACGCCGATTTCCATGGCGCCGCGCCCTGGTTGTTCTGGGGCGCCTATTTTACGGCTGCCGCAGTGACGTGGGCCGCAGGCCACCTGGTCATCACCCGGGTGTTCGGGCGCGACGCGCGTGCCGGGGTCGTCGGCGGCGTATCGTCGGCTTTTTCCAACCTCGTCCTGCTCGGCATCCCGTTCTTCCTCGGCACATTCGGGCCAAGTGGATTCGAAGTGCTGTCGCTGCTGATTTCCGTGCATCTGCCGACGATGATCATGGCATCGATCATCCTGTTTGAGATCTTTGGCCGCGGCGACGAGCATGTGCATCCGCTGCGCATCATCCGGCGCTTCTTTCGAAAGTTGCTCTCCAATCCGCTGATCATCGGCATCCTGGCCGGATGGGTGTGGCGTATCACCGGCCTGCCATTGCCGGCGCTGGCCGTCCGGCTGGTCGATGCGCTGGCCAACATCGCCGGACCGGTCGCGCTGTTTGCCATGGGGCTGGGCCTGTGCCGTTTCGGCATCTCCGGCAATGTGCGGCCGGCGCTGGCGCTGTCGGCGCTGAAGCTGATGCTGATGCCGGCCGTCGCGCTCGGCCTGGTCTGGCTGCTTGGCCTGCCGCCGCTGTCGGCGAAAGTCGCGGTCGTGGCCGCCGCGCTGCCATCCGGGGTGAATTCCTACCTGATTGCGACGCAGTTCAACACCGGCCAAGCGCTGGCATCGAACCAGATGACCATCGCCACCGCCTGCGCGGTCGTCACCACGGCCTTTTGGCTGACGGTGGTGGTCCACGTGTTTGGATAGGTATGATCGATATTGATGCCTGCGAAGGGCGGTTTCCTGGTGCTTCCGGTACTCATATACCCAAACGTTACGCTCCGTTCCGGTTCTCGGGAGCCACCAGTCCGGTCCCACATCCTCAAGCAACAACGGGAGCGCAAATCGGCCTCGCCTTGTGCTGGCCCAAACCCTATATGCCATCTTGCGATTGATTGCGGGGCTTGCCCTAGGTAAAGAGCAGTGGCTCCAGGCGTGCCGGCATCGATGCCAGTGCGCACGCCCGTCAAGGAAATCCAGATAGCGGCCCGTCAGCGCGCCGAACGGAGGCTAGACCATGCTTCAGAAAACCAGCCATTTCATGCGCCAGGCCAATCTCATCAACGGCGAGTGGGTGCAGGCCGACAGCGGCCAGACGGTCGACGTCAACAATCCGGCCACCGGCCTCAAGATCGGCACCGTGCCGAAGTCGGGCAAGGTCGAGACGCGCCGCGCCATCGAAGCTGCCGACGCCGCCTTCCAGACATGGCGCAAGACCACCGCGCTCGAGCGCTCGAAGCTGTTGCGCAAGCTGCATGACGCCATGATGGACAACCAGGATGTGCTGGCCGAGCTGCTGACCATCGAGCAGGGCAAGTCGCTGTTCGAATCGAAGGGCGAGATCGGTTCGGCGGCCTCGTACATATTGTGGTTCGCCGAAGAAGGCCGCCGCACCTATGGCGATGTCGTGCCGTCGCCTTGGGCGGACCGCCGCATCCTGGTGACCAAGGAGCCGGTCGGCGTCATCGCCGCCATCACGCCGTGGAATTTCCCGTCCTCGATGCTGGCCCGCAAGCTCGGTCCAGCACTTGCCGCCGGCTGCACGGCGGTGGTCAAACCGGCGTCGCAGACGCCTTATTCCGGCCTCGCCTGGGGCGCGCTCGCCGAGGAGGTCGGCTTCCCCAAAGGCGTCATCAACATCCTGACCGGCGCTGCCGGCGAGATCGGCGACGAGATCTGCGCCAACCCTCTGGTCAAGAAGATCACCTTCACCGGCTCGACCGAGGTCGGCAAGATCCTGATCCAGAAGTCGTCCGTCACCGTCAAGAAGGTGTCGATGGAACTTGGTGGCAACGCGCCATTCCTGGTCTTCGACGACGCCGATATCGAGCGCGCCGTCGCCGGCGCGATCACCGCCAAATACCGCAATTCCGGCCAGACCTGCGTCTGCACCAATCGCTTCCTGGTCCAGGCTGGTGTCTACGACAAGTTCGTCGAAAAGCTCGCCGCCGCCAGCGACGGGCTGAAGGTCGGTTCCGGCCTCGATGACGGCGTGCAGCAGGGGCCGCTGATCGACGAGAAGGCAGTCGAGAAGGTCGAGGAACTGATCGCCGACGCCACCGCCAAGGGCGGCAAGGTCGTCGCTGGCGGCAAGCGCCATGCGCTCGGCGGTTCGTTCTTCCAGCCGACGGTGATCGCCGACGCCACGCCGAAGATGCGCTTCATGAAGGAAGAGATCTTTGGCCCGGTAGCACCCGTGTTCAAGTTCGAAACCGAAGAGGAGGCGATCGCACTCGCCAACGACACCGAGTTCGGCCTCGCCTGCTATTTCTACACCGGCGATCTCGGCCGCGCCTTCCGGGTCATGGAAGGGCTGAAATACGGCATGGTCGGCGTCAATGAAGGGCTGATCACCACGCCCGAGGCGCCGTTCGGCGGCGTCAAGGAATCGGGCCTCGGCAAGGAAGGCGGACATCAGGGCATCGAGGATTATCTCGACACCAAATATGTCTGCATCGGCGGCCTCGGCCTCTGATCGGGCAGGGCCTGTCGAACGTCAACAGACCAAGCCGGCCCACGCGGCGAGCCGGGATCGATCAACCAACTGGCGTTTCGGGCATGGCGATGAAGGACGGCGAGGTTTTCGGTACGACGCAGGCGGGCGAGGCCATCCGCCGCTTCAGCATCCGCGGCGGCGGCCTCACCGCCAACATCATCGGGCTGGGCGCCATCATCCAGGATCTGCGGCTGGCCGGGCACGATGCGCCGCTTGTGCTCGGCTATAGCAGTTTCAAGCCCTATGAAACGGATACGGCCTTCTTCGGCGCCGTCGTCGGACGCTATGCCAACCGTATCCGCGATGGCCGCTTCACCATCGCCGGCCAGCGCTACCAGACCGAGCGCAACTTCCTCGACAAGCACACGCTGCATGGCGGCTCGCAAGGTTTTTCGCACCGGCCATGGGAGGTTTCGCTGCATGGCAGGGATTTTGTCACCCTGACGCTGCATGATCCCGACGGCACGATGGGCTTTCCCGGCGCGCTCGACGTGACCTGCACCTACAGGCTGAAGATCCCCGGCACGCTCAGCGTCGAGCTGACCGCCACCTGCGAGGAGCCGACGCTGTGCAACCTTACCCAGCATTCCTATTTCAACCTGGATGACGGCGGCGCCGGCGATGTCCTCGATCACCGGCTGATGCTGAACGCCGGCGCCTATCTTCCGGTCGATGGCGACCTGATCCCGACCGGCGTCGTGAAGCCGGTCGACGGCACGCCGTTCGACTTCCGTCAGGCGCGGCCGCTGCGCATGGAGAGCGAGGGCAAGCAGCTCCCCTACGACCAGAATTTCTGCCTTGCCTCGACGCGCGGGTCGCTCAAGCTGGCATCATGGGCGCAAGGCGCGAATTCCGGCGTCGAGATGGAGCTGTGGACCACGGAACCGGGCGTCCAGCTCTATACCGGCCAGTATCTGGCGCCAGCTTCGCCGGGGCTCGGGGGAGTTCATTACAAGGTTTATTCGGGCTTCTGCCTGGAGCCGCAGGTCTGGCCGGATGCGCCGAACCGGCCGTATTTCCCGCAGGCCACGCTATGGCCGGGCCAGATCTACCATCATGTGACGGAATACCGGTTCAGGCTGCCTGGCGCCTGACGCCCGGAGGTACCGGCCTTTGCTGCGCTGGCCTTCGGTCCGGAAAGGATCATGCGCAAAGTTCAAAGAGCGTCCTTTGCGCTTCCATTGGACGCGCGACGCTCTCGGATCGGAACCCAATCCACGCTCGCGGAAAAGGACTGTCGGCGCTGACGGGATTGGCGTAAGCTACTGCCTTTGGGGTGCATCCATGCACCGTATCATCACCGTAGCTATTGTCGCGCTCGCGGCCGCGGCGCTTAGCTGTCCTGCGCGGGCGGAGGTGCTGATCGGGGTCGCAGGCCCGATGACCGGAAAGCTCGAATGGACTGGCACGCAATTGAAGCGCGGCGCAGAGGTGGCTGTGGCCGACATCAATACGGCGGGCGGCGTCCTCGGCGAGCCGGTGCGGCTCATCACGGTCGACGACTACTGCGATCCCAAGCAAGCGGTGGCTGCTGCCCAAAAGCTGGTGGCTGACGGTGTAGTGTTCGTCGTCGGGCACTACTGCTCTGGAGCCTCGATTCCGGCATCGGAGGTGTACGAGGCGGCGGGAATTCTGCAGATTTCGCCGTCCTCGACCAATCCGATGTTGACCGAGCAAGGCCGCGCCAACGTTTTCCGCGTCTGCAGTCGCGACGATGCGCAGGGCTTCGAGGCCGGCAACTACTTGGCCGATCATTGGAGCGACAAGAAGATCGCGATCCTTCACGACAATACGACCTATGGGAAGGGTCTCGCCGATGAGACAAGAAAGCAGTTGAACAAGCGGGGCGTGACCGAATCAATCTATGAAGGCTACACTCCCGGGAAAGACGACTACTCGGCCGAGATCAGCACGTTACAGGGGGCGGATATCGCCGTGCTGTACATGGGCGGGTATCATACCGAGGCTGCGCTTATGGTCCGTGCGGCGCGCGACCGGGGCTACTCGGTTCAGCTGATCTCGGGTGACGATACAGCGACCGAGGCATTTGGGCTGATTGCCGGCCCTGCCGCCGAGGGCACGCTCTTCACCTTTGTCCCCGACCCGCGTCGAAACGCCGAAGCGGCCACAGTCGTCGAACGATTCCGAGCCGAGAACTTCGAACCCGATTCCTGGACGCTGCACAGTTACGGCGCCGCCCAGACCTGGGCGCAGGCGGTCGAGAAGGCAGGCTCACTAGAACTCCAAGCCGTGATTGCATCACTGCGCGGCAATCAATTTGACACTGTGTTGGGCCGTATGGACTTTGATAATAAGGGCGACCTCACTGTTCAGAGTTGGGTATGGTATGTCTGGAAGGGTGGCGAATACGTGCCGTTATAATGGACCACCGATCCGGCGAATCGCCTTGAGCCAATCTGTGCAGACCCTCTCGGCCGCGCCAGCTGAATCAATGCGTCGCCGCGATGCTTAAGCGTCTCGGCATACGCGGCCGTCTGTTGCTCGCTTTTTTCGGTATCAGCACCTTCGCGGTGCTCGCGACAACAGCCGCTCTTTATGCCTTCCTCGAGGTGAGGGAGGTCGTCAACCACATCACCAAGGAGCGTGTGCCGTCGGCGCTCGCGTCCCTCCAGCTGTCGCGCCAGGCTGAGCGGGTCGCCGCCACTGCGCCCGCCGCACTTGCTTCGACCAGCAAGGCTCAGCATAACGAGGTCTCGACTGCGATCGCGGCAGAGATGACGCGCCTCGAGGAACTGCTTGCCGCTCTCAAAGGCGCCAAGCCTAGCACGGCGGTAGTGGCTGAGATCGAGGCTGCGGTGCTTGGTCTGCGGCGCAATCTCAACGCCCTCGACGACCTTGTCGCCGCCCGCCTCACCGTGGTGGCGCGCAAAGAGGAACTGTTACGTCGCCTGTCGGCTACGACAAATGCAAGCCAGCGCCTTGTGGCGCCCGGCATGCTCGTGATGAATTCCAAACTCCAGCAATGGCGGGCGGTCACGGCCGACACGCCGCTCGCGTCCGATCGAGGCGCGGAGGCGACGGCCGACCTGGTCCAGTCGATAGCGGCCTACATCCCGCAGCAGAAGGCGCAGCAGGAGATCTCGGCGGTCAATGACGCGCTGGTCAACACGGCGGACGCGCCGACGCCAGGCGATCTGGCGTTGATCCTGTTTCCGCTGCGCCGGTCACTCGCCGTTCTGGACACGATTTCCAACGAGATCGACGATAGGCTGCGAACCCGTTTCCAGCAGCGGGTCAACGAGTTCAAGGCACTGATCGACGGCGGAAACAGCATCCCGAAGGCGCGGCAGGACGAGTTCGCCGTCCTGGCGCAGGGCGAAGAGCTTCTGGCCGAAAACAATCAGCTGTCGCGCAGTCTTACCGCTGCCGTCGATCGCCTGGTCGCCGCGGCAGACCGCGAGATCACCGCATCTGGTCTCGAAGCCGCGGTCGTCCAGCGCTTCGGGACCGGAGTTGTCCTTGGCTCCGCCTTTCTCAGCCTCTTGAGTTCCGTTCTTGTTGTTTGGCTCTATGTCGACCGCAGCCTCCTCGCCCGCCTGGGAGGGGTGAGCCAAAGCATGCTCGCAATCGCCGGCGGCAATCTTCGTGCGCCATTGCCTGCCGCGGGCCACGACGAAATCGGCCGCATGGCCGAGGCGCTCAGGCTCTTCCGGGACACTGCAGTCGAGGTCGAGGAAAAGAACCTGCGCGAGGTCGCCGAAGCGCGCCAGCGGCTCATCGATGCCATCGAGAGCATCTCCGAGGGATTCGCTCTCTACGACCGCGAGGACCGGCTCATCCTTAGCAATAGCCGCTACCGCGAACTGCTCTACAGCGACCTTACGATCGAATTGACGCCCGGTACGACATTCGAGCACATCATCCGCCGATCCGCTGAGCGCGGCTACATCAGGGATGCCGAGGGACGATTCGAGGAATGGGTCGCCGAGCGGCTCTCCCGGCACCGCAACCCTGGCGAACCGTGGGAGCAGCGGCGAGGCGACGGAAGATGGATCATGATAAGCGAGCGGCGGATCACCGGCGGCGGCACAGTCGCGGTCTACTCGGACATCACCGAGCTGAAGCTACGGGAGGAGAACCTCGCCGAGAAATCCGCGGCTCTCGAGGCGCTTTCCAGCAAGCTGGCGAAATACCTGGCGCCCCAGGTGTACAACTCGATATTCACCGGCCGTCAGGAGGTCAGGATCGCCAGCCAGCGGAAGAAGCTGACAATATGCTTCTCGGATATCGCCGGCTTTACCGAGACCACCGACAAGATGGAGTCGGAGGACCTCACCCAGCTCCTCAATCACTATCTGACGGAAATGTCGAAAATTGCTTCGGATCATGGCGCGACGATCGACAAGTATGTCGGCGACGCGATTCTGATGTTTTTCGGCGATCCGGAAACTCGCGGCGTCAAGGAGGACGCGCTCGCCGGCGTGCAGATGGCTCTCGCCATGCAGAAGCGGATGAGCGAACTTGCCGAAGTCTGGCGCGACATTGGAATTGAAACACCACTGCGCTGCCGCATCGGCATCCACACCGACTACTGCACTGTCGGCAACTTCGGCAGCGAGGACCGGATGGACTACACGATAATCGGCGGCGCCGTGAATCTCGCCTCACGTCTTGAGCAGGAGGCGCAGCCAGGGACCGTGCTCATTTCTTATGAGACGTTTGCGCAAGTGAAGGACACGATTGACTGCGACGAACTGGGGCGCATCCACGTCAAAGGGATCGCCTATCCGGTCGCCACTTATCGCGTCATCGATTTGAAGGCCAATCTTGTCGCTGCCCGTCGCGCCGTTCGAACCGAACTGCCGCATCTCAGACTGGAAGCTGAGCCCGAGCTGATGTCTGCTGACGAGCGTGACCAAGCCGCAACTGCGCTTCGAGACGTGCTCGATCGACTTTGTCACAAGCCTGGGTAGGAGGGATCGCCGCACCGGCTCTGTGGACAAGTCCCCATTCTGAAACACGCAGGACGGCAAAGCCGTCGATCTCTACACGCTCATCAACGACAGAGGCGCGTCCATCAAGTTCATCGCCTATGGCGGTATAATCACGGCGATCAATGTGCCCGACCGCTGGGGCAAGCTCGACAACGTCGTGCTCGGCTTCAAGGAACTCGCCGACTACGAATCCTTGACCCCCTATTTCGGCGCCTTGATCGGGCGCTACGCCAATCGCAGACCGGTGCGCGGAATGAACTGCGACGAGTTTGGAGACAATGTAGATGGCCGGAGGTCCGCTCATGGCAGCGCGATACAGACGTTCCTGTTTCTGATATCCATTGAGGCTGTGAAAAGTGCCCGTGCAATGACGTGGTTGGTGTGTGTTGATACTTCCTGCGCTTGATCAGCTCTGTTAGGCGTCGGAAGGATTTTATCGGAGCGCAACGGCATGCCGACGGCCTTCTTTATCACTCATCCGGAAGTTTCCGTTGATCCCGCCACGCCAGTTCCAGCTTGGCGGCTTTCGGACCGCGGCGTCACCCGGATGAGGGCTTTCGCGGGCTGTGCGGTGCTGTCCGGCCTGACGTCCATCTGGTCGAGCTCCGAGGCCAAGGCTATTGAAGCGGCTGGCCTTCTGGCGGCGGGATTTGGTTTGCCCGTCCAAGTGGATGAGCACCTTGGCGAGAACGACCGCTCCGCGACCGGTTTCCTTCCACCCGTCGATTTCGAACGAGTTGCTGACGCCTTCTTCGCCAATCCACATGAGAGCGTTTGCGGATGGGAGCGCGCGCTCGATGCCCAGGATCGCGTCGCGCGGGCCGTGTTTCGCATTCTTGCGACCCATCACGACGGCGACATTGCTTTCGTCTCGCATGGCGGCGTTGGCACGCTGCTGCTTTGCAAGCTGCTGAATGCGCCGGTTTCGCGCAGTCGGGATCAACCGTTCCAAGGTCATTTCTTCGCTTTCTGCTTGCCAGGTTGCAAGATCATCCACGAATGGCAGCCTATCGCTGAGCGTTAACCTCAACTTTTCCCTGCAGAATTGGGCCTTGAGTACAAAGAGCCGGGGAACGAATGGAAGCAGAAACAATGACGGATTTGACTGCGTGAATGGTGACGATAACGATCGGATGCTGTTTGCGACTGCGCTGGCGCGGCGCGGCGGCGAACTCGGCCTGCAATATTTCCGACAACTGGAGACACTCACAATCGAGAGCAAGGGTCATCAGGACCTGGTCTCCGAGGCCGACCGGAATGTCGAGACGTTCATCCGCCGGGAGCTTGCGGCGCAATATCCTGAAGACGGTGTTATCGGAGAGGAACACGCCGCACTCGCCGGCGGATCGGGTTACACATGGGTGATAGATCCAATCGACGGCACTGCCAACTTTCTGCGCGGCATCCCGGCCTGGACCGTCGTCATCGCCTGCGTCAAGGAGGGTGTGGCGGTCGTGGGCGTTATCCATGAACCCTCTACCGGCGAGACATTTTATGGACGCCGCGGCGGTGGCGCTTTCCTCAACGGCCGGCCCATCAAGACAAGCCCGACGACGAGCCTGACGCAAGGCTCGGTCGGAACCGGCTTCTCCAATCGTCGTGAAGCGCGCACCGTCGCCAAGCTGATCGATCTCCTGCTTCAGGAGGGCGGCGTGTTTTTCCGCAATGCATCCGGTGCGCTTATGCTTGCCTACGTCGCCTCGGGCAGGCTGCTCGCCTATGTCGAGGAGCATATGAATGCTTGGGACTGCCTCGCCGGCATGCTTCTGGTCGAAGAGGCCGGCGGGTCGGTCGTCACGCCCGACCCGAAAACGGTTCTCGAGGAAGGAACACTGGTCATCGCGGGCGGCAAGGGCGTGTTCGACAAGGTCCACGCGCTCTGCAAAGAGGCGTTCAGTCTGTGATCAGCACGGGTCCGCGTTCGGGAAAGCCGATGCTCACCGGCTGCCCCGCTCGAAACGCGGTATCGACATCCGGCGAGACCACGAAGACTTCGCCGAATTGCGTGGCAATTACGAACTCGAGGTGGCTGCCGACATAGGTCACTTTTTCAAGCGTCCCGGGCAAGGCGCCAGGCGCATTCGGCTCGCCAATCTCGAGGCGGCTCGGTCGCGCCGCCAGCATGGCCGGCCCCAGTTTGCGGCCGCGAGCCGGCAGCTTCAGGACGGCAGGTCCCAGATGCACGGTGGCGCTGTCGCCCTCGACCGACACGACCTCGCATTGGAACATGTTGGCTTCGCCGATGAAGTCGGCCACGAAAGCATTCGCGGGCTGCTCGTAGAGGTCGCGTGGCGTGCCGTCTTGGGCAATCACCGCATTGTTCATGACAATGATGCGATCGGAGACGGCGAGCGCTTCCTCCTGGTCGTGGGTGACATAGACGACCGTCAGGCCGAGTTTCTGCTGAATCTCGCGGATTTCCTCGCGCACGCGCCGGCGGAGCTTCGCATCCAGGTTCGACAAAGGCTCATCGAAGAGCAGCACCTGCGGCTCCAGGACCAGCGCCCGCGCCACCGCGACACGCTGTTGCTGTCCGCCCGAAAGCTGGCTCGGCAGGCGGTCGCCGAAATTGGAGAGGCCGACCAGTTCAAGCCCGGCTCTGGCCCTCTCGGCCGTCTCCTTCCTGCCGAATCCGGAAAAGCCCAGGCCGTATTCGACGTTCTGGGTCACGGTCATGTGCGGGAAAAGCGCGTAGGATTGAAACACCATGGAGACATCACGATCAGTGGCCGGCAGCCGGGTGACGTCGGCGCCCCCGATCAGGATCTGGCCGCTCGTTACCATTTCCAGTCCGGCTATCATGCGCAAGGTGGTCGTCTTGCCGCAGCCCGACGGTCCAAGGAGGGTGACCAGCTTCCCGGCCTCGATGAACAGCGAGATGTCGTTGACGGCGGGCGCCTTGCTTTTGCCGTAGATCTTGGTGACATTCCTGAATTCGACTGAGGCGGCATTGCCGCGAATTTCGGCCATCATCCGCCTCCCGAGATCGCCGGCTGTGGACGCGCCACGACCGCCTGGCTGACATTGGTGCGCGACTGCGCCAGATCGCCGTCGAGACCGCGCCGGCCGATCATGCGGCTGCCAACGGCAAGCTGCATCAGACCGATCACAGCCAGCATGACGCCGATAAGGACGGCGGAATAAGCGATGGCGACGCCATATTCGTTATTCTCGACGCGGCCGACGATATAGCTGGTCGACATGTCATACTGGGCGCTGACCAAGAAGATGATGGCGCTGATGGCGGTCATGGCGCGAACGAAGGAATAGACCAGCGCGGCAAGGATGGCCGGCCGCAGCAGCGGCAGCACCACTTTGCGGAAGGTCTGCCAGGAGTTGGCTCCCAGAGTGAGGGACGACTCGTCGAGGCTGCGGTCGATCTGCGACATGGACGCGACACCGGCGCGGACCCCAACCGGCATGTTGCGGAAGATGAAGGAGAGCACCAGGATAATGCCCGTGCCGGTGAGCTCGATCGGCGGCACATTGAACGCAATCACGTAGGAGACGCCGATCACGGTGCCGGGAATGGCGAAGGACAGCATCGTCGCGAATTCGAAGGTGTCCTTGCCGGCAAAATTCTGGCGGACCAGCAAATAGGCGGTCAAGAGTCCGATGGCCGCGGTCAGCGGCGCGGAGATCATCGCTATTTCCATGGTCGTCCAAAAAGAACTCCAGGCCGAGCCGCGCCAGTGGATGCCGAACTCGTTCCAGCCGATGGAGAACGCCGTCACGTAGTGTTCAAAAGTCAGAGAGAAATCCACCCCCCACAGCTTGACGAAGCTGCCGTAGAAGATCGTCACGTAAATCAGCAAGGTAAACAGCGTCCAGACGGCGGCGACCGCGAAGACGACGTTGCGCAATTTGCCGGCAGATGCGAGTGAACGCCGGCGTCGCCTTTGCCGGAGACGGTCGTGTAAGACTTCTTCCCAAGCCAGAATCGCTGGGCGTAGAATGCCCCGAGCGTGAAGAACAGGAGCACGAGGGCGAGGATCGCCGCCTGCGCCTGGTCGTATTGCGCGCCGACGATGGCGAAGAAGATCTCGGTGGACAGCACATCGAAATTGCCGCCGAGCACCAGCGGATTGCCGAAATCAGCCATGCTCTCGATAAAGCCGAGCAGAAAGGCATTGGCCAGACCCGGTCGCATCAACGGCAGGGAGACGGTGATGAATGTCTGCCAGCGATTGGCGCGCAGGGTCTGCGCGGCCTCCTCCATGGATGGGCTGACACCCTCGACCACACCGATCATCACCAGAAAAGCGATCGGCGTGAAAGCGAGCACCTGGGCGATCAGCAGGCCAGGCAGGCCGTAGACCCATCGCGTCGGTTGGACGCCGATCAGCTCGGCGAAACCCAGATTGATGGCGCCCGAGAGGCCGAACAGAAGGATGATGGCGAGGCCGATGACGAAGGGTGGTGTGATGATCGGCAGCACGGTCAGCGCGCGCAACAGCGCGCCGTAACGTAAGCCGGTACGGGTCACCACCAGGGCAAAGACAAGGCCGAGCGCGGTGGTCGTTACGCCGACGAGCACGGCGAGAAGGAGCGAATTCCAGGCGACGCCGCAGCGCGGGCCACCGGTGAGGCAGCCGAGGCTCCAGAGCCGGTCGCTGGAGAGTTTCGCGAGAAAGACGGGAAGCGAATAGTCGCCCTCCTGTGTGAGCAGCGCGCTCCCCAGCATTTGACCGATCGGCATGAAGATAAAGATGGCGACCATGGAGACGACGAAGCCGATCGAGCCGACGACGAATTCGTCGCCGGCCACCGCGCCGCGCGCCGCAAGCCCCAGGGTGAACAGGAACAGGAACGCGCCGCTTACCAGCAGTGCTCCCCAGCCCATGCCAAACTGGCGGTCGTCAAGCTCGCCAAAGAGCAAGGTCAGCCATTGCCACTGGAAGCCGCGCAGACCAATGCCGAATCCTTGAAGCAGGAAGTAGGCGACGCCGGTCGCGCCGACGGCGATCAGCAAATAGCCAAAGAAGGGATCGGACTTGCGCCGCCGCCATAGCAGGAGCGGCGCGAGAAGCAGCGGGCCGATAGGGGCGAGCCAGAGTTTGTCGCCTTGCAGCACAAGGAAAAGCGCCGGCGCTACGTCATCGTCAAGCGGATAGCCGTCCAGCAGCCAGGACAGGGTGAAGAGATTGCTGTCCAACCCGTACCAAGGCAGCAGCGCATAGCCGAGCAAGCCGACCGCCGTCCACAGGACGACGGTCGGGTGAAGCGCGCTCGTGGCAGTGCGGACGCGCATGATCACTGCGGCAGGGTCGAGACCTCCGTATCCCACTTCTGCAGCAGGCGCTTGCGCTCGGCGCTCGATCCATACTTCTTGAAATCATAGTCGATGAGCTTGATGGTCGACAGGTCGGGCGACAATTCGGACGCGGTGGCGTTCTTGTTCGACGGCAACTGGAACGACTTCACGTCCTTGGCCTTCGACTGCATCTCGGCGGTCAGCGCCCAGTCGTAGAACTGCTTCGCCGCTTCCGGGTTGCGGGCGCCCTTGATCAGCGACATCGAGCCGATCTCATAGCCGGTGCCTTCGCAAGGCGCCACCGTGACGATCGGGAAGCCGGCTGCCGTCTGCGCCACCGCATCATGCATGAAAACGATGCCGATGGTGGTTTCGCCGAGACCCGCGGCCTTAATCGGAGCGGAGCCGGACTTGGTGTACTGGTTGATGTTAGCGTGGAGCGCCTTCAGGTACTCAAAACCCTTGTCCTCGCCCATCAGCTGAACCATCGTCGCGAGCATTGTATAGGCGGTGCCCGATGAGTTCGGGTTGGCCATCTGGATGTGGCCCTTGTATTCCGGCTTGGTCAGATCGGCCCAGCATTTCGGCTCCGGCAGGTTGCCCTTGGCCAACAGATCCTTGTTGTAGCCGAAGCCGAGCGCACCGGAGTAGACGCCGATCGTCTTGTTGTTGGCGGCTTCCGCCTGCTTGATCGCCCAGTCGTGCAGTTTGCCGCGCATCGGGGACATATATTCCTCGGTCAGTCCTTCCTCTGCGGCCTGGAGATGAGGATCGCCGGTGCCGCCCCACCAAACGTCGCCCTTTGGGTTTCCGGCCTCGGCGCGCACCTGGGCGTATGTCTCGCCTGAACTCTTGCGGGTCATATCGACAGTGATGCCGGTCTTTTCCTCGAAGCTAGTCTTGATTTGCTGGCACCAGGCCTCGTCGGCGGAGCAATAGAGGGTGAGGCTGTCGGCGTAAGCCGAACTGGCAGCAGAGACCAGCATTACTGCCGTTGCCGCCAGGCGGACACAGGTCTTTTTCATGTGCGAATTTCCTCCCATTGTTTCGCCGTCTAACAAGTATCAAGCATTGCTGCGGCGGCGACCAGATTGGGAGCTTTTGCGCCGATTTGCAAATCGAGTCGGCGGCGGCTGGAACAGGGCTGTCCATATATTCTCCCGCAACGGACCGTCCAATCCAGAGTGGTTCGAGCTTTTTCACGGGGTGGTAGCGTTCGGTTCTGGTCTGCTGCATTCTTCGGCTGAGATAACGGCATGATGGATCCCAGGGCTGCGCCGCGTCGCCTCGCTCCTTGCGCCGCCCGGGATGACGAAGTGGAGGGGTGTTTCGGCTAGTCCGCAAGGTTTGCGATGCCACCGACCGGAATTGTCGACGTCCGCTGCCGATCAATCTCGTTCGATCCGAAATGATCCTGACGCGAACTGACAGCGTTGGCTGATCGCTCAGCTAGTGAGCAAGTTGCTTGTAGAAAAAGAGCCAAAGCCTCGCTCGCTTGTTTTGCGCTTGAAGACGGGCGTCTGTCGATTTGAGTTGTGTTTGACACGGGGGCAACATGGCAATAGCGTGTTGGTATCAAAGGTATGCCAAGTGATTGGTGTTCAGATCAAGCAGCGGAAGCTTTCGGACGAGGTTGCAGAACACCTCGAGCGGATGATCCGCAAGGGAGAACTGGCCGAAGCCGAGCGGCTGCCGTCGGAACGGGAACTCATGCGGCAATTCGGGGTCGGGCGCCCCTCAATCCGTGAGGCGCTGCTGCATCTGAGCAAGATGGGCCTTGTCGAGGTGAGGTCCGGTGAGCGTGCCCGCGTCACCCGCCCCACACCCCAATTCGTACTCGACGCCCTCTCAGGCCCGGCGCGACACATGATTTCGGCCCCGGGCGGGGTTCAGGACTTCCAGAGCGCACGTTTGTTTTTCGAGGTCGGGCTTGCCCGCAACGCCGCTGTGAATGCCACGCCAGAGGACATTGAAAGCCTCAAGGCGGCGCTAGAGATGAACCGGCAGTCGATCGGCGACCTCACGCGCTTCGAACGCACTGACGTGGACTTCCATTACGTGCTGGCGGTGATCACCCGCAATCGGATCTTCACAGCTGTCCATGCGGCGTTGGCCGAATGGCTGCTCGAACAGCGGCGGACGACTTTGGCCGAAGGTGAAGACCGCAAGGCCTACGAGGCCCACCGAAAGATTTTCGAGGCGATCGCCGCGCGCGATCCGGACGGGTCCGAAGCGGCGATGCGCAGGCATCTGGAATATGTGTCGAGGCGCTATCTGGAAATCGCGAGGCCCATGTGATGACCAGCTTCGTCGTCTGGGTCGATTTCCGCCTCAAGCCGGGCGCCCGAGACAGCTTCCGAAAGCTCGTTGACGCCAATGCGACCGCGTCGGTACGCAACGAGGTCGGCTGCCGCCGCTTTGACGTGACGGAGGCGCGCGGCGAACCGGACCGGCTCGTGCTCTACGAGATTTATGACAGCGAGGCCGCTTTCGACGAACACTGCCGGACGGCGCATTTCGATGAATTCAACACGCAAAGCGCGCCGCTCGTTGACACCAAATTGGTGACGATCTGCGACCTCGTTCTCGAGGCAACGCCTTGAACAAAGCATAATTGGATTGCGCCCTTCGGGGCGAAGGGGAGGGAAGCGCATGTTAGAGTCTAGTCTCAAGGGGTTGGCTGCGCACCGACGGGTCAAGCTCGGCACGCTCGTCGCCGAATTCGCGACGCCGGGAATCGGGCACATTCTGAAATCCGCCGGCTGCGATTTCGTCTTCTTCGATATGGAGCATTCGGGCTTCAGCCTGGAAACGGTGAAGAGCGCGATCCGCTATTTCGAGGCAGCCGACCTGCCGGTCATGGTGCGTGTGCCGTCGCAGGACTATCATTTCCTCGCCCGCGCCATGGACATGGGGGCTGAAGGGCTGATCGCGCCGATGGTGAGTACGGTCGAACAGGCGCAGCACATCATCAACTCGATGAAGTATCATCCTGCTGGCGCTCGCGGCGTAGCGCTACAGATCGCGCATGACCGCTACCGTCCGGGCTCGGTCACAGATAAATTCGAAACGGCCAACCAGCGCTCGGTGTTCATCTGCCTGATCGAGACCGCCGACGGCGTCAAGAACATCGACGGCATCGCGGGACTGGACGGGGTCGACTGTCTGTGGGTCGGACATTTCGATCTGTCGGTCTCACTCTGCGTTCCCGGCGACTTCGCCCATCCCACCTTCACCGCGGCGATGGACAAGATCGTTGCCGCCGCCAAGACGCACAACAAATCGCTTGGACGCCTGGTACCCAGCGTCCAGCAGGGTCACGATTTCTACGCGCAAGGCTTCGATTTCATCTGTTATTCGGGTGACGTCTGGGTCCTGCACGATGCGATGGCCGACGCGGTCTCAAAGATCCGGGCCGGGTGCGAGTGAGGCGGAGGAGACGATGGCCAACGCAATGTTCAGGGTGGCGCTCTCCGGTGATTTTCGCAAGCCGGACGGCGCGCCGACCTATCCCGACTTCGACCTGGAGCCGCTGCGCAATGCGCCCGGCATCGAGATGGCGTTCCTGGAATCGAACAATCCGCTGCGCGGCGATCAGCTTGAGGACTTCGATGCACTGATCCTGCTCACCCATCGCTTGGATGCGACCAGTGTCCCGAAGAGCGGCCGACTGGCCGTCGTTGCCCGTTTCGGAGTCGGCTACGATACCGTCGACGTCGAGGCCTGCACCGCCGCCGGCATCGCCCTTGTCATCACGCCCGACGGGGTGCGGCGGCCGGTCGCCGTATCCGTCATCACCTTCATGTTGGCACTGACCGGCAAACTGCTCACCAAGGACGCGCTGACCCGCAAGGGGCCTGCCGGGTTCAATCAGCGTTCGGATCATATGGGCGTTGGTCTCGTCGGGCGTACGTTGGGGGCGCTCGGCATCGGCAATATAGGCGCCGAGGTCTTTCGCTTGGCCAAGCCCTTCGATATGAATTTCATCGCCCATGACCCATTCGCCGACAGCAAAGTCGCTGCCGAACTGGGCATCGAACTGGTCGAGCTGGAGGATCTGTTCCGCCGCGCCGATGTGCTGTCGGTGAACTGCCCGCTAACGCCTCAGACCCACCACATCGTCAATGCCGAGCGGCTCGCGCTGATGCAGCGGACGGCTTACCTGATCAACACCGCGCGCGGTCCGATCGTCGACCAGGTGGCGCTGACGAAAGTGCTGCAGGAGCGCCGCATCGCCGGCGCGGGGCTCGATGTGCTGGAGCAGGAGCCGCCGGATGCCGACGACCCGATCCTCAAGCTCGACAACGTTATCCTGACGCCGCACGCGCTCTGCTGGACCGACCAGTGTTTTGCCGGAAACGGTGCTGCGGACGTCAAAGCGGTCATCGAGGTGCAGCACGGCCGCGAGCCGCGCGGCGTGGTCAATCGCGAGGTGCTTTCAAGCGAGGCATGGAAGAATCGGCTGGCCGGTTTCGCCGCCCGCTTCGGGACATAGGAGTACGAGCATTCGGCGCGCCGCCGCGCCTTCGCGGCGGCTTCACGAGAGGAATGCTCGACCGCCGCGCCCGCGGACGAGTGAAGGCAAACGAAAATGGGAGGACCAAGTACTATGAACGATCATGAAAAACGTGACTTTCAGGCAGGCCTCGAAGCAGAGGTCGACGCCTTTATGCGCGGCGAAACCACCCGCCGAACTTTCATAACCCGCTTCGGCCAGATGACCGGCATGCTGGCGGCGTCCGGACCGATCCTCGCCATGATGACGGATTGGGCGCTGGCGCAGCAGAAGCTCGAACTGGCAGACGCCGCTTCACCGCTCGGCCAGGCGCAGGCGGCGGCCATGAAGGCGTCGATGGAAGGCCCGGCGGATGGTTCCGCCTTCCGCGCCGTCGAGGCGGCCAAGGCGCATTCGGGCGTCACGCTGAACATGACCTACGAGGCAGGCCTGCAGGCTCTCGACCCGCGCAATTTCAGTGGACCGATGTGGGAGCAGCTTACGGGCATGAAGTCGAACGTGGTCGAACTGTCGAACCCGGACCAGTACTCCAAGGCCGTTGCCGAGCACATTGCCGGCTCAGGCGCCTATGACGTCCTCGACATCTCGCCAGCCTGGACGCCGTCGCTGGCCGATGGCGGCGTCATCGCACCTCTCGACGATTACATCGCCAAATACATGAACCCGGCCGACCTCGAGGACTATCATCCGCTCTACAAGGCGCTGCCGACCTACAAGGGCAAGATCTGGGGCTTCTTCGACGACGGCGACATGTTCGCTCTCTACTACCGCAAGGACATCTTCGAGGATCCGAAGATGGTGGAGGCCTACCAGGCCAAGTTCAACGCCAAGCTGGCGCCGCCGAAGACCTGGGAGGAATATGCCCAGATCGCCCAGTTCATCACCGACCAGATGGCGCCGAACGTTTATGGCGCTGGCCATTTCCGCAAGGCGGGCAGTCCCGGCAACCAGTTCGACTTTCTGCAGCAGTACCGCGCCAACGGTGGAAAACTGTTCGGCGACGACATGAAGGCCGGCTTGGTTTCGGATGCCGGCGTGAAGACGCTGCAGAACATGATTGCAGCCAATGCGGCGTCGATTCCCGGCAACAATGAACTCGACGCCGTCTCGCTGTGGGCGGCGTTCCTGACCGGCAAGGTAGCGATGATCTACTCCTGGCCGCCGTCTGGCCGCATGGCCGCGAACTATTCGCAGTCGGCCACCGCAATCAACTTCATCCCGCAATCGCAGATCGCCGGCAAGGTCGGCTACGCGGTCGTGCCCGGCAATCCTGAACATGCGACCGGCTACAACAAGGCGCTGTCGGCGGATTCGGCGAACCCCGAAGCGGCCTACCTTTTCATGCAATGGGCCTGCTCGCCACCCGTCTCGCTTGCGCGCTGCATGCTGCCCTACGCCCTGCGCGATCCCTACCGCATCTCCCACTTCAAATCCGAGCTTTACGGCGCGCTGTTCCCGAGCGCCAAGGAGTATCTGAGCAATCTTAACAACTCGGCCAATGTCGGCCTCCTCGACCCGATCATGCCAGGCGCGCAGGACTATTTCCTGAGCATCGACCGCATGTGCACAGCTGTGTGGGCCGGTGCGGATCCGAAGGCGTCGCTAGAAACAGCGGCGGCCGAGTGGAATGAGACGACCGACCGGCTCGGCGTGGATTCGCAGAAGGCATTCTACACCGAGTTCCTGAAACTGCCGGGCGCTACTGCCGACAACACGGTGGAGAAGCTCGGCATGGCGGTCACCCTCTGAGTTCGGCCTGCCTCAGGGACGCCGGCCGGCATTCTTGACCAAAATCGGTGTTGCGGGCGCTTGGTCCGCAACACCTCGTCGCAACCGCCAGGCAGGTTTTGGGATGTAATCGATGCAGCATACCGCAACCATCAGTCGCTTGAAGGCCGCCGGCGCCCCGCCACGGCTGTCGGGCTTCGCAAATTGGGCGGACCGCCACTTCAAATGGCTGCTGGTGGCGCCAGCAGTACTGCTGATCCTGGCGCTCTCGGTCTATCCGCTGCTGTTCTCGCTGGTCGTGTCTTTCATCAACTATGATTTCCAGGTGCCGGGCCACGCCTTTGTCGGATTGAAGAATTTCGAGCGCGTCGTGTTCGATCCCGTCGCGCGCTGGTCGCTTTTGCTGACAGCGTGGCTGTCGGGGATTAGCGTCGCTATCGAATTCGTTCTCGGACTTCTCGTGGCGCTGACCATGGTTCGCAGCTTTCCGGGCCGCGGCGTGATCATGTCGATCCTGATCGTGCCGCTGTTCATCAGCCCGGTCATCGTCGGCCAGGCCTGGACGCTGCTGCTGCAGCGGCCTTTCGGGCCGACCAACTACATCTTGACGCAACTTCTGGGGCAGGAGGTGACGATCGGCTGGATGACCGAATCGCCATGGCTCTATGTTTCGCTGATCATCGCCGATGTCTGGCAGTGGACACCGTTCATGTTCGTCATCCTGCTCGCCGGGCTTACCGCCATTCCCCCGAACCTTTACGAGGCGGCGGAACTCGACGGGGTCAATGCCTGGCAAGCGTTCTGGGCGATAACCCTGCCGCATCTTGCGCCAATGATGCTGCTGGCGCTGACCTTTCGGCTGCTCGATGCAATCCGCATGTTCGATACTATTTTCATCATGACCGGCGGCGGGCCAGGCACGCGGACCTACACCGCTTCCTACTATCTCTACACGGTCGGCTTCACCCAATTCCATCTGTCGCAGGCGACCGCCGGAAGCTGGTTGTTCCTGATCTTCACCGCGCTCGTGGTAATGCTGCTGGTGCGACGGCTTTTGAAGACGGAGCCGGTCTGATGGCGGCCGTCGCGCCTGTCCGTCGCCCGAAACGCCGGTCGATACCGGTCGGCCGCATCCTGCTGCTCGGCTTCTTCCTGGTCTTCGTGTTGTGGCCGCTCTACTGGATGTTCAACACCTCGATCAAGCCGAGCGACGACTATCTCACCGTGCCGCCCGTCTGGTTCCCAACCGCACCCACCCTTGTCCACTATGAAGCTGCGCTGTTCGCCTATCGCGGCCTCGACGGGCTGATCAACAGCCTGATCATCTCGCTGTCGGCAACGGTGCTCTCGGCCCTGTTCGGCACGCTGATGGCCTACAGCCTGGCGCGCTACAACACCGGCGGCCAGCATCTGTCGTTCTGGGTGCTGTCACAGCGCTTCCTGCCGCCCATCGGCATCGTGCTGCCGGTGTTCCTGATCTACCGCGGCGTTGGCCTCTACGACACGCATATTGGCCTGATCATCGCCTATACGGTGTTCACGCTGCCGGTGTCGGTATGGATGATGTTCGCTTATTTCCGCGGCATGCCGAAATCGATGGAGGAGGCGGCCCTTGTCGACGGCTGCACGCGGTGGGAGGCGTTCTGGCGCGTCGCAGTGCCGCTCGCCGCGCCAGGCATCGTCGCGGCGGCGGTCTTCGCCTTCATCGCCTGCTGGACGGAGTTCTTCTTCGCGCTGATTCTGACCAGCCGCACTGCTTTCACGCTGCCAACGGTGTTTCGCGCCTTCATCGGTTTCCAGGGCGCGCAATATGGCGAGGCGGCAGCCCTGGCCATCGTCTCCCTCGTACCGTCGATCGCGCTGGGAGTACTTGCCCAACGACATCTCGTGCGCGGGCTCACGCTCGGCGCTGTTCGCGGATAGAAAGGGTCGGCATGGCCGAAGTCAGGATCACCGGCTTGCACAAGCGCTACGGCGCCTTCCATGCCGTGCGCGGCATAGACCTGGACATTCGCGACGGCGAGTTCACCGTGCTGGTCGGCCCGTCCGGCTGTGGCAAGAGTACGCTGCTGAGGACCATTGCAGGGCTGGAGGAGAGTTCGGAAGGCACGATCGAGATCGGCGGCGAAGTGGTCAACGATTTCCGACCGCGCGACCGTGACGTGGCGATGGTGTTCCAGGACTATGCGCTTTATCCCCACATGAACGTGGCGAAAAACATTGGCTTCGGCCTAAAGGCGCGAAAAATGCCGAAATCGGAGGTGGAGACGCGCGTCGCCGAGGCGGCGCGCATGCTTGGCATCACCCCGCTGCTCGGGCGCTTTCCGCGCCAATTGTCCGGCGGGCAGCGCCAGCGGGTCGCCATCGGCCGCGCCATTGTCCGCAGCCCGCGCATTTTCCTGTTCGACGAGCCGCTGTCCAACCTCGACGCGCAGCTTCGCGACGAGATGCGCGGCGAGATCAAGCGCCTTCACCAGGACATTGCGACAACGATGATCTACGTCACCCATGACCAGATCGAAGCGATGACTCTGGCTGACCGCATCGTGCTGATGCGCGACGGAATGATCGAGCAGCAGGGCGCGCCGCTCGAGCTGTTCGAGCGCCCCGCCTCGACCTTCGTCGCTGGCTTTCTCGGTTCGCCGCGGATGAGCTTCCTGCCGGGCACGCTGAAGTTGGACGGCAGCGCTGCCGCCATCCGGCTCTCCGAGGCGCTGCTTCCGGTCGCCCCCGGCCGGAGCCTGAATGGCGCCATTGACGGACAGGCGGTGCTGCTTGGACTGCGGCCAGAACATCTGACGCGCGCGCATGCTGCGACACCTGCGCAGGGCACGTTTCGCTACGACGCAACGATCGACCTGCTGCAGCCGACCGGCTCGCGCAGCTATGCGACCTTCCGCCTGGCCGGCGCGCCGGTGATGGCGGAACTGCAGGCGCACGACGTCAGTCGTCCCGGCGAGAGACTGCCGATCGACATCAACATGAACCGGGCCTCGATTTTCGACGCCAAGACCGAGAGAGCGATTTGACCACGGCAGCACCTCGAGCAATCCGCTTGTGTGGGACCGAACAGGTCGATCCGCAGTTGCGGACACCGCGCGCGGGACCCTTGTCGGTCGAGTTTGACAATGGGGCGATACGCTATGTGCGGATCGGCGGGGTCGAGGTTCTGCGCGGGATTTCATTTCTCGTACGGGACGAGAACTGGGGAACCGAGACGCCCGTTCTCGATGACCTTCAGATCGATGAAAAGCCGGATGCGTTCAGCGTCGCCTATCGTGGAACATGCGCCGGTGCGTGCGGTCGGCTGGTCTACCAGGCGCGGATCGCAGGCGGGAGCGACGGTGCGCTGTCGTTTGTGGTGGAGGCAGAGCCCGAAACTGACGTATTGACCAACAGAACCGGCTTCGTCGTGCTGCATCCGATCGAGGGTTTGGCCGGCAAGCCGGTAAAGGTGCTGCACGAGGACGGTCGCGAAAAACTCTCGCTTTTTCCGGACTACATCGATCCTAGGTGTCCGTTCACCGACATTCGCGCGCTTTCGCACGAGATCGTGCCTGGAATCTGGGCCACATGCACCATGGAAGGTGACGCCTTTGAGATGGAGGATCAGCGCAATTGGTCCGACGCCTCCTACAAAACCTATGTCCGTCCCCTGCGTCGCCCGTGGCCCTACAGATTGCCGAAAGGCGAGAAATTCACGCAGGCCGTCCGACTTCAGCTGTTGGGAACGCTCCCTGCCGGGTCTTCCAAAAACCCCGATCCATCCATCAACCTGACGATTGGCAGAGCCATCGGTCGAGTGCCCCGCATTGGCATCGGCGTCGCTGCCGACGAGGCGAAGCACGCGTTTGAAGTCGCCGAGCTCATTCGACCATTGGCTCCGCAGTGGGTGGTCTGCCAAGTCGATCTCCGGTTCGGGCACGGCCAGGATGAACTTGAAGGTTACACCGCCCTGGCACAGTTGACCGGCGCTGGCGTCGTACTTGAGATCATCACCAAGGGCACGCTCGATCCTTTCGGCGAATTGGCGCCTCTCGCGGATGCTGTCCAAAGCCTTCGCCTCAATCCAGAAGCTGTCTCCGTCTTTCCGGCGCAGGACATGAAGTCGGTGCAGCCGGGAGCACCGTGGCCGGCGATGCCCACCTTCGAGCAAAACTACGCCGCCGCCCGCCGGGCTTTCCCCGGGGTGCCGCTGGGCGGCGGCATGGCCGCATACTTCACCGAGCTAAACCGCAAGCGTCCGCCAACCGGAGCGCTCGACTACGCAACCTTCACCACCTGTCCAAACGTGCACGCAGCAGATGATGTCTCCGTAATGGAGACGCTTCAGGCTATCCCCCATCTGATCCGCTCTACCCGTGCTTTCATGGGCGACCGCTTGCCCCTGCGTATAGGTCCCAGTCAGCTAGGCTGCCGCGAGAACCCCTACGGCAAGTCCACTGCGCCGAATGATGCGAACGGTCGCGTCTGTCTGAGCCGCATCGATCCTCGGCAGCGCGGCCTGTTCAATGCGGCTTGGACAGTCGGCTATTTCGCGGCCTGCGCGCGCGAGGGAATCGAGGCCGTCGCATTCGGCGACTTCACCGGCCCGTTCGGATACGTCTACAGGAAGGCCGATTTCGTGCAGCCGTGGTTTGACGAACAGGATGGCCGAATGGTGTATCCCGCTTTCCATGTCATGGCAGGCCTCTCAAAACTCAGTGGGGCCACCCTGCTGTCCGTGGCAACTTCCGGAGCTGACAGCATCGCGGCGATCGCGGCCGAAAAAGACGGGCGCATGACGCTGTGGCTCTCGAATCTTACTGCCAAAAAGCAATCAGTGCAGCTTTCGGATACGCCGAACAGCGCCCGCATTGCTCTTCTTGCTGCCGACCAGTTCGAGCGGGCGGCAGCCGATCCGAACTTCATGGAAAGTCCCGGAAGACGGTTGGATGACCAATTCATCTCTCTTGACGCCTACGCCGTGGCGCGAGTCGATCTCCACCGTTCGTCTTCGACATAGCCCGGTGGACGGTAGATTGGTGGGGTTGATGTAGCGGAGAACAGAGTCAACGTCCGCTCTTGCGTTCAGTGTCGGATGCCCGTTATGGCGCTCTTTGCTAGTTCCCGCCGACCAGTTCAAGCAGCAAGGTTCTCGGCCATTGGCGGCAGCCAGTCTGATTTGAGTTTGAGCCCAATCTTCGAAACGCTGCCCTCAAACTTTTGAATGGCGCCAGCGCCCCCGGGGTATGCGGCGGGAGCACCGTCGCGCCACGCCACGCGGTTCAACGCGCCGAGGGGATAATAGCGTCACACTTGTTACTCCCACTGGTCGTTTTCCGGTGCCAAACTATTTTAGGCCCAACAACCAGCGATGAGCAGCGAATGAGCCGCGCTTCAGCGACGAGGCGCGCGCCCAGATCAGGAGGAAGCCATGACTTCAGTAGCCGAGAGCGAACGGAAAAGCGGACAGACTGCCATGCGCACACCACCGGTGGTGTCGCCGCAGGAGTGGGAAGCGGCCCACGCGCAGCTGCTCGTGAAGGAAAAGGCCCAGACCCGCGCCCGTGACGCGCTGGCCGCCGAGCGGCGGCGGATGCCGTGGATGGCGGTGGAGAAGAATTATGCGTTCGAGGGGCCCGACGGGAAGGTGAGCCTGCTCGACCTGTTCGACGGTCGGCGTCAGCTGATCGTCTACCGCGCCTTCTTCGAGCCGGGAGTGTTCGGCTGGCCCGACCATGCCTGCCGCGGCTGCTCCATGGTGGCCGACCAGGTCGCCCACGTCGCCCATCTGCACGCCCGTGACACCACTCTCGTCTTCGTCTCGCGTGCGCCGCAGGCGGATATTGCGCGGTTGAAGGCGCGGATGGGCTGGGATATACCATGGTTCACCCTCACCGACAGCTTCGACGCCGACTTCGGTGTCGACGAGTGGCACGGCCACAACGTGTTCATCCACGACGGCGACCGCGTGTTCCGCACCTACTTCATCAACAACCGCGGCGACGAGCAGATGGGCGGCACCTGGAACTATCTCGACATCACGCCGCTGGGCCGGCAGGAGGTCTGGGAGGACTCGCCCGAAGGCTATCCCCAGACCCCAGCCTACAAATGGTGGAACTGGCACGACAGCTACGCCGCGGATCCGGCAGCCGACAAGAAGTGGGCCGAGGTGTCGGAGGCCGGAGAGGCGGCGTTCCGGGAGGCGAGCACGAAGCAATGAGCCAGACCTGATCCGCTGAGATCGACGGCGGCGGCGTCGGAACGCAGGAATCCTGTTCCCAGCGGCGCTGGCGCGGCGGCTCATGAGCGATCCCTGCGCTGTTGCTGTGTTGTTCCCCAACCGGACAACCTCGGAGGGCGTCCGGCGGTAGTGCTGGATCAAGTCAATTGATCACGGCCGATTCACGCTGTTCGTCAGCCCATTGACGTACATGACCGGGATCGAACCTGAGGCCGTGGAACTTGGCCGCGAAGCGCCCGCCGCGGTCGATCACGTGCGTCACCAAGCCATGCATCTGCTGGCCGCCTTCGAGCGGATCGCAACGGACGTTGTATTGCTCGGACAGCTTGCGCGTCGCATCCTCCGCCTGCCCTTCGCGGGTGGTCAGGAAGGTCCAGTTGCGCGGGTCGAGCCCGTGCGCTTCGCCGTATCCCTTCATGACCTCGGGCGTGTCTGACTTCGGGTCTGTCGTCACCGTCAGGAACTGCACCACGTCCTTCATGGGCGTTTCGTTGACCATCGCCTGGACGCGGGCGATCAGGTCGGAGTGCAGCGGACAGACGTCGGTGCAACTCGCGAACACGAAATTGAGTACAACGACCTTGTCGGCGAAGTCCGAGAGGCGGACCGGATTGCCTCGTCGTCGGCCAGATCGAATCCCGGCGCTGCGGGAGCGTCGATCGCCTGGAAATACTTCTCTCGCTGCCCATAAGCCTGTCGAGGTCGGCGCCCGGATGATGGGCAAATGCGGGAAGCGCGAGGACAGACGTGACGGCCATCGCGGCGAGAAGTGTTTTTCTGTTCATCTCCGTTCTCCGGTTTGGTCGAGTTCTCGTACGATGATCCCTTCGAAGAAGGAAACCATCTCGGGGGTGTCCCATTCGGCGGGTCCGGCGAGTCGCGCGAGCTCGTTTCCGTCGGGGCCGATCAGAAGCGTGGCTGGCAGGCCGAACAGTCCCAACGCGCGGATCGCAGTCCCGTCCTGGTCGATGAAGACGGGGAGTTTGACCCCGATCTCGTCGAAGAACTTCCGGACTGCGCCGGCTCCCGCTCGGTCCACCGAAAGGGCGACGACATCGAATCCCTCGCCGCCGAGCCGCCCCTGAAGGCGGTTGAGCGTGGGCATTTCGGCCCGGCAGGGCGCACACCAGGTCGCCCAGACGTTGAGCAGCACCATCTTGCCGCGCCAATCTTCGAGAGATTGCGGCTCTCCCGCCTCGTCGGCGAGGATGAGCTCGGGCAAGGGCTGCGGCTCCTCGTGCAGCGGCATCACTGTCGGTTCCTGCGCGTGCGCGTTGCCCACGGCCACAACGACGGCAAGTATCAGCGCCGACAGGATCGTCTTCACTGCGTCTTCTCCTGCTCGCGGCGGCTCATCTCCGACTGGTAGGCGCGCTCCCGCTCCGGCCATGTGCTCTTGATGAAGGCGAGAACGGCGCGGATCTCCTCGTCGCTCAAAATGTCCTCGAATCCCGGCATGTCGCTAGCGTACCCGTTGCCCACCACGGCGGCTGGACCCTCTTTGGTGATCCGGAACAGCACCCCGTCCGGGTGGTGCCAGGTGTGCCCGGACGGATCGTGCGGCGGGGCGGGCATGCGTCCCGAGGGAAGCTGCCTCTTCCAGTCAGGCTGGCCTTCGAGGCTGGCCCCGTGGCAGGAGGCGCAGTTCGCGGAATAGAGCTGCCGTCCCCGCGCAATTGCCGCGGCCTCGCTTGCTCCGAACGACCAGATCAAGGCGAGGGCGGCAACTCCCAAGAGCGCCGCGAAGCCGAGGATAACAGCCTGCCTGCTCATTTGCGGCCGCTGAAGAACAGGTACTTCACCAAGGTCGCGACCGCGAGAACGAGCGCAACTGCGAGCAGGAGCCAGCCCACACCCATGCCCAGCATCATGCCGCCCATGCCGTCCATCATTCCGCCGTCCATCGTTGTCGGCTCCTTTTCCGCGTCTCGTTGCAGGCCTATTCCCGCGCGTATACGCCGCCCACGCTGCCGGACTTGGTGATCTCCAGCATCTCGAACGGCGCTTCCTTGTTGCCGCTCATGCCGGGCGAGCCCATGGGCATGCCGGGCAGCGTCACGCCCTTGATGTCGGGACGCTCGGTCAGGAGCTTCTTGACCGTGCCGACGGGAACGTGGCCGCTGACGACGTAGCCATCCACGAATGACAGGTGGCAGCCCTGGAATTCGTCTGCGATGCCTGCCTCGCGGCTCATCTCGGCGAGGTCGTGGGTGGCCTTGCTGGTGACGGTGAAGCCGTTCTCCCGCAGGTACTCGGCATAGCCTTCGCAGCAGCCGCACTGCGGGTTCTTGTAGAGGGTGACGTCCTTCTCGCCCGCGAGCGCCGGGACGGCAGCCCAGACGAAGGAAGCGAGGGCGACGGCATTCAGGATAGTACGCATTTTCGGTTCTCCTTTTGAGGGATTGGTCAGGCGACGCGGAAGACGCCCATCATCCCGGCGGCCTGGTGTTCGAGTATGTGGCAATGGAGCATCCAGTCGCCCGGATTGTCGGCAACGAGGGCGATCTCCACCCGCTCGCGCGGAGACATGAGCACCGTGTCCTGCCACTCGCGGTGACGGGTCGACTTGCCGTTCCGGGAAATCACCCGGAAGGAATGGCCGTGCAGGTGGATCGGGTGATGCCAGGCTGTCGCGTTGGTCATCGCGATCACATGGCTCTTGTCCCGAGCCAGCGTCAGCATGGGATCCATGATGTGCCCTTCCGCCGCGTTGCCGTTGATGAACCAGATGCCGCCGGAATGCATCATGTTCATCATGCCGCCCATGTTGCCCATCATGCCGCCCATCGCGCCGGAGGAATCCTCGCCGGTGTCGCCCATGCTGCCGCCCATTTCCTGCATGACCATGGCGCCCATCATGCCGCCGTTGAACGTCACCTTGTGACGGACGGCCGTCGCGAGGTCCGGCTCCGGCAGCGGGTTCGGCGGCAGGACGACGGGCCAGTCCGGAGCCTCGTCCCTGAGCGGTTCATCGCCGTAGGCGAGATCGACCAGGCGGTATTCGAGGCCCTCGTAGAAGCGGTCGATCACGGAAACCCGGCTTCCGGCGTCAGCCGTCATGTCGAGGATGATGTCGGCGCGCATCGCAGGCCCCAGCACGACGAGCCCGCCCTCCAACGCATGCGGCTCGACGGGCTGCCCGTCCAGCGCAATGACGGCAGGCTGATGGTTCCCGAAGTCGAGGCCGAAAATGCGGGCGTTGGCGGCGTTGATCAGCCGCAGCCGGATGCGTTCTCCCTTTCGCACCTGAAAGACATCCGGCACGCGGCCATTGATCGTGACCGTGTTTCCGACCCGGCCGTTGTGCATCATGTCATGGCGGTTGCCGAAGTCTTCCCGCATCTCGGCGGTTTTGGTCAGCCGCCAGTCGGACAGCACCCATGTGACTTCGCGGTCGACCCGGATGGGATCGGCTTCCTCCACGATCAGCGAGCCGTAGAGGCCTCTGCCGACCTGCTCGAAACTGCGATGGTGCGGATGGTACCAGAAGGTGCCTGCGTCGACGGCATCGAACTCGTAGGCAAAGGTCTCGCCGGGCCAGATCGGCGCCTGCGTGAGGTGCGGCACGCCGTCCATCGCGTTCGGGACTCGCAAACCGTGCCAGTGCACCGTCGTCTCTTCGTTGAGTTTGTTCTCGACCGCCACCCGCAGGCGTTCTCCCTGGCGGATGCGAATTTCCGGACCGGGCAGGCTGCCGTCATAGCACCAGATGGGGGTATCGCCATGCGGCTCTGGCGCGATCTGGGCGCGTCCCGGTCCGGCGCGGATCCGGAACTCGCGAAGGCCTGCGGCGTCGGATCGCGGTGGAAGCACCACGCCCGCCGAAACGGCCGCGGCCGATGCGAGGAAGATTCGACGCGTCAGCGCCGGCACACGTGGATAGGGCATTGGATCAACCATTCCGGAATAGGCTTTTTTGACGCGCCGACGTAGCCGGGCGCGTCGACGGGTCGGTCGCGAGCGGATGCCGCGGCCGTGTCAGCTCAGGAAGGTGGTTCGGGGAGGATAGGGCTCAGGCGGACCGGTGCGGCCGTCGGACGGTTCTCCGGGAGGCAAGGATACGATACCGGCGAAATGCGGCAGCTCGGCCGCGGCAGGCGTGCAGATCGCGACAAGCGAGGTAACGCAGAACTGGTCGCATGCCGACGTCTGGCCGTCATCGCCGGGACAGTCCTGGCAGTCGGGCATGTCGCCGTCCATCTCAGCCATCGACATCTTCAGGGACATGTCCGTCAAAGCCGCGGCATGCGCCGCCGTGCCGAGGGCGAAGGCCGCGAGGAAGACGACTGCGAGGATGCGGACGAACCTGCTCATTGGGCAGACAGTAGTCCTGGCTCTGCGCCGTGTCCAGATTCGGTCGCAGGTGAACCATGACCGCCGCAAACGGATGCCGACGCGAGGCGATTTGTTGCAGGCTGCCTTGGAATGTCTGACTAGGTTCCGGAAATGGTCTGGCGTGAGATTATAACCGCCTTTGGTGCCATTGCGCTGGCTTCTGGACCGCGGCGGCATTAAGCTGTTCCGAGTAGCCTAAGACGCGAAGTCCGCTAGTTATGATTCTAGAGTGGCCGGCCGGCGCGGATCATGGAGCGTGCAATTGCGAGCTGCGCCTCGACCTCGGCGTTTCCTTTTGCGGGAGCCGCGCCGCCTTCACTGAGTTGGAAGCGGCTGTGGAAGGGCCTCCAGCATGCCGGCGAGGCGCCCAAGGAGATGAAGAAGCGGCCGACGATGCAGTGGGTTAAGCCGGGTTCACTAGCGTCACGCACCGCTGTCACGGCAAGAGCAATTCGCACTCCGAGTTCCTCGTGTCGTCAGGCAGTTATCCATCCGGCCCTAGGCTCAAAACCCAACGGAAGATCAGTTGACTTTGGGCCGCAACGGCTCATCCTTGACTTGTTGGCCTACCTTTCCGACCAACTTTTGATAGGGAGGAAGCAATGGAAGCCGTCAATCGTAGATCCACATTTGCACTCGGTCTTACAGTAGCCGCGACGCCACTGATCGCTTAGGCGACCCCAGCAGCCGCACAGACTTACGGCCCCGATGAGGGCAAGGAGATCGGCCCCGGTGTCAGAGTTGTAGCGCTTGGTGAGCGGGCTTCGGTCATACCAGCTTATAAAACGGTCATGCTACGCGACGTTGTTATCCAACCCGGGGCGAAGACGCCGGACAACATGATGACGAACGACATGCTCTGCCACATGACTGAGGGAGAACTTTCGGTCGTTCACAATAAAGAAAAGTTCACAGTCAAGAAGGGCGATGTTTGGGCCTGCGCTAAAGGCGCTACTACAGAAGGCACCCAGAACACGAGCACTGCGGTCGCGATCATGCGGGTCATCGATTTGATGCCCGCATGAGGTAAGCGATGGGTGGAAGTGCGGCTATGGCTGCCCTAAAGAGATGCCGGAGCGCGTATCTGTCGTGGTGGGGAACGTCCAACGACGGGCCGCCTTCCATCCCGGTCATTGTCGATCACCGGCTGATTGAGTTTTGACCCTAGTCCCTCGACAGCTGCTTGATCTGTTTTCTGATTTCCTTGGTATCGCCGCGCGAACCGATGGCGATGATCGCCAGTTGTTCGGCCAGTTCGCGGCGGCGGCGCAGCGGGCGAACAGCAGATCTCCCCGCGTCAAGCCGGCCCCCAGCATGCAGTCGACGACCGCCTGAAAGCCAGGCTCCATCGCCTCCTGGGAGGACTCGCCCGAGGGCTATCCCCAGACCCCGGCCTACCAAATGGTGGAACTGGCACGACAGCTACGCCGCGGATCCGGCAGCCGACAAGAAGTGGGCCGAGGTGTCGGACGCCGGAGAGGCGGCGTTCCGGGAGGCGAGCACGAAGCAATGAGCCAGACCTGTTCGGGTGCGATCGACGGGCGGCGACGGTTGGCCTGAGAGGCTCAGGTCGCGCCGCCGCTACTCATGCGGACTTGACGATCGACAATGTGCGTTTGTAAGCGGCCGGTTTCGTGCGGAAATTGGCGGCGGGAGCAGGTCGGCCGACGTGAAAGCCCTGGATCTTATCGATGTCGAATTCGCGGATCAGGGCCAGCTGCTCGTCGGTTTCCACCCCTTCGACCAGGATTTTATGGCCGCGATTTCGCACCAGGGCAATGATGTCTTGCAGCATCGCCTTGCCCCTTGGGGTGCCGCAGTCATGCAGGAACGAGCGGTCGATCTTCACCATATCGAAATCGATGAGACGAAGCCATGAGAGGCCCGCGAAGCCCGTCCCGAAGTCGTCAAGCCATACCCTGACCCCCAGCAGCTTCAGGTCGCTGATGCAGCGCAGAACGTCGGAGTGCATCTCCATCTCCAGCCCTTCGGTGATTTCGAGGGCCAGCCTGCTGCCGGCGACGCCGGTCTCGCTCAAAATCGTCGCAACCGAAGCTGCGAAGCCGGGCGTCTTGAGCTGAATTGGAGAGACGTTGACGCTGACGACACGGACGTGATCGTCCGCCAAGAGCTCGGTGCACACTGTCCTTATGGCCCAGCGCCCGAGCTCCAGGACCGCGCCGGTTCGTTCCGCAACAGGAATGAACAGGCTCGGCGGAACCGATGTACCGTCCAGCATTTTGAGGCGCATCAGAGCCTCGACGGCTTCAACCCGGCCAGACGCCACGTTCTGGATCGGCTGGTAGACGAGTGAAACGAGATCCTGGCCGATCGCGATCTTCAGCAAAGCCGCAATGTTCTCGCTCTCGTCGCTGCTCTGGGGATCGTTTGGATCGAACAGCCAGGTACAATTGCGACCGCCTGCTTTCGCCAGATAGAGCGCACGATCGGCCTCGTGGACGATCTTCTCCAGCTTGGCGCCAGTCTGCGCCCTGGTGAAGGCAGCGCCGACGCTCACCGTCACCACCGAGGTGCCGTCTCTGCGCTGCTGGTGGGGAAGCGCGAGGTTCTCCACCGTGCTTCGAATGGCTTCGGCAAGACCTGCGACCTGTTCCCTTTTCTCCATGCGAGCCAGGACAATGAATTCTTCCCCGCCGTAGCGGCCGATTGAGCCATTGTGCTGCTTGATCATTTCGGCAAGGGCATTGGCGACAAGTATCAGGCAGCGATCGCCTTCCTGATGTCCGTAGTAGTCGTTGAACCTTTTGAAGAAGTCCACGTCGATGAGGATCGCCACAAAACCGCTGCCATGCCTTTGCCAGTCGCTCCAGTAGTCGCGCAGCTTCTCGTCGATCGCACGCCGATTCTCCAGACCGGTAAGCGGATCGGTTCTCGACAGATTCAAGAGCGCCTGTCCGCGCTCGGTGGCCTCCTTGTGCTGGATTTTAGCTTCCAAGGCGTTCAGGAAGACGTTGTAACGTTCCTCGTTTAACCTCCAGTTTACATACGACGTGAATATGAAGCACGAAATGTAAAAAATTCCTAGTACTATTTTGTATGTTAGCGTAGAAGGTACGAAATAGTTCACGGTGTATAGTACACCCAAAATTATAGCAGAAGTTACGATGGATAGATTAAACCTGAATGTGAAGAAAAGATTGGCGCCCATCATGAAGATAGTACCGAAGACCATATAATAAGAGACGCTTTCCTTGTCCGCGGCCATAACCGCTGGGGACAACCAACCAACATAGCCAAAGATGATGGCTGCGGCGCAAGTCACGTCAATCCATTCCGTTCCGACCCCCCGGCGAAGTTGTGCTTCCAGGGTCAACAGCGCAGTCACTCCGACCGCGAAGCGCGCCGTGATCGTATAGAGTGCCACATCCGGAATCAGCAGCAGATCCGTTGCCGAAAACATGAGATAGATGGCGACGGCGATCCAAAGCCCCGGCCTGGCGTCCATCCTTCGCTTCGCCTGGCCTTCCTCCCAGTAGAGGCTGCGGAGTTCGTCGGACCGTCGCTCGTAGCGCCGCTCAAGCGGTTCCGCATGGGCCATATCGGCCAATGCGGATGACGCGTATTCGTTCGTCACCCTAAGCCCCATTTGAACGGGGCTTTGTATGCCGAACTCATTTCTAGCTTCTACCCCCACGCCGGCCGACTCCTCAGGCGCGACAGCGAATTGCGGCGCCTCGCAAGCAATATGCAGTCGCGCATATAGGTTTGGGTTAACTCGTATCTGGAATCCGACCCGCAAGGCGTCCAAAAAACCAGCATGGTTGGCGGGAATTTAACGACACCGCTAAAATGCCTGACATGTGTCTTGGCAAAGATAAAATTTTACGCAATATGTAACGATATCTAGTTAAATGTGATTATGGAGTTCTGCGGTGGCAACCATCCTCGATGGCAAAAGTTTGATTACTGCCGAGATGATCGCCGCCAGTCTCCCTCAAAAAAAGCTCGAGCCTCATAGCGAAGCGTTCGAAACCGCTCGCGTCGAGCTTGCGCTCATTCTCCACACCACACACCAGCAAATCGAGCAACGAAAGGACCCCGCCGAGATCATTCGTCGTGTGACGTCGTACCTCAGCGCGACGCGTTCCAAGGTTCATCCCGACGTCTGGCAGGCATTGATACCGGTGGTGCAGAACCACCCGGTCCTGGAGTACTTTCTTGAGGATCCGCTCACGCGGTGGTCCCATGACAAGCCCAGAGGTTATTCCGGCGACGCGCAGTTGCTCGACTACATCTATTGCGATCCGCACGTGGCGGAGAGCGTGGCAAACGCCTCGGAGATCGGCAAGGCGCTCTACATGCATACCAAGGATGTGCCGTCGTCCATCGCGGCACGGGAACGGCGTGATCTTCTGACCCGCTATGTCGATAAAATTGCGACCAGGAATGGACCGCAAACCGAGGTCCTGGCGATTGCGGCCGGCCATTTAAGGGAGGCCAATCGCTCGGCCGTATTACAGGAGGGCCGTCTCAAGCGCTGGGTTGCACTCGATCAGGACCCTCAGAGCGTTGGATTGATCACGCGCGACTTCCAGGGCACTGCGGTAGAGGCCATCGACGGCTCGGTGCGAACCGTGCTCACGCGGGGCCACAAGCTTGGCAAGTTCGACTTCATCTACGCCTCCGGCCTTTACGACTACCTTGCGCACAACGTCGCCGTGAAGCTCACGAAAACCTGCCTGCAGATGTTGAAGCCGAACGGGACCTTCCTGTTTGCGAACTACGCAGAAGGCAACCCTGACGCCGGGTATTGGGAGACGTTCATGAACTGGGTGTTGCTGCTGCGGTCGGAGGCCGATATGTGGAACATCATCAATGCCAGCGTCGATCGAAACACCGTCGAGGCGCAGGTGTTCTTTGGCGAGAACCGCAACGTCCTGTACGGCGTCATCGAAAAGCGCGGATAGCGAGCGCCTGGGCTGCGAGCTTGTCGGCGGTTGTCGGTTCTAATCCCCGAACGCTGCCCTTAACGTCTCGAATGGCGCCAGCGCGCCACGCACCTGGACGACGGCGGCGGCGACGCGATGCGCGCGCAACACGGCCTCGGTTGGGGCATCGCCGGCAAGCCGGGCGGCGAGATAGGCGCCATTGAAGGAATCGCCGGCGCCGGTCGTATCGACGGGGGCGGCGACATGCACGGCCGGAACCGGTTGCAGGGTGCCGTCTGCGGCGATCAGCGCCGGCTCCTCGCCGTTCTTGACAACGACTTCGCCGACCAGCTTTCGCAGCCTTTCCGCGGTTTTCTGCGGCGCTGCGTCGCCGAACAGCATCTGCTCGTCGGGAAAGGTCGGCAGCGCGATGTCAGAGACTGCCAGCGCATCGAGGATCGCGGTCTGTGCTTCCTCGCGCCGGCGCCACAGCCGCGGCCGATAATTGGGATCGAAGGCGACAAGCGTTCCGGCGGCGCGCGCCTTGGCCACCGCCGCCAAAAGTGTCTTGCGCGCGGCGTCGTCCAGAATTGCCAAAGTGATTCCGGAAAAGTAAACAAGCGCCTGATTTTCAAGATTTTTCGCCAAAGCGGCCGCGTCGGATGCAAGCTGTCTCGCGGCTGCGTCGCCGCGCCAGTAGGTGAAGGAGCGTTCGGCGCCGGTCAGCGTGATTGCATAGAGGCCAGGCCGGGCGCCTGGTATAATCGGGCTGGCGCCGATGCCGATGCCGTTTTGCGCGAAGAAATCGCTCTGGTCGCGCGAGAACGGGTCGTCGCCGAACGCCGACACATAGGTCGCTGGCCGGTCACCGCTCAGCGCATGCAGCGCCCACAGCGTATTGAACGTGTCGCCGGCAAAGCCCATGCGCCAGTTCGGCCCGGCTTGGCCTGAAAGCTCGAGCATGCATTCACCGATCGAAGCGACGCCGTTTCCTGCCATGTACTCTCTCTCCTGGTGCATGTCGCCCACAGCCTGCGCGGCGGTTTTGGGATCACGACATGCACAAACCAAAGACCCGGTGCTGTAGCTTTTTGCGAGCGGCAGCGCCATGCTTGGCGGCAGAGGATTTTTGCGCCAGCGGCGTTTTCTCAACTAAGCGGCGGGACGCAAATCTACCCAGCGGGCGTTATATCCGGAAGAGGAAACGGTTTGGCATCGTTATGGCGCAACGTTCTGGCAGGTGTTGGTCTGGCTGCCTTGCTGGCCGGCATTCTCGCCGCCGTCTATGTGACCGCGCCGCAAGCGCCTCGGCTCGCCGGCTCCGAGATTGCCCGTTCGAAAGAGACGGCGAACGGCCTGTTCGTAGCCAGTTTCGAGCCGGAGCGGGGCGTTGTCCGTCAAGGCGAGCTGCAATCCTGGCTGCTGACCCTGAAGACAAATGCGGGCACCCCGGTGGAGGGCGCTGCGATCTCGATATCCGGCGGCATGCCGCAGCACAGGCACGGTCTGCCAACCAGCCCGCATGCGACCGATTATCTGGGCGATGGCCGCTATCGCATCGGCGGGGTGAAATTCACAATGAGCGGATTGTGGCAACTGCATTTCGCCATTTCCGCGGCGGCCGGATCCGACACGGTGGTCTTCAATGTGTTGCTCTGAGCGCTGGAGCAAGATGAACCGCTTTCCGCGACTTTTCGCGCTGCTGGCGATGGCTGTGCTTGCCGGCTGCGGCAAGCCTGAGTTTTCCGATGCCGAAAAGAAGACCATCGCCTCGCTGGCGCTGTCAGCCCTGCCGCCGCTGAAAACCGACACCACCAACCGCTTCGCCGACGTGCCGGCTGCCGCCGCGCTCGGCGCGACGCTGTTTTTCGACCCCGGGATGAGCGGCGACGGCAAGGTTTCCTGCTCGACCTGCCACAAGATCGACCGGCAGTTCCAGGACGATCTGCCGCGAGCGGTCGGTGTCGGCCGCACCAACCGGCGCACCATGCCGCTGGCCGGCGTTGTACATGACGCATGGTTCTTCTGGGACGGGCGGCGCGACAGTCTCTGGGCGCAGGCGCTGGCGCCGCTGGAAAATCCGCTGGAGCAGGCCGGCAACCGCGCCGCCTACGCGCATTATATCAAGGCGCGATTCGGCGAGCGCTACGAGCGCATCTTCGGGCCGCTGCCAGACCTTTCAAATGTGCCGGCCAATGCCAGTCCGCTCGGCGGCGATGCCGAGAAGGCTGCCTGGAATGCCATGTCCGATGCGCAAGCCGAGGACGTCAACCGCGTCTTCGCCAATATCGGCAAGGCGATCGCCGCCTTCGAGCGATCGATCGCGCCACCGCAGACGCGCTTCGACCGGTTCGCCGCCGCTTTGGATACCCGTATACAGGCGCCGCAAGGCGGCGATGCCTTGTCGCCCGAAGAAATCCTCGGGCTAAAGCTGTTCATCGGCAGGGCCAATTGCGTGACCTGCCATAACGGGCCGCGTTTTACGGACGGCGGTTTTCACAACACCGGCGTGCCGTCGGTGGCGAACCTGCCGCCGGATCGCGGCCGCATAGACGCGGTACGCCAAGTCGAGGCCGATCCGTTCAACTGTTTCGGCGCGTTTCGCGATGGTGGCGCCAGCGCCTGCGGCGAGCTGCGCTTCATGGTCAAGGCCGGGCCGGAACTCGTCCGCGCCTACAAGACGCCGTCGCTGCGCGGCGCCGCCACCCGTGCGCCCTACATGCATGCCGGGCAGTTTTCCTCGCTCGAGGAGGTTGTGGCGCATTATTCGAAGGCGCCTGCCAGTGTCGAGGGTGTATCCGAGATCCACCCGCTGCAGCTTTCGGACCGCGAGCGCGCGGCACTGGTGGCGTTCTTGAAGACGCTGGCGGAGTGAGGGACCAGCTGCTCGGTAGCGATCCTTCGCGCCCCCCTCTGTCCTGCCGGACATCTCCCCCACGAGTGGGGAGATTGGCTGCCCCTCGGCTTTCGCCAATTTTCAACATTCAAGAAAAGGGGCACTGTCGCCGAAGCCGCCGATCTCCCCCAAGTGGGGAGATGTCCGGCAGGACAGAGGGGGCGCTGTCCCGCCGACGTCAATGCATCAGCGCTTTACTACCGGTCCTTGACCGTCTCCATCGCCACGAAGGTCGAGGTCTGGGCGACGTGGGGCAGAGCGGAGATGCGCTCGCCAAGCACGCGGCGGTAGGCGGCGATGTCGGTGGTGCGGACCTTCAGCAGATAGTCGAAGCTCGACGCCATCATGTGGCATTGCTCGATCTCCGGCACCGCTTGCACGGCGCGGTTGAAGGCGTCGAGCGCGGCCGAGCGGGTGTCCGACAGTTTCACCTGGACGAAGGCGACATGGCCTTCGCCCATCCGCTCACGGTCGACGATCGCCTGGTAGCCTCGGATGATGCCGTCCTTTTCCAGCCGCTTGACCCGCGCCTGCACCGGCGTCTTCGACAGGCCGACCTTTGCCGCGAGTTCCGACATCGAAAGCCGGCCGTCGCTGCCCAGCGCCGAAAGGATGTTCCTGTCGATGCGGTCCAATTGGTCTTCTGTCATCAAATATCTGGTCAGATTGGAGGAAATCCACCCAAATGATAGATCAATCGACCTCTCCTGTCGATTTCTTTGGACCGATCGAAACCACGCTTTGTGCTAGCTTGCGTCATTCGGTCCGGTGACCGCCGGACCGCTCACTGATGCTCGCTCCACAGGACCGTCATGCCAGCGCTCGAAGCCATCCGCCAGCAGATCCGTGCCAATTACTTGCCTGACGAAGACGAGGCCGTGAAGCGGTTGGCCGAGGCGACGGGCCTTTCGACGAAAGAGCGCAAGGCAATCTCGGCCCGCGCCGCCGATCTGGTGCGGGCGGTGCGCGGCTCGTCCGATCCGCGGCTGATGGAAGTCTTTTTGTCCGCTTACGGCCTGTCCACCAAGGAGGGCGTCGCGCTGATGTGCCTGGCCGAAGCGCTGCTGCGGGTGCCGGACACCGAGACGATGGACGACCTCATCGCCGACAAGATCGCGCCGCACGACTGGTCGGCGCATTCGGGCGGCTCGAGCTCGATCTTCGTCAATGCGTCGACCTGGGCGCTGATGCTGACCGGCCGGGTGCTCGATGAAGGCGAGGACGGCATCGAAGGCACGCTGCGCGCCATGGTGCGCCGGCTGGGCGAGCCGGTCATCCGCAGGGCGGTCGCCGCCGCCATGCGCGAAATGGGCGAGCAGTTCGTGCTCGGCCGCACGATTGCCGAGGCCGTCAAGCGCGGCCGGCCGATGACCCAGAAAGGCTATCTCTATTCCTTCGACATGCTGGGCGAAGCAGCTCGCACCGAGGCCGACGCACTGCGCTATCTCAAGGCCTATGCCGACGCCATCTCGTCGCTCGACGCCGGCGCCAACGGTCCCGACATCCGCCAGAATCACGGCATCTCGGTCAAGCTGTCGGCGCTGCATCCGCGCTACGAGGCGACGCAGAAGGAAAAGATGCTGCCTGTGATGGCCGAGCGACTTTTGTCGCTGGCGCTGGCGGCGCGCCATTCGCGCATGGGCCTCAACATCGACGCCGAGGAGGCCGACCGCCTCGACCTGTCGCTCGAAATCATCGAGCGGGTGCTGGCCGAGCCGGAGCTTGCCGGCTGGAACGGCTTTGGCGTCGTCGTCCAGGCCTACGGTCCACGCGCCGCCTTCGTCATCGACTGGCTCTATGCGCTGGCGAAGAAGCACGACCGCACCATCATGGTGCGGCTGGTCAAGGGCGCTTATTGGGACACCGAGATCAAGCGGGCGCAGGCGCTCGGGCTCGACGGCTATCCGGTGTTCACCCGCAAGGCCAACACCGATGTGTCCTATCTGGCCTGCGCGAAAAAGCTGCTGTCGATGACCGACCGCATCTATCCGCAATTCGCCACCCACAACGCCCACACCGTCGCCGCCGTCCTGTCGATGGCCGGCGATCGCGACTCCTTCGAGTTCCAGCGCCTGCACGGCATGGGCGAGGCACTGCACGAGACGGTGCGGCGGGCCGAGGGCACGCGCTGCCGCATCTATGCCCCGGTCGGCGCGCATTCCGACCTGCTTGCCTATCTGGTCCGCCGGCTGCTCGAAAACGGCGCCAACTCCTCCTTCGTCCACCAACTCACCGACGAGGAGGTCGAGCCGGAGGATATTGCCCGCGACCCGCTCGAAACCGTCGAGAAACAGAGGCCGGCCGCCAATCCGGCGATTCCCAGCCCGTCGGCGATCTTCGGTGCTGCCCGCCGCAATTCGAAGGGGTTCGACATCACCGATCCGGTGACGCTGGCCGCGATCGACAAGGCCAGGACTGAATTCGCCGGGCCGGACCGCTGGCACGCCAGGCCGATCACCCGTGCCGCCGGCTACGGCAATCAGCGTCCGGTGGTCAATCCGGCAAAGCCCGAGGAAGTGGTCGGCACGGTCAGCGAGGCTACCGCCAAACAGGTTGCGACCGCCATGCGCATCGCCATGGAGGCGCAACCGGCCTGGGCGAAGCGCGCCGTCGCCGAGCGCGCCGCCATCCTCAACCGCGCGGCCGACCTCTATGAGGCCAACGCCATCGAATTCTTCGCGCTCGCCACACGCGAGGCCGGCAAATCCCTGGCCGACGGCGTCGCTGAGGTGCGCGAGGCGGTCGATTTCCTGCGCTATTACGCGACCGAGGCGGCCAATGCCGAAACGGGAACCGAGGCGCGCGGCGTGATCGCGTGCATCTCGCCATGGAATTTTCCGCTCGCCATCTTCACCGGCCAGATTGCGGCAGCACTCGTCACCGGCAATTCGGTCATCGCCAAGCCGGCCGAGCAAACGCCGCTGATTGCCTTCCGCGCGGTCGAATTGCTGCGCGAAGCCGGCGTGCCGGAAGACGTCATCCAGCTTCTGCCCGGCGACGGCCCCTCGGTCGGCGGCCCGCTGACCGCCGATCCGCGCATTGCCGGCGTCTGCTTCACCGGCTCGTCCGACGTCGCCAAGCTGATCGAAAAGCAGCTGGCCGAGACTGCCGCGCCCGACGCCATGCTGATCGCCGAGACCGGCGGGTTGAATGCGATGATCGTCGATTCCACTGCGCTGCCCGAGCAGGCGGTGCGCGACATCCTGGCCTCGGCTTTCCAGAGCGCCGGCCAGCGCTGCTCGGCGCTGCGCGTGCTCTACGTGCAGAAGGACGTCGAGAAGAAGATGCTGGACATGCTGAAAGGCGCGATGGAAGCGCTCAGCCTCGGCGATCCCTGGCGGATCTCGACCGATGTCGGGCCAGTCATCGACGAGGAGGCACAAAAATCGATCCGCGACTATTGCACCGACATGGGCCTGCAAGGCCGGCTGATCGCCAAGCTCGAAGCGCCGAAGCCGGGCCGCTTCGTGGCGCCGCATGTGTTTCGGGTCAAGGGCATCGAGGACATCGAGCGCGAGGTGTTCGGGCCGGTGCTGCATGTCGCCAGCTTCGACGCCGACGATATCGACGGGGTCATCGCCGCGATCAACCGCAAGGGTTATGGCCTGACCTTCGGCCTGCACACCCGCATCGAAGGCCGCGCCCAGCATTTCGTCGACGGCATTCATGCCGGCAACATCTATGTCAACCGCAACCAGATCGGCGCCGTGGTCGGCTCGCAGCCGTTCGGCGGCGAAGGACTTTCCGGCACCGGACCGAAGGCCGGCGGGCCGCACTATCTCAGGCGGTTCCGCAAGGGGCCGCAGGCGGGCACGCCTGTTCTTGACGGCCGCAAGGTGACGGCGACCGAACTTGCCGACAATCTGCCGGACCCGACGCTTGGCGGCTGGTCGACGCGGGCGGACCGGGTGGCGGTGCTGAGGAAGCATTTGCGCGGCAAGGGTGCCGCGGCCATCGGTGCTGCCGCAAGCATCGATTTCGGCCAGGTCGATTTGCCCGGGCCGACCGGCGAGGCCAACACGCTGTCGCTGTCGCCGCGCGGCCGCGTGCTCTGCCTCGGACCGGACGCCGACACGCTGCTTGCCCAGACCATCCAGGCGCTCGCCGCCGGCAATGCGGTGCTGGCCGTCGCGCCGGGTGCGCCGGCAGCACTGTCATCACTGACCGGCAAAGGCCTGCCGCTGGCGGCCATTGACGGCCGGCCCGACCCGGTCGAGGCACGCGCGCTGCGTGTCGACGTCGTTGCCTTTTCCGGCACGCCCGAGGCCGCTCGCATCGTGCGGAAGGTGATCGCCGACCGCGCCGGCGCGATCGTGCCGCTGGTCAGCGAAGTGCTCAATCCGGCCGCCTACGCGCATGAGCGCGCCGTCTGCGTCGACACCACGGCTGCCGGCGGCAATGCCAGCCTGCTGGCCGCGGCGTAGGATTCCGCTATACTTTTCGTTGCTCTTAGGCATCGTGGCAATCACCTCAGGTCGGCGCCGCCCCTCACCCTTACCCTCTCCCCGTGAAGGACGGGGAGAGGGGGGCGCCAGCGTCGCGTCCAAGCCCCTTCTCCCCGTTATTCACGGGGAGAAGGTCCCGGCAGGGGGTTGAGGGGCGGCGCCGAGATCGGCAATTGGCTTGACGCGATTGACGGCGCGGAAGCTTCACGTTCTTCGGGCACGCAGCCGAATTTCATCAGCGCACCGGGTCGGCTGCGGGCGAGGCCATGTCACGCGCCCTCGACGACCGAAAAGCCCTCGAACTGCGGATGGCCGAGATAGTGCACCTTGGTGGAGCCGGCGTTGCGGTGCGCGGCGCGGAAGTTCTCGGATTTGGTCCAGGCGACGAAATCCTCATGGCTCGCCCACACCGTGTGCGAAGCGAACAGCGTGTAGCCTTCGGCCTCGTTGACCGGACCACGCAGCAGATGAAATTCCTTGAAACCTTTCATTTCGGACAGGCTGGAATCACGGTTTTTCCAGATGTCCTCGAAAGCGGCTTCCGAGCCATTCTGGACCTTGAAGCGATTCATGGCGATGTACATTGGCCGTCCTTTCGTGACTGCAGTTTATGATTTGTGTTGGAATGCCTGAAACGATGAGGCGAAGGCTGTTAAAATGGACCGATCCGCGCTTTAAACACCCAACTTGACTTGCCGGTTTCGCTTGGAATGGGAGGGAACGGCGCCTGCTTGCGCACCAGTGTTAAAGCGAATTGGTCAAGCTCCGCAGAACCTGAGCTTTCGGCAAGCTGTATATCGCTGATGCTGCCGTCGGCCATGACAACGAAAACGACCCTGGCATTGTTGCGAGCGCTCGCCTGTATCGCTTTCGAAACATGACGGTTGGCGCGGGCAAGCTTCTTCTGGACTTCACCGCTGTAGCCGGATTCGATCGCGTTGCCTGCCGCTGCCTGCTCCTTGCCCTTGCTGGCAGCCACCGCGTCGCGTTCCTCGCCATCCGCGGCGCCGCGGACCTCCTTGGTTTCGCCGGCTCCGACAGGACCTGGTGTAGCGCTCGGCCTTGGCGTCGGGATCGGCGGCTGCCCGATATCGGCAGGAGGGGCCTCGGTGTTTTCGGCCGGAGCAGCCGGCTCTGCCGGTGTTTCGATCTTCGGAGCCACGTTCTGCTCGTCCAGGCGTGGAGTGTCGGCCATCAACATGTCTGGCGCGGCAGTGGATTGCTCGACAATCTGCGGCAAGGGCGGGGGTGGTTGCGCGGCCATTTCCCTAATGGGCCGGTCCCCGGTGGGCCGGTCGGCAGGCGGCTTGGGCTTGACCTCGGGCTTGGCTCGCCGCGGGTCGGGCACCAGGGTGACGTTCAACGCACCCTGACTATCCAAGGCGCTGCCGACCACGTCGGCGCCGGTTCGATCGGCGCCTTCCACCTCGATTGCGTCCCCGGCATCAAACGTGCCTGCAGGTGCGATGAGAAAAGCGGCCGCCACCGCCGCATGAAACAGGCAGGAGGCGACGATCGCCGCCGTCCAATTGCGGCTCAAGGCTGACGGTCGGGCCGGCGCAAGCGATCCGGTCGGCACAATCGCCAGTTCGCCATCGGCGTCGGGGAGGGGACTGATGTTCTGCATGGCTCGCGGCGAGACCTGCCGCAACCGGCGCGGACTTGTCAAATCAACATCATTTGCCCTGGCGGCAACAGGCCGGCCAGCGCGGTCTGCCTCTCAGACCCCGAAGGCGATGCCGGTCTTGGTCTCGGTCTTCAGGCCACGCATGCAAGCGTCCGGCTGGATGCCGGTGCCAGCGCATTCGGTCGAGCTGTTGATCAGCACGCGGCTGACCTTGGCGCAGTCGGCGCCGGCAAGGTCAAAACGCGTCACCTTGGTCTTGCCCGCCGGCAGGTCCTTGAAGTCGAGCACGGTCAGCCGGTCGACGACGCCGGCCTCGTTGAACAGCGCGATCTCGAACGCCGCTTTCGAGAGATCGGCGCCGAGCGTGTTGTTGACCACGAAGGTCAGACGGCAGCCCTTGTCGGAGGGTTGCGCGCCATTGAGTTCAAGCGTGAGAGCAGGGGCCGGCGCAGACTGTTGCGCCCACGCCGGACCCATCGCAAGCGGCATGGCCAGCACCGAGGTCAGCAGGCGAAGCGATGCCGTCAAGCTTGTCATTGTCGTCAGCCTCCAAATCGCATTGTCGCCGCCAGCTTGAGCGTGACGCCAGGCTCGTAAACTACAACAGTGGCTGGTGCATTCAACGGGTTGGTGTATTTGACGTCGAACAAATTGTCGGCGCGGAAGTCGACCTTGAGATTGTCGGTCGCCTGGTAGCTGACGAAGGCGTTGACCAGCGTGTAGTCCTTGGCCACCGAGTTGCCCTTCGGCTTGCCATTATACTGCACCTCGCCGCCGACGGTCAGCTTGTCCTCCAGAAATCGGAAGCCGAGTTGCCCGGTGACCTGCGAAGAGGGGACGGTGACGAGGTCTGCCCGCTCGCCGTCGTAGGAGATGGTGTGGCCATCGATGATCGACGCGGAAAGCCCGGCGAAACCCCAACCGGCGTCATAGACGGCTTCCATTTCAAAGCCGCGGATCCTGGCTTCTGCAAAGTTCTGGTATTGGACGCAGATCGGGATGCCGGGGCCGAACGGGCAGCCGCTGGTCGGGTCGAATGCCGATAGCGTTACATCTGCTATGTAGTCTTCGACGTCGTTGTTGAAGTAGGCGGCCTTGAAACGAAACGCGTCGCCGGCTTCGAGGATGTCGCCCTGCTTGTAGTTGACACCGAATTCGACGGTCTTGCCGGTTTCAGGCTTCAGATCGGGATTGGGAAGGAAGGGAAAGCTGACGCCTGCCGGATGGTTGCCGCTGATGAGGGTTTCCGACAGCGACGGAGAGCGATATCCCTCGGCATAGGTGCCGTAGAATTGCAGTCCCGCAAGGCTGGCAGTTTCGAACGGCGAAACGCCGACGGTGAGGCGCGGCGACAGCCGGTCGCCGGAGGTTTCGCCGACATCGCTTTCGAGCTTGTAGTTGTCGTAACGCAGCCCGGCGATGATTTCGAGCCAGTCCCAGGTGAGCTTGTCCTGGATGTAGGCGCCGGAAACGTTTCGCTTGCCCGAAGGGGTATAGAAACTGGCGCCGCCTGCGGCGCCACCCGTCTCGACATCGTCGCCAACCCAGTCGCCGCCATAGGTCAGTTCGTGCGCAATGCCGGCGGTCTCGAACCGCGAGGTGTTCCAGATGTCGATGCCCGAAGTGCCGACATCGAAGGTCGACATCGAGCCCGCCGGCAGGACGATGGGAAGACCGGTGACTGGATCAAACCGGTTTTGCGGGACCAGGCTCGTCATTTCCATGTTGGTCTTGTTGTAGGACGCGTTGACGTGGAGATCGAGCCAGCTCTTGTCCTCATCGGTGATGTTGTAGCGCGCCGTGAAGGTATTCGCCTCCAGGTCGACGTCATTCACCGGAGTGCCGCCGCTGACCTCGTTCCAGCCGTCGCTCGTGCCATTCCAGCCCAGCTTCAGTTCGCTGTTTTCGCTGGGGCGGATGGTTGTCTTCAGCAGGCCGCTCAAAACGTCGAAGCCGGTGCCGTTGACCGTATCGCCGCCGCCATCCTTGTAGTCGTCGTAGTCGCGATAGACGATGTTGCCGAGGACATCCCAATTTTCGTTGAAACGGTAGGCGCCGGCAGCGCTGGTCGTCCAGCCTTCGCCGTTGCTCTCATAGCGTCCGGTCGCAGACGCCGCCCATGTCTCGCCGTCGCGAAGATAGTCGTCCGCGTCCTTGGTCTCGAACAGGACAACGCCGCCAATGGCGCCCGAGCCGTAGGTGTTGGCGACCGGGCCGCGAATGACGTCGACGGACTTGATGAGTTCCGGATCGATATAGAAGGTCGATTGCGGGCCGTGGTCGGAGCGCTGGAAATTCTGCCGCGCACCGTCGACGATCACCGCGACGCGGCCGAAATCCTGCAAGCCACGGATGTTGATGCTGGAGCTGACGCGCCTCGCGTCGGCCTGGACCGCTACACCCGGCACACCCAACAGCATGTCGTTGGGCGTCGTCGCCATGCGGCGTTGCAATTGCTCCTGATCGACATGGCTGACCGAAGCCAGGGAATCGATCGCCGTCTCGCCGGTGCGGCTGACGACCAGGATCTGGTCGAGCAGCGTTGCGCCTGCCGCAGCCGTCACAGCCTGTTCAGGCGTCTGCGCCTGTTCGGCCTGCTGCTGATCCGTTGCAGTTTGGGCGGCCTGTTGGGCATTGGCCGACTGAGCATGGGCCGACGGGGTGAGCAGCGCGATCGCCGCAGCACCCGCCAGCAATGCTGCCATGCCCGTTGCCATTGATCGATGCCCCGGATCTGGGTTGCTATTCGCCAGACCCAGCCGTCCCCAATTCCCCAACCCCATGCC